>CAZROY010000027.1:0-3763 GCA_964601885.1 uncultured Sulfurovum sp. | reverse complement strand
GTTAACAATGGTCTTGATACTTGCTATTACTTTTCCACTTTGCATTGTCTTCTCTGATTATTGAATTTTGATATTATATAACAAAAAGCTCATAACTCTCTTAGATATGTTTTTAAATATTGATGTGATTTTGGAATTTTTCAATAGATAGAGGTATTTTTTCTCCTCCAATAGTTTAAGTCTCTTTTCCCCTCTCTTTCTTCTCTTTTAGGGATTCGCAAAGCCCGAAATATAGAGGGTTGCAGAGGCTCTTGGTCAAATGTGCCAATACCGAGGTCAAATCTCTTAATACTTTAGGTCAAAAACTATAATACCAATGGTCAAATCGGCTAATACTTTGGTTAAATAAAAATATTTTTTTAATTTACCTATGCTATAATTTTGCAATATAAATAAAAAGTGCTAAAATGTTAGATATGAATACCAATACAATTATTATAGATAAACACAGTTCTAGTATACAGATAAGCAATAAGATAACAGCAGTTCAGCGAAAGAGTTATAACTATATGCTCAAAATTGCAAAAAATAGTTTTAACAAAGACAAAAATAGTAGAGTTTTTAAAATAACTGCCGATGAACTTCTCTATTTTTTCAATTTGGGAGATAAAAACCACGCTTATATTAAACAGGAGTTGGAGGTTTTGAACAACACTAGAGTAACCTATAATTTTTTAGGTAAAGATAGACGAAGTAAACGGTGGGGGTCATTTACATTAATAGCAGGTTTTGAGTATAAAAATGGAATCATAGAGTACTCATTCCCTCATCAGATAATCAATATGATCTTAGAACAAAAAATGTTTGGAAAGATAAATCTAGTAATAATCAAAAGCCTTAAAAGCAGATATTCTATTGCTCTATATGAGTTAGCAGAAGACTACATTAATGCTCAAATCCCAAAGATGACAATAGAGGATTGCAGAGTACTAATTGGTTTAGGAGAGAAACAATATCCCAAATTTTCAATGTTCAAAACACATGTAATTGATGTAGCATTAGCAGAGATAAACAGTAGTGAAAATATGGCTTTTACAATGACCTATGAGGTAGAAAAAAAGGGTAGAAAAACAACCCACATAAAATTCATAGTCCACAAAAAAGAGAACACCCACCAAACAGGAGAAAAACAAAAAAACTTCTACCGATGGAAAAACTCAATAGTCCAAAAATACAAAGAGCAACCCCTTTGCAACAATCTAACAGAACTAAAATATCTAAAATGGACACTATTTTTTATAGACAAAAACGGCTTTTTAGGAAAAGATGTAGAGGGCAATAGAACTATCTTAGAGAGAGAAGAGGCTTTTAAGATTTGGAAGTTTCTGTTTGAAAATCCTAATAAGATAGAGATAGTTCCATTAACTCAACTTGATATTTTACGAAAGGATTTTAGGGGTAAAAAGATAGAACAGGTTACTACTACCGTTTTGGGTAGTCGTGTTGTTACTGTGCTTGAATTTAAGGAGTTTAGAGAAGAGAATGAACGGTTTTTTATTGAGATAGAGCAAGAAGATGGTACTCGATTTTGGACGCAGAAGAGTTTTGAGTTTGAGGAGATTTTAAGGATGGGGTTTATTTAATAATAAAAATAATTTAACTTTTTTGGTTGTTTAGATTTGTATATTAAATTACAATACATTAAGTATTGCTAAAATTGCTTAATAGATAAAACAAAAGATACCCAATACTTATCACTCTACAAAACACTTTTTTAATTTACCTCCAAAACATCAACAGCCAATTTAAACAATATTAGCAGAAATCCCAATGGTCTTTAGCCGTTGAGATGAATGCCTTGATTTTGTATCTATTATTTGCTACAATATTCTTATCTACGGCGGGAACTGTCGAAAGTAACGCCTTTGGATATATGAGTATGTGAGACCTATAGGGAATGAGTTGGAGTTCGACCTCTGTAAAATCCCTATTTGGGATTGTCGATAACCAAGATTTCCCTATGGGCAGACTAAGCCAAGAAAGTCCAATCTTCTTTAGAGATTAGATAATTCACCAATACAAATCTAAACTACTCCTATTTTAAAGAGTTAAATTAAGATATTAAATCACTCAAATTAATAACTCTATCTGCTTTCTCTATACTATTTTTACGATGTGCAATAGTTATAATGGTCTTGTCTTTAATATAGTTGTCTAACGCCTTTAGTAACCTATCTTCTGTTTTATTATCTAAAGATGAGGTTGACTCATCAAAAATTATAATTTTTGGATTATCCAATAGGACTCTAGCAATAGATAATCTCTGTTTTTGACCTCCTGAGAGTTTTGTCCCATTTTTTCCAACAACTGTATCTAATCCAAGCTTCAACTCCTTTATAAAATCATATAGTTGAGCCACCTTTAGAGCCTCATATATCTTTTTATCACTATAATCCTTACCCAAAGTTAAATTAAATCTAAGGGTATTGTTAAACATCATAGGAGATTGAATTACAAAACCTACACTCTCTCTAACTTTCTTGTAACCTATATCCTTTATCTCCACCCCATTATAGAAAATCTCTCCAGAACTGATTGGATATAGACCTATTAATATTTGAGCCAATGTACTCTTTCCACTTCCTGTTTCTCCAATAATAGCCACCTTCTCCCCCTCTTTTATCTCTAAAGTTATATTATTTAATACCTTAACTGATTTATCATAAGAGAAAGATACACCTTTTAGAGCAATAGAGGCACTATTTCTATCTTTAAATGGGTCAATTTTAAGCCTATATTTGGGTTCAATTTCAAGTTTTAATATCTCATTTAATCTATTTATTGAAGCTTTAGCATTAAAATATAGGTGGGTAAAATTCATAAGCTTATCCATAGGCTTCATAATAACCCACGCATAAGCAAATATGGCTAACATCTCCCCAATAGTTATATTTCCAAAAAAGACCATTAAAATTCCTGTCGCCCTAAATGTGTCATGTGAATACATAATTAACATCTGTGCAAACTTAAGGGAGATTTCACTTTTTAATCCATACATATAGGCTCTATTTCTAATCTCTTGTGCCTTTTTGTCTATATCTTCTAAGAAGTACTCCTCTCTATTTTGTACTCTAATAAGATTATATAACTCTAAACTCTCTATCAAAGAGTTTTGAAAAACCTCTATAGATTTATTCTCTTGCTTTTTTATCTTGGCTATATTTCTAAAGACCCTTAAAAAAAATCCTAAAGCTAAGGGGTTTAATATTAAAATAACTAGAGCCAATTGCCAATTGAGATAAAATATAATAGATGCAACTCCAATAATGGTCAAAGCCTCTACAATAATCTCGCCGACACCACTAGCTATAAATTTATCTATTGTATCAACATCTGTTATAACTTTTGAAGATACAGAGCCTGAACCCAACATATCATACTCACTCATAGATACAACTCTTAAATGTTCTAATAACCTTTTTCTAATCTTATAACTTACCTCTTTCGCTATTTTTGTAAATAGTCGTATATGAATAATATTAAGAATTAAACTAATAGCACGAAGAGTTATAGTTATAATAAGTACAATTAAAATATAGTATTCAGGCGAACCAATAGAGATATATTGGTCAATAGTAGTAGTTATCCACCCCTTTTTTCCTAATACAACCTCATCTATTAATTTAGGTATAAGAAGAGGAACAGGAATACTTAAAAGTATAGAGATAATAGCTATAATATTAGCTAAAATAAGAATTTTCTTGTGATGATTTATCTCATCTAAAATATATTTTATTGTAATCATGTATTCTGTGAACCACTC
>CAZROY010000026.1:0-3140 GCA_964601885.1 uncultured Sulfurovum sp. | reverse complement strand
AAAGAAAAATTTTCCTTATGGATTTCATGTAATAGAGTCTGACCCTGCTAAATTGCAACAGAGAATTGATGAGGGGTGTACCTTTTTAGCTTATAGTTTAGACTTTTTCTTTTTGGGAGATAGTGCAAGAGAAGGAATGAGGACAATTAGGAATGAAAAATTAAGAAATAAAGATAATTAAAAATGGAGAGTATAAAATGGAAAATAAAGAAGTAATTGAAAATGAAGAACTGAAAATGGAGAATGAGCAAAATAATTCTCAATTATCCATTCTCAATTCTCACTTAAATATAATTTCAATAATCCCCGCAAGAATGGCATCAAGTCGTTTTCCAAATAAGCCAATGGCAGATATACTAGGTATGCCAATGATAGGGCATGTGTATAAAAGAGTCAAAATGAGTAAACTTTTAACAGAGGTTTATGTAGCTACTTGCGATAAAGAGATTTATGATTATATTGAGTCTATTGGTGGAAAAGCTGTAATGACAAGTGATTGTCATGAGAGATGTAGTGATAGGTGTGCAGAGGCGATGCTTAAAATTGAAAAAGATGAGAATAGTAAAGTTGATATTATGGTTATGGTTCAAGGAGATGAGCCTCTAACTTTTCCAGAGATGATAGATGAGGCAGTGCAACCTATGCTTGATGACAAAGATGTGATTATAACCAATCTTGTAGCTGATTTAGAAACAGTAGAGGAGTTTGAAGACCCGAATGAAGTAAAAGTGGTTATGGATTTAGAGGATAATGCTATCTATTTTAGTCGAGAGCCAATCCCTAGTAGAAAAAAGGGTATATTAAATGTTCCTATGCAAAAACAGGTCTGTGTAATTCCTTTTACTAGAGATTTTTTACTTGAATATAATCAGATGCAACCTACCCCACTAGAGATAATAGAGTCTGTAGATATGATGAGAATTATAGAGCATGGAATGAAAATAAGAATGATACCCACTAAATATAAAACAAAAGCGGTTGATACTCCAAAAGATTTAAAAAAGGTAGTTGAGATAATGAGAGAGGATAAACTGTTTGAAAGCTATAAATAGGGTATTTAAGTTACTATTTCAAATCTATATCTCAACTCTATCTATAATACCTACAGAGATTGGTAAAAGATTAAGATATATAGCATATAAACCTCTATTTAAAAAAGTTAATGGTAGATTTAATATAGATACAGGGGTAACTATATTAGGGTTTGAGAATATTCAATTAGGTAAAAATATAACTTTTATGAAAAATAGTTACATATATGCTCATGATAATGGAGAGTTGATAGTTGGTGATAACTTTACTCTAAATACCAATTCACAATTGGGGGCATCATTTGGAAAAATAGTTATAGGCAAAAATTGTGCAATAGCCTCAAATTGTGTGCTTAGAGCCTCAAATCACAATTTTGATAATCCAAATATTCCATTTAGAGAGCAGGGGCATAGTTATGGAGAGATTATTATAGAAGATGATATTTGGATAGCATCTAATTGTGTTATTACACCCAATACAAAGATAGGAAAAGGTTCAATTATTGGAGCTGGTTCAGTTGTAACTAAAGATGTAAAACCATACTCAATTATGGGCGGAGTTCCTGCAAAAATTATTAGACAAAGGAGATAGATGAGGTATTTAGTTACAGGTGGAGCGGGGTTTATAGGTTCTAATATTGCAAAAAAGCTTATTAAAACTGGTCATGAAGTCTATATTATAGATAATTTAAAAACTGGATATTTGGAGAATATTCCAAGTGGCTCAATATTTATAAATGGAGATTTTAGTCAAGATAAAACTATAGAGAGATTAAAAGATATAAAGTTTAATGCCATATTTCATATTGGTGGACAGAGTTCTGGAGAAATTAGTTTTGAAGAGCCTGAATATGACTTAAATACAAATACTCTATCAACTCTAAAACTCCTTCAATACGCTATTAAAACAGATTGTAAACGGTTTATTTACGCCTCTACTATGTCAATTTATGGCGAAGATGGAGAAAAAGAGAAGTTTAGTGAAAATAGTAGTAGTAACCCAAAATCTTTTTATGCTGTTGGAAAATTAGCAAGTGAGAAATATCTGGATATTTTTTCTAAAGAGTTTAATATCGAGTTTGTCTCTTTAAGATATTTCAATGTTTATGGTGTTGGGCAGAATTTAGAAAATCTTAAACAGGGAATGGTAAGTATATATCTAAAGCAGTTTTTTGATAAAAAATTTAATAGAGTAGAGGTAAAGGGAAGTTTAGATAGATTTAGAGATTTAATCTATATTGATGATGTAGTAGATATTACAATAGAGGCATCTAAAAATAGCAAATTTACAAATGAGATAATTAATGTTGGAACAGGCAAAAAAACAACAGTTAAAGAGATTTTAGCTCTTATAAAAGAGTATAGTGGAATAGAAAAAGAGATAGTAGTAACTGCTGGAACAAAAGGCGACCAATTTGGAATATATGCAGATAATAGTAAACTTCTATCTCTATATAATAGAAAACTTATACCATTTAAAGATGGATTAAAAAAGATGATTGAGTGGATAGATGTCAAATAGTATTGAAAATCATGTCACTATTGCTAAAAGTGCTAAAGTTACTAATTCACATTTAAAACAGTATTCCCGTTTAAAAGAGTATTATGAATTACATAATAGCACTCTAGGAGATATAGCTATATCTCACAATACTCAATTGTGAATAAATCAGAAATTGGGAAATTCTGCTCCATTGCACACGGCTGTTATATTGGATTGTGGGAACATAATACTCAAGTTACCACACACTCTTTTTATCTTTATGAGCATAGTGGAAATTTTGTTAAGGGTTATAAGAATTATGATAAAGATAATATAATAACAACTTTGGGTAGTGATGTTTGGGTTGGTGCAAATGCTGTTATATTAAAAGGCATAAATGTCGGAGATGGAGCTATTATTGGGGCTAGTGCTGTAGTCACAAAAGATGTACCTTCCTATGCTATTGTAGTTGGTAATCCAGCTAAGATAATTAAATACAGATATAATAGAGATGATATAATATGGCTTTTAAAGATAAAGTGGTGGGATTTTTCAAGAGAAAAGATAAAAGAGATTATAGAGCAGAATGGATTTTTAGATTTTGAAATTTTTAAAAAATTACTTAA
>CAZROY010000025.1:0-9039 GCA_964601885.1 uncultured Sulfurovum sp. | reverse complement strand
TTTTAAAACTTATTGAGACTATTTTAAGGGCAGCTATTGATAATAAGACAAGTGATATTCATATAGAGGCGACTGAACATAACTGTATAGTCAGATATAGAATTGATGGTATGCTTCAAGAGTATTTTACTTTAGAGAAGATTATCTTTGGACCTTTAGCATCAAGAACTAAACTTCTATCCAATCTTGATATTGCAGAGAAAAGAAAACCGCAAGATGGTAGATTTACACAGATAATAAATGGAAAAGTGTATGATTTTAGGGTATCAACCCTCCCCACCCTATTTGGGGAATCTATTGTAATGAGAATTCTGGATAAATCTAAGGCTTTAGTAAAATTGGAAGATGCAGGAATGAATCCAATAGCTTATAAAAAGTTTATAAAGGGGATTAGGTCACCTTATGGGATTATGTTAGTGACAGGTCCTACCGGTTCAGGAAAAACAACAACTCTATATGGAGCATTGAATGCCATTATTGATGTAAAAGATAAAATTATTACAGTTGAGGACCCTGTGGAGTATCAGATGAGTGGAATTCAGCAGGTTCAGGTTAGTGCGAATACAGGTTTAACCTTTGCGACTGCTCTTCGCTCAATTCTTAGACAAGACCCAGATAAGATTATGATTGGAGAGATACGGGACCAAGAGACTCTGAGAATTGCAATAGAAGCGGCTCTTACGGGTCATTTAGTTTTATCAACTTTACATACAAATGATGCAATATCAGCAATCAATAGAATGCAGGATATGGGAATTGAGAATTATCTTTTAGCCGGAGCTGTTATTGGAATTCAAGGACAGAGACTTGTTAGAAAAATTTGTGAGGTTTGTAAAGAGGAAGATGAACATGTCAACCCAGACAACCTAAAAGAGATAGAGGCGTATCTACCACCAAATCCAAAATTTTATAAAGGTAAAGGGTGTGCAGTTTGTAATAATAGTGGATATATCGGAAGAGAAATGATTTCCGAGGTACTTCTTATATCAGAGGAGTTATCAACTATGATAGCAAATGGTGCATCTAAAGAGAAAATGAGGGAACAAGCATATAGAGAAGGGTTTATTACTATGCTTCAAGATGGTATTAATAAAGCTTTAAAAGGTAGAACTTCATTAGAAGAGGTACTTAGAGTTGCAAGGTAGGAGATATGAATTACTATAAAGTTACAATGAGTCGTAGAGGTAAGCGAACAGAAGAGATTATAAAGGCGAAAAGTAAAATAAGTGCCATTAGAATGGCAAAACAGGAGTTTAATGGGTTTAATATCCTAAAAGCTGAGGAGACAACTCCAGATATTGCCTCCAGAATAGGTGACGCGTTGGAGGATATAAAAAACTCCTTTAAACCAAAAATAGATATTGGAAATAAAATTTCATCTATTAGACAGATAGCGGTTATGACAGATGCTGGTATATCAATTCACGACTCAATTGATGAGGTAGCAAAAAATACAGAGAATGAGAGACTCAAAAGTATATATACAACTATTGGTAACGATATTAATGCAGGTAAAGGGATAAGTGACTCTATAGAGCCTTTTAGAGAAGATTTTGGACATGTAACTCTCGCCATGACAAATCTGGGAGAGAAAACAGGAAATATAGCAGGTGCATACCACAAACTTGCTGACATTTTGGAGTCTATCAGGGATAATACAAAAAAATTTAAAAAGGCTATTCGTACACCACTCATTACATTTGTAGCGATGGGTATAGCCTTTACCATTCTAATTATGATAGTTGTTCCTAAATTTAAAGAGATATTTGAGAAATTTAAGGCGGAGTTGCCTCTTCCAACACAAATATTACTCTTTTTGGAAAATATTTTAAATAATTATGGTCTCTATGTATTGGGTTTTTTAGGAGTTACCATTTTTATATTTATACACACATATAAAAGTAATTCAAATTTTCAATATAAAATAGACAAAATTTTAGTCCATCCCAAATTTTACTTAATCCATAAAATTATATTTTTTGCAACAATGCACAAATATACATTGGTTTTTGGAGAGTTAGTAAAAGCCGGTATTCCTGTATCTGAAGCGTTAGATACTGCTGTTGACATGGTTGAAAATCTATATATTAAACAAAAACTATTAACAGTAAATGCTAATATATCACGCGGTATATCTTTGTCGGATGCCTTTGAACAAACAGAACTATTTGAGAATATGCTATTGCAGATGATAAGAGCTGGAGAGAGTAGTGGACAGTTGGATATGATGTTGGAAAAAGTAACAAATTATTATGATAGTAGATTTCAAGACCTTATTGACAATCTAGCGGCTTATATCGAACCTATTATGCTTCTATTTATTGCTGGACTAGTTTTGTTAATGGCACTTGGAATATTTATGCCTATGTGGGATTTAGGAAAGGCAGTTAAATAAACTTAACATTGCAAATTTATATTATGAGATATTAAATGGAGAATTTGATAATTTTCCCATTTTTTATCTCTATAACTCTATTTACAATATCTAAATTGAAAAATAGTGGGTCATGTGTTGCCACCACTATAGTCCTATTTTCATCTTTTAATCTACTTAAAAGTTTAATAAAATTTAGAGACAACACCTCATCAAGATTTGCTGTTGGCTCATCTGCTATTATAATTTTTGGACTGTTAATTAATGCTCTAGCAATGGCTACCCTCTGTTGTTCTCCCCCTGATAGGTTTTTAACTATAGTATCTCTTTTATCTTTTAAATTAAACTGCTTTAATACTCTATTTAATTTATTCTCTGCCTCATTCTCATTAGGATTAATTGGAATTAATGGAATTAAAACATTATCTTTTACTGATAGAGAAGGAATAAGATTATATTTTTGAAAAATAAATCCTATGGTTTCTTGTCTATATGTAGATGCAAAATTATCAGGAAGTTTAGATACCCTTTTATTATCTACTATAACATCACCCTCTGTTGGTCTGCTTACTCCCGCAATAAGTGAGAGAATTGTACTCTTTCCACTACCACTAACCCCTTTTAATACTATTAATTCTCCCTCTTTGATATTAAAAGATAGATCTCTTACTGCTACTACTTGAGTATCTCTATTTATCTCATAGATTTTCGTTACACTCTTAAGTTCTATCATCGAATTACCTCATCAACATCTAAAGATGAAGCTCTCCAAGCTGGAATTATGGTAGCTCCAATATATATAGGTACAGATAGAAAAAAGATTAAAAATAGGGTCTGAATATCAAATAGAAACGGTAACGAAAAATCTGTTTTGAGCTGTGAATACCCCTCAAAAATTCCCCTTAAGATTGGGGCATGAAAAATATATACAAATCCAAAGGCTATAATTATACCTAGAGTATATGAGATAATAGATATAATAGATGCCTCATAAAATTTCTCTTTTAAAATATCATCTATACTCCAACCCACAGCTTTCAAAACTCCTATCTCCTGCTTCTCTTGGCTACTTAATCCACTTGTTTTATCATAAATAATTATAAAAAATGTAAATATAGAGATTGTAAATAGGGCAAGAAAGACACCACTCTTATAATCAAAGATATTTTGATAGCTTACTTTTAAATCATCTTTTGTAATAACTCTTGTATCGGGATATAAAAGTTTAATTTTTCCTGCAACAGTTGGTATCTCTTGTGGATTTGAAACTCTTACTACAATGTCAGTTGCCATATCTTCACTCATACCAAATATCTCTCTTGCATCTTTTTGTGGCAAAATAATCATATCATTAGACTCTAAATTTGTTTCTGCATTAAAAACTCCTGCAATATAAACCCTTTTTAGTTTTCCATTCGGCTTTATAAAATTAAAATAGTCTCTATAGTAACTTTTTTTCATAATCTCTCTAACCCCTCTACCTAAAAGCATACTATTATTTGCCTCTAGTTTATCAAAATCTATCTTCTCAACAATGCTCTCTAAACTACTTTTATACTGCTCTTCATATTGATTAATTCCTACAATAGAGAAGTTAACCCCTGCATTGGCAAAATAGTAATATCCCCAAACTCTAGGAGAGGCACTCTCAACTCCTGCTATAGATATTATATTATCTACTCTATTGGTCTCTATATCATACTCCCTTCCCGCCTTTATTTTTTGAACTATAATGTCAGGTAGAGACTCGACTGTGGTATCTAGTTCATATTTGATAGATGAGGTAATAAAAAATATAGAGCTTAAGAGTGCCACAAGAGTAGTAAATACCACCATAATAAATATATTTTTACCCTTTGCCCTTAATATTGCATTAATCGCAAACTCTATTAAATAGAGATTTATCTTACTTTTCAATATTACTATCCTTATTTAAAATGTGTGAATGTGAATATACAAATGTAGTAGGAAACTGCTCTCTTAACTCTGGGTCATCTCTATATATTGAAAAGAGGTCACTTAAACTTCTATAACGGATATAGTTCGCCTCTGTAGAGATAGCAAGGTCTGGAATTGTAGAGAGTAATATAAACTTCTCTTTTTGTGCAATAGTATCTTTGTTTAAAGAGTTGCCCTGCTTAATATATATAATCTCAATTATCAATATTAATAAAAGTAATATGCTAAAGGAAAATAGCCATTTTGTTTTTCTGTTCATCATTGAAGATATTATATCAATATTAGATAAAATATCATTAAAAAATATTAGGAAGTAGATTGAACTGTAAACATTTTGGAGAGTGTGGCTCATGTACCATATATAATATCTCATATCAAGAGGAGTTAGAGAATAAAAAAAGGAGAGTTCTCTCTAAACTCTCACACTTTGGTATAGAGAGTTTAGAGATTTTTAGTGATGTAAACTCAAACTATAGAGCAAGAGCTGAATTTAGAATTTGGCATAATGATAATGGCATAAGTTATGCTATGGGACGACTAGATAAAAAAGGGAGTATTAACATTGATGAGTGTCCAAAGGTTATAAGTTCTATAGAGAGTAGAATGAAGCCTCTTTTGAATATCGTTGCACTATCTAAAATTTTAAAAGATAGACTTTTTGCCATAGAGTTTTTAGCATCAACCTCAAATGAGTGTTTAGTTACTATGATATATCATAAAAAATTAGATAAAAATTGGGAAGAAAAAGCAAAAGAGTTGGAAAAGAAAATTGATATATCCATTATTGGAAGAAGTAGAAAACAGAAACTCACTTTAAGTAGAGAGTTTATCACCCAAAAATTATCTATAGATGGTAGGGAGTACATATATAGATATTATGAGGGTGGATTTACTCAACCAAATCCGATGATAAATATTAAAATGGTAGAGTGGGCAATCAAACAGGCTAAAAGTATTGGATATGGTGATTTTTTAGAGAGTTATTGCGGACTTGGAAATTTTACTATTCCACTATCCAAATATTTTAACAAGGTTTTAGCTACAGAGATAAGCAAAAACTCTATTAATTCAGCAAAAGAGAACTGTAAACTCAATAAGGTTAACAATATAGAGTTTATTCGACTCTCATCACAAGAGATGACAGAAGCATTAAGTAGCAAAAGGAGATTTAGAAGATTAGAAAATATAGATTTAAATAGTTATAATTTTTCAACTGTTCTAGTTGACCCACCAAGAGCTGGACTAGATAGTGCGACTATAAAACTTATATCCAATATAGAAAATATCATATATATCTCATGTAACCTAGAAACATTGGTTAGGGATTTAAAGGAGTTGAGCAAAACTCACACCATAAAAAAAGGTGCATTTTTTGACCAATTTCCACATACTACTCATATTGAAAATGGTCTTTTTTTGGTTAAAAACTGACATTCCCCAGCCCTAAATTTGTTTTGAATAATATTATCAACCCTTATATTTAGGGTTAATAACAGGTTTTAGCTTTTAGTATATACAGGTAAATTTAATATTTTTCAAGAAAAACATAAAAGCCTTAAGTTAATGAAGCCTCTTTTGAATATCGTTGCACTATCTAAAATTTTAAAAGATAGACAACTTCTTTATGTAAACTACCCAATCGCCAAAAACGATTAGGTTGAAACTATGTTTATCTAACTAATTTGAGTACCATTATCTTTTAATCTCTCTGGAGTAATTAAACATAAACCATTACTATCTTTAGCAGTTAATAACATTCCTTCACTCTCTATTCCCATAAGTTTAGCTGGTTTAAGATTTGCAATAACACAGACCTGTTTATTTAAAATATCATCTACACCATACCACTCTTTTATTCCTGCCACAATCTGTCTTGGTTTATCCTCTCCAATATCAACCTGAAGTAGTAGTAGTTTTTTACTTTTTTTAATCTCAACTGCCTCTACTACAGTACCAATCTTAAGTGAAGTTCGGAAAAACTCCTCTACTCCAATAGCTGTTGTACTCTTAATTTGCTTTTTATCTTGTTTGACCTCTTTTAGTTCTCTTTGCTCTTTAACTCGATTTTCAACCAATAGCTCTTTTTCTATTCTTGGAAATAGTGGCTCTCGTTTTTCAATTATAAATGGAGGTAAAACTTCACCTTTTCGTATAATTTTTTCAAAATTATCAGCTGTAATCTCAAAACCCAAAGCATTAGCGATAGTTGAAGTGGTATTTGGCATAACAGCATGTAACATTAAAGATACTTTGGCAAGAATTGTAGCAATTAATCCATTTAAAGCCATAGTCTCATCAATTTTCCCCTCTTTTATCATACTCCATGGTTGATACTTATCTATTGCTCTATTAGCAATCGTTAAAGGTCTCCATAACTCCTCTAAATATCTATGTAGTTGAAGCTCAAATAGATACGGCTCTAACTTCTCTAATGAGTTATTGACCTCATCAAACTCCTTTTTATAGTACTTTTCTACTAAATCTGACTCAACTTTTCCATTAAAATATTTACTACTCATTCCAATAAGACGATTTAATAGATTTCCTAAATCATTACCTAAATCGGAGTTAATTCTATCAATTAAAGCTTTTTGTGAAAAATCACCATCTCCACCAAAAGGTACCTCTCTTAACATAAAATATCTAAAATTTTCTAATCCATAAGCATCTGCTACCTCTTTTGGGTTTACTACATTCCCTTTGGATTTACTCATCTTTTCACCATTTCGCGTCCACCAACCGTGAACCCCTATATGTTTTGGAAGTGGCAAACCTAAACTCATTAAAAATGATGGCCAATAAATAGCGTGAAATCTTAAAATATCTTTACCTATTAAATGAACTCTAGCTGGCCAAAAATCCATATTAGCCTCATTAGTTCCATAGCCTAATGCTGTTACATAGTTCATTAAGGCATCAAGCCAAACATACATAACATGTTTTGGGTCGTTAAACTCTTGTGGTAACTTTATACCCCAATCAAAACTTGTTCTTGTAATAGATAAATCATTTAATCCACCCTCTACAAATCTAATAACTTCATTCCTTTTACTCTTTGGTAATATGCAGTTTGGACTCTCTTTATACCACTTCAAAAGCCTATCTTGGTATGCAGATAGCCGAAAAAAATAGCTCTCCTCTTCAACTATAGATGTTGATTTTCCACAATCTGGACAAAACTCTCCACTAACCAATTGAGTCTCTGGAAAAAAAGTTTCACAAGAGATACAGTAGTGACCCTTATATCTATCTTTATATATATCTCCATTTTTAAACATAATAGTAAATGCTTTCTGGACACCTTTTATATGGTCACTATCTGTAGTTCTAATAAATTTATCATAAGATATGTCAAATTCATTCCAAAGATTTCTAAATGAAGCTGATATTTCATCAGCATAGGCTTTAATATTTTTACCTCTTTTTTTTGCAGACTCCTCTATCTTTTGACCATGTTCATCAGTTCCTGTTAAAAAAAAGGTATTTTGACCAATAAGTCTAGCATATCTAGCTAGAGTATCAGCGATAATAGTGGTATAAGCGTGTCCAATATGGGCAACATCGTTTACATAATAGATTGGTGTTGTAATATATGATTTATGACAAGACATTGTTTGAAGTTCCTTAAACAGATGAGTTTAGATTTAATTTTGTGAATTCTATCCAAAATATACTTTAATAACTTTTAGCAAAAACCCCGATACTTTTTCTCAATATTTTTGTAATTTCTTTAAACCATATTTTACAATATCTGCTGTATCTCCTGTAGCACCAATCAGAGCTTTTTGAATATGCTCTTTTTTAAATCCCAAACTCTCCAATGCTAAAATGGCATCACCTATATTACTATCTATATGATTATTCTCTATAGCAAAATCGCTTAATTCAATTAATATACGATTAGCAGATTTAACTCCAATACCTACAACTTTTTTTAGAAGATTTATCTCTTTATTTGAGATAATTTGAGAAAATTGAGATGGTGTAAATGTAGAACATGTAGCCATTGCCACTTTTGCTCCAATTCCATTAATTTTAAGAAGTGTATCAAACATCTTTTTTTCACTCTCGTCCAAAAAACCATACAAAAGATTTGTATCTTCTCGTATAATTTGAGATATTAATAGTTTTACTCTCTTGTTTGTTAATTTACCTGATGTATGAATAGATACAATAATTTTATAAATAATCCCATTTACATTTAGATGTATAAAAGTTGGCTCTTTTTTCTCTATAATACCCTCAATTCCTACTATCATAATATCTCCTTATTTTTATAGATTAAATATTGCAAACAAAAATTCGTCTATTATATTACCATTTTATAATCTTTGAATTCCTCTATATCAACCCCAAGTGCCTTTACCTCATTTATTATTGTTTGACTTACTCTCATATTGGATTCTATAATTACATCTGATAAATCAGATTTAATAGATAAATTTAAAGGATACCTTCCACTATGTTTTTGTGCTAAATCATATAAATCTTCTATAATTTTTGTATCGGACATAAGATTAATAGATATAGTGATTGGTGGTAAAAAGGTTTCAGGGGGTGGGGTATCTTTTATCTCTTTTTTAATTTTAACTTTTTCTTTTTTTGCATCTTTTAAAGACTCAATTTTTAAGATACTCATTCTAGTAAAATTATCATCTTTACTAATACGAACCTTAAAAGCTATCGGTTTAGATAGGTCAAAATCC
>CAZROY010000024.1:0-4694 GCA_964601885.1 uncultured Sulfurovum sp. | reverse complement strand
AATAAGAAGTGGAACGATACTATTATTTTTTTTCCAATTACTCAAAGAGTGGAGTAGTACATCTACTCTTATCTCATGTCCTACTAAAAGCTCATTATAAATAGCATAACTCTCCTCTTCATTTATTCTTAAGGCTGTTATGATTGGATTTACACCAATACTTCTTCTAAGTAGTTTCACTAAAGTTTCAGCCCAAGCCTCATCTTTTTTTAAAATTAACTTTAAAAAACGGTATTTTAAAGGTTTACTTAGTGCTAAAGAGGTCTTGTTAATTAGTATTTTCTCAATCATAAAGACCCAATCTATTCTAGCAGCCTGAAAAATACTCACCTCCTGCATAGTGTTCTCTCTGGCTATTAAATATATATTTGGATTTAACTTTTTGGCTGTTATTATAATAGACAGGTTGGCAATATCATTTTTTGTTCCGACTATTAACCCAACTGCATCTTCTATACCAGCACTTAAAAGTACATCTCTATCATCTGGATTTGCCCTAATAAATTTTCGACTCTCTATCATCTCATGACTTGCTATTCTCTTCTCATCAATAAAAACATAATCCAATCGATGTTTCTCAAATTTCTCTTGTAAAGCTTTTCCAAATCTACCATATCCACACACTATATATTTCCCTTTTGGTAGAAACATCGCCTTGTTCATTAAATCACTATTTTGATAAATCCAATTCTCTAAAACCAATACATGTGGAGATTTTAATGCAATATCAACTCTCTTTGCAAAAATCTCAAAAGGATTTAGTGCCTTTGCTATATCTGTATCTAATATCGACACAGTAATATCTTTAAGAGTGGATTTTGCAACTACCTTTACTTTGGAGTTGAGAAATTTCGTTAAAATTGCTATACGAAGGTTCTTCTCCTCATTATTAAACAGTGATACAATAGCTTTACAGTTAGGGCGAGTAATCCCTGCATCTTGAAGAGTCTCACCTAATAGTGCATTTCCTATCATTACGGGAACATCTCTACTAGACTCCTCTAATAAAAAATGGTTAATCTTATCTTCATCTTTATCTATTAAAACTGTTTCTATATTAACGGAATGAAATCTCTTTATAATCTCTGCATTTACATAAGTGTAACCCAATATTATAACAAAATCATTTGAAATTTCTTTAACCTTTTTTCTAAAACTATTTTTCATTATCTCAAATTTAAGCGTTTTATCTGTAACAGCAGAGACTAAAGCACCAATTCCATAAAACCAACCCACAACAGTAATATATATACATACTGCTACCCATAATCTTTGAGTATAGGTAAATGTATAGGGAGCTTCTCCAAAACCGATAGTTGATGCCATATATGATACAAAATAGAAAGCATCAAAAAAGGATAAATGATATACTTTTCCATTATCATCTACTCCCGGAATTAAAACCATACCTAATATTGCTATTGAGTAGGTCACAATAATTACTAAAAGAGGTGTTCTTAATTTTTGTAAAATAATCCAAAGGGCATTATTATTATGCTCCATAATAATTACCTCTTAGATTTTAATGTTTCACCTATATATAGAATAACAGATGTAATATTAGCCAATAAAGCTCCACCTGAGAGGGATATAATGGCCGCAAAAGCTTCAACATCAACAATAGAGAGATACTCTGTAACTGTCCAGACAATAACAGCAGATAGTAGCTGAATATCAGCAACCAAACTTGTAGCCAATAGTACGGCACCAAGTTGAGTCTTATCTCCAATTTTCAATACTGTAGATATAAGACTAATAACCAAAGCAACAAACAACTCATAGATACTATGAAGTTCTGGATTATCTATGTCTCCATAAAAAAAACCAAAATTAATTGTCATCGCTAAAATAAAAAAGAAACCTGATACCACTTTTTGCAAGTTCATAAACTCTCCATCTCTAATTATAAAATTTAATCAATTATATTAAATTTTATCTTAATAAAAAAGCTTAAAAACTATTTTTTTTGGTATCTTTTTATGATTATCTACTTTATAATGTCATATTTACAATATTAATCTATTTTTTCCATTAAAGTTTCTATAATATCTGCCATAGTTAAAATCCCCTTTAACTCATTATTATCCAATATAAGCAATCTTTTAATACTATTTTTTATCATCATCTGCGAGGCGTATCTAATATCCAATTTCGCTGATACTGAAATGGCAGGGGTTGATGCTATATCATAAACATTTAATAAATCAATATCACCATCTTCAGCGACAATACTCTCTAAAATATTTTTAAAAGTCACCAATCCATACGCACCATGTGGTTTAACTTTATCAACAATAATAGAACGAATACCATTCTTTTTCATCAATCCCAACACCTCTCTAACTGTTGCCATAGGTGAAACTATAATTAATTTATCTGATGGGGTCATTACATTTTCTACTAACATTTTTATCCTCCGTTATAACATAGTTTTAATATTATCTTCAAATTTATGTAACTCATTTGTGTCAAGACCAGATACATGACTTAAAGGGAATGTAAAAAGTATATTCCCACTCTTGCGATTTTTTATATCAAACTCATCTCTGAGGGCTTTCATTACTGTTAATGATAACCGTTTAGGTAAAATAAAGAGTAATACTGAAACATTCTCTTCTAAAGTTAGACCAAAAAATATCTTTTTCTCCTCCAATCCAATATTTTTTCCATGAATAATAGTAACACCACCAGCACCTGCCTCCTTTGCCACATCTATGGCTCTTACCTCATCTTTATCCTGCATAATAGCTACCAATGCTATAAATTTCATTGTTTACTCCTTTTGAAATTTCTTTTTATAATATCTCCATAGATACCATATCCCATAACTGTTAACATAGGAAAAAGAGAAGCAAAGGCGATAAGACCAAATCCATCAATAAGTGGATTTCGTCCATCAATATTCTCTGCCAATCCAAGTCCCAATGCTGCAACTAAAGGTACTGTAACAGTTGAGGTGGTAACCCCTCCACTATCATAAGCTATAGGGATAATATATTGCGGAGCAAAATAGGTCATAATAATTACTACACTATATCCAGCAATAATATAGTAATGAATTTGGTCACCAACCACAATTCTATATGCACCAAGCCCAATACCAACTGCAACTCCTAATGCTACCACACTTCTTAATATATTTTGATTAATAGCCCCCTCACTCACCTCTTGAGCCTTAATAGCAATTGCTAAAAGTGCCGGTTCTGCCATAGTTGTTGCAAATCCAATTAAAAATCCAAAAAGATATATAAGATAGTTGCTCTTCATAGCTGTCAATTCAAAAGCTATAGATTCACCAATGGGAAACAGTCCCATCTCCAAACCAACAATAAAAGCATAAAGTCCCAATATAACAAGAACTATACCAACTATAATTTTATGTAAATGAGCTACACGCTTTCGTATAACCATATATTGAAAAAAGAATATAACAGCGAGTATAGGTGCTACATCTTTAAATACACCTAATAACTCCAATATAGCATTCATAAATGAGAAGTTTACTGCTTTATGAGTAGCTGAAGCTGTCTCAATAGCAGTTTGAACTATATTAACAGATGAGGTATCACCAAATGAATACACAATAATTCCATAAATTTGGACAAATATCATTGGGGTTAAAGATGCAAAAGCGATAAGACCGAACCCATCAATAGCTGGATTTCTTCCTTTAATACTAGAAGCTAACCCTATTCCAAGAGATGCGACCAAAGGGACAGTGACTGTTGAAGTGGTAACCCCTCCACTATCATAAGCCAACCCTATTATCTCTTTTGGTGCAAAAAAGGTTATTAAGACAACAAGAATATATCCACTAATAATATAATATTGAATGGGGTGACCTAATAGTATTCTTAGAGTACCTAAAGCTATGGCAAAACCAACTGATAGTGCCACAGTCATTCTAAGCCAAAAGGCATTAACTAAACCGTGACTAATAATTGATGCCTTATTGGCAATTGCAATTAAAGCAGGTTCAGCCACAGTGGTCGAAAAGCCTATTGTAAATGCAAATAGTAACAGCCAAAATAGAGAGCCTTTCCTTGCAAAATCGATAGCTAAACTCTCTCCAATTGGAAAAATACCCAACTCTAATCCACGAATAAATAGAGCTAATCCAACGGCAACTATACTTAATCCAATTACAATAGATATTAAATTCTCAGGAACACTCTTAATAACAAATGTCTGAAACATAGTAACAACTATAATAATTGGTAATAAATCTCTAAATGAGTTACCAATATCTTGGTAAAATATCTTAATACTCTCTCTCATAGAAGTTATAACTCAATACAAGTTCCAATGCCAGAGCTAGTTAATATCTCTAATAACATCGAATGCTCTACTCTGCCATCTATAATATGAGCCTTTTTAACGCCACCTCTTAATGCCTCTATACAAGCATCTACCTTTGGAACCATACCACCATTAATTATACCATCTCTCTTTAACTCTTCTGTTCTTTTTATATCTAAAGTATTAATTAAATTCATTTCCCTATCTAAAACACCTTTGGTGTCTGTTAAAAATAGAACCTTTCTAGCCTTTAGGGCAACTGCTATTTTACTAGCTACTAAGTCGGCATTAATATTAAATCCGGGGTGACCCATCTTAGAGCCTGTAGCAATTGGAGCAATAACCGGTATAAATCCATCATCTAATATATTATCAACTATTTCGGAATTTACATT
>CAZROY010000023.1:0-9689 GCA_964601885.1 uncultured Sulfurovum sp. | reverse complement strand
ATTTATAGCCAACTATTATTGTATCATCTCATATTAACTCTATAAGCAACTTTTTAAACTTATTTTTATCTATATCTTTATTTACCACTTTAAATATATTTTTTATTAGTAATTTCAATACAACTCTTGTGTCGGTTCAATGAAAATTTCGGAGAAAATAAAATAAATAACAAGCAAATTTCAATACAACTCTTGTGTCGGTTCAATTTGTGTTAAACCTAAACAAAAATATGTATATGGTGATTTCAATACAACTCTTGTGTCGGTTCAATGCTGGAAAAATAGGCATTTGCAAAATATGGCAAATTTAAGTAAAGCCCAAAATATAGCCATTTTACCAAGATTTTTTCCAATCGATTTGCCCTTAACAATAAATTATTAAATAACCTTTTATAAATGCCATTATATCGGGCTTTTGCTTAATTTACACTTAAAATGAGGTTGGAAAAAATTAATAATTTATATAATGAATTGCTTTTTTTGCCTCTTGTACTATTTTTTCATCTTCTGCTAAATCTAACCATTTAAACTCTAATCCACTCTGAATTGTCCCATCTAAAATATCACCACTTTTTCTAAATTTTAGGTCAAGTTTTGCTATTTCAAACCCGCTTAATGTTTTAGTAAAAGATTTTAATCTAAAATTATCTGTATCATTTGTAAATAGGTAACACCAACTTTTTAACCCAAGTCGTCCAACTCTACCCCTTAATTGATGGAGAGTGGCTAGTCCTAATCTCTCAGCACCAACAATTACTATCAGCGTAAGTCTAGGTAGTGAAATTCCAACCTCAACAACTGTTGTAGCAAGTAAAATATCACCCTTTTCCCTAAATTCTAGTAAAATCTCCTCTTTTCTTTTATCTTTACCATGTGTTACGAATACATTTTTAAATCTTTTCTCCCAAAATCCTCTCCCCTCATCAATAGATTGATATGGTATAGTTGTACTCTCTTCAACTAAAGGATAGACTATAAGAACCTGATTATTTTTTAATATCTCCTTTTTTATCTCTTTGTATAGTCTATAAAAATCTTTCCGTCCTATAATTTCTGTTGTAATATCCTTTTTAAATGGAGTAGAGGTAATTAAACTTACATCTATCAGTTCACTCTCCATCATCGCTTGTGTTCTTGGAATTGGAGTGGCAGAAAATTGTAGAAAATGGGGTTTTCTCTTACCCTCTGCCATCATCTTATCTAACATTGCTCTCTGTTTTGTTCCAAACCTATGTTGTTCATCTATCATAATGAGTGGAGCTTTTGGTAGATTATCTTTATATAATATGGCATGAGTTCCAATAATAAAATCGGCATTGAAGTAATCACCTATACTATTTGTCTGTTTAACTAATGCTATTTTGATATGTTTTGGCATAAACTTAACCGCCTCTTCATATATCTGCATAGCCAAAAGTGAAGTAGGAGCCATTAAGATAGATTTATGTGGATATGCCACTACTGCACTAGCTAAAATTATTACAGTTTTTCCAGAACCAACATCACCAATAATTAATCTTTTAGTTGCTCGACTTTTTCGTTTTAGGTCTTTTCTTATATCAGAAATAACTCTCTCTTGCTCTTTGGTCAATATAAATGGAAGTTGTTTTATAAGCTCATCTGTATTACCATTCAATGCCTCTAAAGCGGGAAAATCGACTCTTTTTCCTTTTAGTTTTTTGATATGGTTAAAAGCCTCTATAAATTTTAAAGCCTCTATATCAATATTCTCTATATCCTCTTTCACTTTTGGATAGTGCAGTTTCATCAATACAGATACCTCTTTACTCTTTAATCCCTCTTTATATAGGGCATCTTCGGTAATATAATGCTCTATTAGCCCCCTTATCTCATACTCTTTTATTGGTGTTGAATATTTAGGAATAATCTCTTCTACTCTATTTATAGATTTTGGTTGAGACATCTGTATTTGACCCTTATATTGAGTCACCCTGCCTTGAATATAGTGATAAGTTCCAACTTTAAAACAGTCATAATGATAAGAGGTGACTCGAAAAAATATTGCTACAAGCTCCTCTTTAAGGTCAGGTAGATAAAAGACCACTCTTAAAAATTTGCCTTTAAAACTCTTAAGCTCATCTACTCTAGCTCTAAAGGTTTGAACCTCTCCTACCTTTATCTCGTCAGAAAGTGCTGTATTATTATATCCCGATGGAGTAATTAAGGCTAAATCTAACAGTGAGACAACTTTTAACTTTTTCAATAGTTCTTTTGCTTCTTCCATGCTATATTATACAAAAAATATTTCAGATTATTATGTAGAATATGTTAAAATAGAACAAAAACAAGATAAACTTTATAAACAATCAACAATTTATAAAAAGAATGAGTAAATACACTTTTGTCGGTTATATATTTGAGGTCAAAAAAGATGAGTTTAACCAATAAGAAAAGTTATCTTCGTACAATATTCTTAGAAATCATTAAAATAAGTCCTATACTAATGCAGGAGGCGACAATTTGAGAACCACCATAGCTTAAAAATGGCACAGCAATACCCTTAATAGGAGTAATTCCAGATATTCCAAAACTATTAATTAAAAAAGATAGAGCTAAAAGTAGAGCCACCCCTACACAAAATAGATAATATACAGGATTTTCTACTCTTGCTGCTATCTTAAATATACGAAATATAATAAAAAGCATAGTTAGAACTACAATAAAGATAGATATAAATCCAAGCTCCTCAATCATTCCAGATAGTATAAAATCGGTGTGTACTTCCGACAAAAAACCCAATTTATATTGACCATTCCCAAGCCCTTGACCCCAAAATCCACCGTGATTAATGGCATCAAGTGAATTACTAATTTGGTAAGTCTCTAATCTATTGGCAGAATTGTCAAAAGAGAGAAACCACTCTTTAATTCTTTTTACACGATGAGGTTGAGTAATAATGAGCAGACTAAGACCTATAGCTCCTACTCCCAAAAGTATGGAAAAGAAACGAAAACTACTCCCTACCAATATAAATAGAACAAGTAGAGTAATGGATATAACAATAGTTTGACCCAAATCTTTTTGAAAAACAGCTATAAGCAGAGTTGAGAGAACCAATATAAATAGATATGGTATAAAAATTCTTATCTCATCTCTAAGTTCCATTGCTCCCATTGGTAATCTAGTACGAACTAAACTAAGAGAGATAAACATAATAAATCCTATCTTATAAAACTCAACAGGGGTAATTGATATTGCTCCAAAATCTATCCACCGTTTAGCTCCACCTACACTTCTTACAAAGTTTTCAGATAAAAGAGGCATTATTAATAAAATAGCCAAGAATAATAGAAATAGTATAATCCCAATGGGTTTAAACCAAATGTCTGCATTTAATTTTGAAAGAATTACCATAAATCCAATACCAACTATTACAGCTATTAGTTGCCTTATGAAGAAGTGTGTATCCGTAAAACCATGCTGTATAACAGTATAAGATGATAATGAATAGCTCATTAAAAGACCTATCAATAGCAATAAAACGGTTGCTCCAAAGAGTGGTTTATCAATCATGTATCTTTTATCTCTTTTTTTTTGTTAGTTTATGATATTTTATCCAAAATTTTTAAAAAAAATAGTAAAATAGTACCCTTATATGTAAGATAAATAATAAATTATAATATTTAATTAGGAAAATAATGGAAGAAGAGTATATCGATAATAAAATTATACAACATAGAAGCACTATCCTTTTAGGCATGTTTATACTGATTACTCTTCTGTTAATTGTATTTCTTATTACGATAGTAAATACGATTAATAGTAATAGACATACAGATAATAAATTCTCAACTATTAGAGATAGAGCAATTCGAGGTTCAATTATATCGGCAGATGGATACTTTTTAAGTTATAGCCAAAAGTTATATAGAGCAGAGGTAAATACCTTAAGTATTGACCCCAAGAAAAAAAATCTATTTATTAATCTATTTAGTATATATAGTGGAATACCTAAATATGAGATAGAGCGGAAATTTAAAAATAGAAAAGGTAAAGCTATAAAAGGACGGATTGTTTTAAGTAGAAATATAGATGTAAGATTGGCGAGTGATTTAAAATCTTTGGGTGTTAAGATGAATAAGATGAAAATTTTTAGACCCTTAAATAAAAATAGACCTCATCTAATTTTAGGATTAGATATTATAGCAGATAGTGAAAATAGATACTTTCCACATCAAGATATTTTAACCCCTACAGTTGGATATATGCAAATAAAAGAGATTGAAGGATATAGATTTCCTATTGCAATAAAAGGTTTAGAAAAGGCATATAATCTCTATCTATCATCTGCTCAAGATGGTGTAGTAAAAGGGAAAAGAGATGTATTAGGAACTGTGATTAGAACAGGAGAGAGTAAATTCATTAGAAGAATTGATGGTATGGATTTACATTTAAATATCGCTCTCGATTTTCAAAGAGCCATTGAGAGGGTTCTTGATAGAAAAAAAAGACAGATAGGTGCAGATGAGATTTTAGTAGCTGTTATGAATTCAGAAACAGGTCAGATACTATCTTTGGCAACTTCAGAGAGATTTAATCCACAAAAAATCCGCCAAAAAGATGTCAAAGCTCTAAATCCAAACTTCTCTGAATATCTATATGAACCCGGCTCTGTTATTAAGCCCTTAACTCTATCTATTGCTTTAGATAACCATAAAGTTGATTTGAATAAAAAAATTAAATTGGGTGGAAAATATAGAGTTAATGAAAAATATACGATTACAGATGATAGTTATTTTAAATCTTTAACACCTAGAGGGATAATTATTTATTCATCTAATATTGGTATATCCAAAATTGCTTGGGAACTCTCTGGTAAAGAGCTTTATGATGGATTTAGAGCTTTTGGTCTAGCTCAAAAGAGTGGAGTTGACCTATCAAAAGAGCTTCGAGGAAGAATTAAAGCACCATATCTTTTAGAGTATCCAACATATAGTGCAAATAGTGCTTATGGATATGGTATGTTTGTAAATTTTATCCAAATGGTAAAAGCATATAGTGCATTTAATAATGGTGGTGTTGCTGTAACTCCTAAAATAGTAGATTATCTAGCAGATAGTAATGGTAAAAAATATGATATAGAGGTTGAAGTACCATCTCTTAGAGCATGTTCATCTAAAACAGCACAAGAAATTCATAGTATATTAGTTGATGTTGTAGAGAGAGGTACAGGAACAGCTGCTCAATATGACGGCTTGGAGGTTGGAGGAAAAACAGGAACAGCACATATAACCTATAAAGGTAAATATATAGATAAGTACCATAGTAGTTTTTTCGGTTTTGTTAATGATAAGTTTGGACACAAATATACAATAGGGGTATTAGCGATTAAACCTAAAAAGGTATATTTTGCGTCTCAAACAGTAGCACCAATATTTCATGATGTAGTAGAGGTAATGGTCAATTTTAATTATCTTCAACCTGATGAATTGATGGCAAAAATAGACTATAACAGAAGAATAGATATGAGAAGAAGAAAGAGAGCAATTTATATTAAAAAGATAGAATTATATAATAAGCGACATCGAGACAACAATATTAGTAAATAGTAGTTGAAACCTGTTATTAACCCCAATCGTATTTAGTGATTGGGTGAGTTTATTTATCACATTGGTGCTAAAATAGCTCCATTACTAGCGTTGGTAACTAATGCTCTATACTGTTTAAGCCATCTACTTTTTAATGGTTTAATAATAGGTTTAAAATTGGCTCTTCTTTTTGCTATCTCATCATCTGTTAAATTAACCTCAAGGATATATCTGTCCACATCTATATGTATCTCATCTCCATCTTTTAATAGCCCAATTACTCCACCTTCAGCCGCTTCTGGACTTACATGTCCAATACTAACTCCTCTTGTTGCTCCACTAAATCTGCCATCTGTAATTAGTGCCACTTTCTCACCTAAACCCATACCCATAATAAGACTTGTAGGGCTTAACATCTCCTGCATTCCGGGTCCACCTTTTGGACCTTCATATCGAATAACAACTACATGACCCTCTTTTACTTTGCCATTAATAATCCCTTCAATAGCCTCATCTTGAGAGTTAAAACATACAGCTTTACCAGTAAATTCTCTATCTCCTACAATTCCAGCAGTCTTAATTACAGCACCTTGTTCTGCAAGATTTCCATAAAGGATTGCCAATCCCCCAACTTTACTATATGGGTTATCTATGGTGTGAATAACCTTTGTATCTTTGATTTTACTATTTGCTATTCTCTCTTTTAGGCTTTCACCTGTAATAGTTAAATTGTCTCTTAAGATATTTTCACCTCTTTTACTCATCTCGTGCATAACAGCACTTACTCCACCTGCTCTATCTATATCCTGCATATGAATGGTTGTAAGACTAGGAGATATTTTTGCAATATGAGACACCTCTTTGGATATTTTATTTATATCTTCAAGATTAAAATTAATATCAGCCTCTTTCGCAATAGCCAACATATGTAATACAGTATTAGAACTTCCACCCATAGCCATATCAACAGCAAAAGCATTTCTTATAGCATTTTCATTTAAGATATTTTTTATATTAAACTTAGATGCCTCCTCATCTGACATTAATGCAATTTCACAAACTCTTCTAGCTGTTTTTCTATATAACTCTTCTCGTTCTTTAGTTAAAGCCAATATCGTCCCATTTCCAGCCAATGCTATTCCCATAGCCTCCATAAGAGTATTCATAGAGTTGGCTGTAAACATACCTGAACATGACCCACCACTAGGACATGCGTTACATTCAATATCTGTTAATTCATCAGCTGTAATCTCTCCGGCTTCAAATTTACCAACACCTTCAAAAACTGTAGCCAAATCTATTGGTATCCCATCTTTATTATACCCTTTTGCCATAGGTCCACCACTTACAAATAGTGTTGGAACATTAACACGCAATGCACCCATAATCATACCGGGAACTATTTTATCACAGTTTGGAATGGCAATCATAGCATCTAACTTGTGTGCATTCATAACTGTCTCTATGGAGTTTGCTATAATTTCACGACTTGGAAGTGAAAACAGCATACCATCATGCCCCATAGCTATACCATCATCAACACCAATAGTATTAAATTCAAATGGAACACAACCCGCTTTTCTAATCTCATCTTTGATTATAGCTGAGACTTTATCTAAAAAGAAGTGTCCGGGTATTATTTCAATAAATGAGTTGGCAACTCCAATAAATGGTTTATTAAAATCATCATCTTTAAGTCCTGTAGCCCTAAGCAGTGAACGATGAGGTGCCCTATTGTGTCCTTTTTTTACTGTATCACTTCTCAAATTTTATCCTTTTTTGAAAAAATTGTATTTTTTTTGCAAAATTATATCTAAAAACCTTTACATTTAAAAAAAAGTTAGTTATAATCGCATTCCAAATTTAGATATGCGGGAATAGCTCAGTGGTAGAGCATAACCTTGCCAAGGTTGGGGTCGCGGGTTCGAGTCCCGTTTCCCGCTCCATATGAATTTTGCCCGGGTGGTGGAATGGTAGACACAGGGGACTTAAAATCCCCCGGTCATTGTGACCGTGCCGGTTCAAGTCCGGCTTCGGGTACCATATTGGAGACTAGTAGCTAGAGACTAGAAATTAGATAGGGGTTTAGTTTCCAGTCTCTAGTCTCTAGTATCGGCGACATCGCCAAGTGGTAAGGCCGCAGCCTGCAAAGCTGTTATCCCCAGTTCGAGTCTGGGTGTCGCCTCCATACTATTAACAGATAGTTATTATCTGGTAATATATTTTTATGTTATTTAAATTTGTTTTTATCTTTTTTAGATAAAATTCGCTTCTAATAACGGTTGTCTGTTATCTGTTATCTTTACGGGAGATGTCAGAGTGGTCGAATGTGCCGGTCTTGAAAACCGGTGAGGGTAACACCTCCGGGAGTTCGAATCTCCCTCTCCCGGCCATATCTTTTTATTCTACTTTTTTATAATCACTTGATGTTATGTATAATTTTATTTTATTGTTTTTGATTATTACTACTAATATATTTGAATAAGTTTTATTCTTTATTGTTTAGATTAATTTCTATTATAAAGTTTGAAATATGTTTTTTACTATGGTTCTATACAGATAAAAATATAAAAAAAGGATATTTTTTAATAAAATATGACCAATCTCAAGAAACGATAAGCTATCTACTGTTATTATGATAATGTAAATTTATTAAATTGATGAGTTCTTACTATTTTAGACTGTCATTATAATAAATTAAACGAAAAGGAGAAAATGTGAAAATTACAAATTTAAGTCTTGCAGCACTTATGGCTGTGGGTGTCGTGAGTGGTGCAAGTGCAGATGTTGATTTAAAAGTTGGTGGACAAGGTGTTATCTATTACCAAACTATGGATAAGGGTGGAGATGCAGACCTATTTGACCATGCTGGTAACTCAAGAGCAAATGCTGGTTTGCAACTTAATTTAGAAGCAGACCTTGGTAATGATTTTGGACTTGGTTATCAAGAAACATTTTTAGGTACATTGGGTCTTGAAAAAAACCTTGTCGGTAATACTATGCAAACAGCAGAGAAAGATACTCTAAATTCTCATGCAATGACAAAGTTATATATAACTAAAAAGCTTTCAAATACAACCTTCAAATTAGGTAAGCAGGAACTTCCAAAATCTTTATCTCCATTAGCGTTCTCTGAAGGGTGGAATGTATTTAAAAATACATTTGATGCCGCAGTTGTAATTAATAGTGATATTCCAGATACAACATTGGTTGGTGCTTATGTTGCAAAATCAAACGGTACAGGTGGTAATACAGTAGGACTTATTAATTTAGGTCAATTTAATGATATGGCAGGTGGAGCATTACCAAATGGTGCTTATTTATTAACTGTAGCTAATAAATCTTTAAAACAAGTGCCAATTACATTAAGTTACTACTCTTTACCAGATTTGACAGGAGGAGAAGAGGGTTCTGCTATTTGGGCAGATGTTCAAATTGATGCGGGAATTCCTGTTAAATTTGGACTCCAAGGTGGTACTATTATGCCAGAAAATAATTTAGATGATACAACTGCAATGGGTGCAAAAATTACGGGAAAAGCTGGTCCTGTTGATTTAACTTTGGCATATTCAACTGTTGATGATGGAAGTTTAGCTTTTAAAAATGTTGGAACAAATGTAAAAACTCCACTATATACACAGATAATTTTGAACCAAAATCATATTGCTAGTGATGCAGATACATTCTTAGTTAAAGGTGTTGTTCCTGTAGGTCCGGGTAAACTTATTGCTCAATATGGAGCTACAACAGATAATTCTGATGCTGGTACAGACTATAATGAGTTAGATGTCATATATAAATTTAAAGCATTAGGTACTACAATGTTGGCAGCTTATATAATGAGTGACCACGATGTAAATGGACAAGACCCTAATAATATTGTTCGTGTATGGACAAGATATAACTTTTAATCTATATAATTATACCCTCATATAGCCCTTAAGGCTTGGGGGTTCCCTCTTTTATCTAAGTTGGTTTTGATATTTAAAATTATAATAGTAGATTTTCTATATTGAATATAAATATATTTTGCTATAATCTATTTTACTGAAAATTAATTCCTATTGACATTCTATTATAATTTCTATATAATCATCACATGAAAACTATAATACTAACTCAAAAGAACCGATTAAAATT
>CAZROY010000022.1:0-9706 GCA_964601885.1 uncultured Sulfurovum sp. | reverse complement strand
CATATATTGCAACAAATTTAAGTCTCTCTAATGGGGGTAGCGTTGTATCTTGTGCTTGTGCCAATACTCTACTATTAAACTTAAGCCAAGAGAGTTCACGGTTAAAATAGAGTTCTGGGGAGGTTAAATCTACGGACATTTTATTTATCACCTATTTTTTTAGTGGGCATTATATCATAAAGTAGTGCTTATAACTTTTTGAGTATCATTATGAAATTGGTGCTTTATTATTAAAAATAATAGCATTTTGGCTTATCTCTCTCTTTATATGTTTATTTGTTATAATATTAACATATTTTTATAAAGGGTTTAAATGAAAAAAGTTAGTTTTTCTGTTAATGGTAAAAGGTATGAGGTGGAGTTAGAAAACAATTTTGCTGAATTTGTTATGGAAAAACTTGAAGAGAGTAATGTATCAATTAATAAAGATAATGATATTCCCAAACTATTAAATATCTATTTACAGGCATTAAAACAGAACTATGATACAGAAAGAGAGATAGAAGAACTTCTTATAAAAACATCAATATAAAAAAAATCTTAAATTTTTTCAATAGTTTAAGAATTTTATAATAGTTTCTAAGCTATAATTTTAATGTTTCATAAAAAACAGATTGTAAGAAAATAATTTAAGGAGTATTTTATGACAACTTTATCAAATAATAACAGACAGATGAGAAAAGGTTTTACAATGATTGAATTGATTTTCGTTATTGTAATTATTGGTATTTTAGCAGCGGTAGCAATTCCAAGATTAGCAGCAACTAGAGATGATGCAAAGATTTCTAAAATGGCAAATGCAATTCAGACAGCAAAAAGTGAATTAGCCGCTAGAATTATTGCAACAAATAATACACCAGATACTGAAGATGCAATTAAGGCATATTCTAACACAATTGCTGAAGGTGTTCTAAGTAACGATATAAATATTACAGAGGCAACAACAACATCAAGAACAATAGCATTTATAGATAAAGATAGTGGTAATAAGTGTAAAGATTTAAAAATTGTTGGAGATAATACAACAGGTTCTATTCAAATTGCTATAGTGACTACTAGTGGTGCGTCTGCCGTATGTCAAGGTGTTGATGCACTAGTTCAAGATACAAATATTACTGTTGGTGGTACACAAGTTACCTATTAATTCAATATTAAAAAACTCTCTTTTTTAGAGGGTTGTTAAATTTTAAATTTTTAAGTTCAACCATTTGTATTTAAAAATTTAAAATAATCTAGGGGATTAAGTGACAAAGAGAGCATTTACAATGGTTGAACTGATTTTTGTTATTCTTATATTGGGAGTCTTAGCTTCAGTTGTTATCCCAACACTCTCTGCAACCCGTACTGATAGTATGAAGGTTACTCTACTTGATAACCTAAGAACATGTATATTGGAAATTGGAGCAGGTTATACTGCAACAGGTCAGGAGAGTCTTAGTAGTCCATCTTGCCAATCTGTATTAAGATGTTTTTTAATAGATAGAGGCGAAGTATTGACAGATGGAGAGTTTACTATCTCTACTCACAATAGTAGTCAAATTGATGAAAATAGAACCTACTGTAGAGAGGCACAAGATGAGTCTGATAATAAAAACACATCAAAGCCACTAAGTCTTGGGGGGAGAGTTTACACTTTTGGTACAGATGGATTATATTATTAAAATAGCTTAAAGGATAAAAAGTGAATATAGAGACTAGAAAAGCATTTACTATGATAGAGTTAATATTTGCAATTGTAATTATAGGGATTTTAGCATCTGTTGCTATTCCAAAATTAGCGGCAACTAGAGATGATGCAGTTATCACAAAAGCAAGAACCACTGTAGCATCAGTTAGAAATGCTCTATCTATGGAAAGACAAAAGAGAATATTACGAGGAAACTTTGCTCCCATTACAGCTGTTGGCGGTGTCAATACAGGTGTTTTTGGTCATTTTGATGATAATAGCTCACAACCAATGGTATTGGAGTATGCGGAGACAAGTAGTTCAGATAATGGTCATTGGGAATTTATTAGTGGAGGTATATATAGATTTCACTCTAATGCTTTGGGTGGCAATATAGACTTTAATGTAACAGATGGTCGTTTTATATGTGATGAAACAAAGATAGGGTGCCAACAATTAACTAGATAAAAAAGTGTTATAAGCAGAAACCTATATATAGCTAATGAGGTGAAATTGAAGTAGATAGAATATTATTACATTATAGATTGATAATCATTTTTGATATTGTTGTGATTACTATAATTTTCTATTGAAAAATATACTATATGAAACCTATAGGGAATGAGTTGGAGTTAGACCTCTGTAAAATCCCTATTTGGGATTGTCGATAACCAAGATTTCTCTATGGACAGACTCAGCCAAGGAAGCCCAATCTTCTTTAGAGATTGGATAGTTCACCTATCGCTAAAGTTAAGGGCTTTATATAAAATCTAATAAATATCTCTAATTATGATGGAGAATTCCAACCCAATCTTTCAGGTCTGTCCCTAAACTTAGGAGTTATTGGAATTTTTATCTCCGTATTTTTGGGAACTGTATGTCTCCCCCTTAGAATATTCTTATTGGCCTCTAAAATCAGTTTATACTCTTTAGAGTCTCCATAATATCTCTGAGCTAACTCCTTGACAGTAATATCATAAGTTATTCGTGTAGTTGTCCATGATGGAGGTAAAATAACCTTTTCATTTGCAACCAAGGTTGTTCCTAAAAAGATTACCGAAGCCGTGCCTATACTTAAACTGAATGTGAAAATTTTATTTAGCATTACATAATCCCCTGTTTGAATTTTGTGAGAATAAATTATACATCTATTCTACTTTAACTATATTTAATTCTTTATAACTAAAACAATTAATGTAAAATCAACTCTAAAAATGTTTCTGTCTTAAGTGATGCACCCCCCACTAAAACACCATCAACATTGTCAATTGTGATTATTTTGGATATATTTTTTCCATTAACACTCCCCCCATACAGTAGAGGTCTATTTATCTTCTTTTTAAGCTCTTTATGTGTTAATGCTATCTCTTCTACAGTAGCACTTCTTCCCGTGCCAATTGCCCAAATGGGTTCATAAGCCACTATAAAATTATTATAATCTTTATCAATACCATCGAATTGTGCTAAAAGATAGTCTAAAACAGCATCTGCACCCTCTTCTCTTACCTCCAAAGGTTCACCTATACAGTATATAATTTCAAATCCAGCCTCTTTAAAGAAGTTAAACTTTTTAGCTATAAACTCTTGACTCTCTCCTAAAATCTCTCTCCTTTCGCTATGTCCTATAAGAATAGTTTTAATATTAAACTCATCTAACTGTTCAAGTCCAATCTCTCCTGTAAAAGCTCCATTTTTAGTAGGATAACCATTTTGAACACCTATTGTAAAATCTACATCATAATGGTCAATAGCCATTAGTGGAGGGAATATTAAAATTCTATCCCCCTGCTTTATCTTATGATGATGTAGTTGCATCTTCATAAGATACTCTCTTGTTGATTGTCTTGTATGGTTTGTTTTAAAATTTGCTGCGTATATCATATATGTCCTTATAGTATTTAATCTGCTTGAAGTGCCGTAATACCGGGTAGTTCTTTCCCTTCAATTAGATTTAAACTAGCACCTCCACCGGTACTTACAAATGTCATCTCTTCAACATCTCCTGCTCTTTGAGCAACATCTGCTGTATCTCCCCCACCAACAATAGTAGTGGCATGGGTATCTGCTATATTATGAGATATTTTCATACTACCTTTAGAGTATTTATCCATCTCATAAACTCCCATTGGACCATTCCAAATAATAGTCTGTGCATCATTTAGAACTTCCCGAAATAGTCTTGAAGAGGCTGGTCCAATATCAAGCCCCATCCACCCTTTCGGTATCTCTTGTGCTGGTAGGTATTTCACTGCACAGTGTTCAGAAAATTCAGGTGCTACGACTACATCGACGGGAAGATAAAATTTAACACCTCGTTTTCTTGCCTTAATCATAATGCTTCTTGCCTCATCTAGTAAATTGTTCTCTACTATTGAAGTACCTATCTCATAACCTTGTGCTTTCAGAAAAGTGAATGCCATTCCTCCACCTATAATAATCTTATCAACCTTTTCTATTAAGTTTCTAAGAGCTTCTAGTTTTCCCGATATTTTTGAGCCACCAACCACAGCTATAAATGGTCTTATAGGGTTCTCTAGTGTCTTTTTAAAAAAATTAACCTCTTTAGCTAGTAGAAACCCTGCCACTCTATGCTCTTTATCAAAAAGTCTAGCCATCAGGTCAACAGAAGCATGAGCTCTATGGCATACACCAAAGGCATCATTAATATAAATATCCGCCATACTTGCTAATTTTTTAGCAAACTCTAAATCATTTTTAGTCTCCCCCTCTTCATAACGGAGATTTTCTAAAACTAAAACTTCTCTATTTTTAAGTTCTTTAGCTTTGGATAGAGCATCTTCCCCTACTACATCTTTAGCTAAGAGTATCTTCTCTGCAATTTTTAGAAGAGTTTTTAATCTTGTCACAACAACTTTCATTGAAAATTTCTCTTCATAAACATTTGGCGTTGGACGGTCTGCATGAGATGCAAGAATAACTTTACAGTTACGGTCTAAACAGTATCTAATTGTCTGTAAAGCTCCTCTAATTCTTCTATCATCTGTAATATTTCCATCTTCATCTTTTGGTACATTAAAATCGCACCTTATAAATACTCTTTTACCATCTATATTTTCTAAATTTTTAACTGTTCTCAAAAAATCCTCCTTGTAATATGAACAGCCATATCGACCAATCTACATGAGTATCCCCACTCATTATCATACCATGATAAAACCTTAACCATATCTCCTCCAATTACTTGAATTGTGTCCATAGCTACTACTGTACTTCTACTCTCTCCTACAAAATCTTGTGAAACTAAATACTCCTCATCAATACCTAAAATCCCCCTATGAGAACCTTTACTAGCCTCTCTAAAAATATCTTTAACCTCATCTAGTGTTACATTTTTAGAGAGAGTTACTGTTAAATCCACTATAGATACATCTGGAGTTGGAACTCTTACAGCTTGAACATTTAACTTTCCTGCTAAGTTTGGTAACACCTTTGATATAGCTTTTGCTGCCCCTGTTGTTGTAGGAACAAGATTAACTGCTCCTGAACGACCTTTTCTTGGGTCTTTTTTATGTTTCGCATCTAAGATTGGTTGTGAAGCTGTATAGCTATGAATTGTAGTCATCAATCCAGCTTCTATTCCAAAAGCATCATCTAAAACCTTAACAATGGGTGCCAATCCATTTGTTGTACAACTCGCATTTGATACAATAGCTTCACCTGCATATTTATCCTCATTTGCACCTATAACAAAAGTTGGTGTATTATCTTTTGCAGGAGCAGAAAATAGTACCTTTTTAACTCCACTATCAATATATGGCTGAACAGACTCTTGAGTTAGAAATGCCCCCGTACACTCCAAAACCACTTCTGCTCCAGCCTCCGCAAATGGTATTTTAGCAGGGTCTCGATAGGAAAATAATTTAGCTTTTGTATCTCCAATATTTACAAATCCATTTTTTACACTAATATCTAATCTTTTTCCATGAACTGAATCGTACTTTAAACCATATTCTATAATATTTTCAGCTCCACTTGCATTGACTGCTACTAGTTCAATATCATCTCTATCTGCTATAATTCTTGCCACACATCGACCTATTCTACCTAACCCATTTATTGCCACTTTAACAGCCATTTATTCATTCCTTAGTTTTTTATGATAAAATTCTCCACATATTACATAATTTGGGGTTACTATTTGTTTAAAGATAGAAAAGAGAGTGTTGCACTTTTTGGTGGTAGTTTCGACCCTCCACACTTTGGGCATAAAGCTATAGTCCAAGAGGCATTGAGAGAATTGGAGATAGATAGATTGATTATTATACCTACTTTTCTAAATCCATTTAAAGAGGTCTCATACACTTCAGCAGATAGACGGCTACTAATGTCTAAAAATATGTTTAAAGAGTTTTTAAATGTAGTAGTCGATGATTATGAGGTACGAAGAGCAGAGCCAACCCCAACAGCTAAGACAGTTAAATATTTTCAGCAAATATATAGTGTTAAATATATTATAATTGGAGCAGACAATTTAAACAACATTCATCAATGGTTCAATTTTGAATGGCTAAATTCTCAAATTGTCTGGGTAATAGCAACAAGAGTTGGATACAGTTTGGATACATCAAAATTGAGAGAATTTAAGATTTTAGAGGTTAAAGCAGATATAAGTTCAACAGAAATTAGAAAAAAGGATTTAAAGGTGAATATAGACAAAAGAGTTGAAAGAATAGTTATAAATTTAGACAAAAAAAAGGGTGATAAGATAGAGGTTTTTAATCTTGAAGATGTAAACTATATATCTCAACGAGTTGTTATAGCAAACTCATTAGGTGGAAAACACTCATTAGCCCTCTCCAAATATTTAAAAGATACACTTAAACCGTTAGGAGAGGAGTTTTTACATATTGAAGAGAGTGAAGATTGGGTAGTAATAGATATGGGAGACATTATTATACATATTATGAGTCCTACATATAGAGAAAAATACTCATTAGAGGAGTTTTTAAGCCAACTTCATTAAAATTTTAGCTACCTCTTTTGCGTGATAACTGATAATAATATCAGCTCCCGCTCTTTTAAAAGCTATCATTGTCTCCATCATAACCTTTTTATAATCAATTACACCCGCTTTCTCTGCAACTTTTAACATGCTATATTCACCACTCACATTATATACAGCTAGAGGTAGAGATGATTTCTCTTTTATATCTCTTACTATGTCCAAATATGCGAGTGCCGGTTTTACCATTAAAATATCCGCCCCCTCTTTTTCATCTTCTAAACTTTCTAAAATGGCCTCTTTTCTATTTGCTGGGTTCATTTGATAACTTCTTCTATCTCCAAAACTAGGAGTACTTTCTGCTACATCTCTAAATGGTCCATAGTATGCACTTGCAAACTTAGTGGAATAACTCATAATTGGTATATGTGAATATCCTACCATGTCAAGTCCACTTCTAATTGATGTTATCATTCCGTCCATCATTCCACTTGGTGCTATCATATCAGCTCCAGCTTTTGCATGAACTACAGCCTGTTTTGCTAAATTTGTAAGAGTTATGTCATTATCAACAGTTTTTAAAATTGGGTCTAATACTCCACAGTGACCGTGGTCTGTATATTCACAGAAACATAAATCGGTTACTATAAACATATCAGGGTGGGCATCTTTTATTGCCCTAATTGATGACGCTATAATACCGTGTTCACACATAGCATCACTCCCTACACTATCTTTGACATCGGGAATGCCAAATAGTATAATAGAGTAAATTCCTAACTCTTTTAAAATGGTACACTCTTTGACTACCTCATCAATACTCATCTGAAACACATCAGGCATAGAAGATACCTCTTTTTTTATACCTTTACCACTTTTTATGAATAGTGGATAGATAAAATCATTTACAGTTAAATGTGTCTCTTGCAGTAAATCTCTTAATATAGGGTTTAATCTTTTTCGTCTAAATCTAGCAAACATGGTAATCCTTAAATCAATTTGCCAAATTTTATCATAAACTGATATAATTTCAACCATGAAACAGATTGAAATTTCCAAAGTTGCAAAACTACCGACCATATATGGCACATTTAATATTCAAGCTTTTAAAGATGGAGCAAAAGAGCATCTTGCTATTTTTACTGAAAATCTAAATGATACCCCTATTATTCGAGTACATTCAGAGTGTCTAACAGGTGATGTTCTTGGTTCAAAAAAATGTGATTGTGGTGAACAGCTACATTTTGCACAAAAGCTTATAGCCAAAGAGGGTGGTATGATTATATATCATCGTCAAGAGGGCAGAAATATTGGATTACTTGGAAAAGTCAACGCTTATGCTCTTCAAGATATGGGTTTTAATACAGTAGAGGCAAATCATCAATTAGGATTTAAAGCAGATGAGAGAACCTATGAGATTGTTGAGTTTATACTTGACCACTTTAATATTAAAAAAATAAAGTTACTAACCAATAATCCATCAAAAATTGAGTCGTTAAAAAATATAGAAATTATCCAAAGAATTCCAATTAAAATTATCCCAAATCCATATAATAGAGACTATCTCAAAGTTAAAAAAGAGCAGTTAGGACATCTTTTATAAAATGGATAAAAAATTAAATAAATTTATCACTATTCTTTTAGAATGGAACAAGGTACATAATTTAACGGGTGCTAAAAGTATTAAAGATATAAAGCTTAATATAGAAGATTCGATATATCCTTGTAAATTTATAGACAAGCCTCAATCAATTTTAGATGTTGGAACAGGTGCAGGTTTTCCCGGTCTTATCTTGGCAATTGCCTATCCAAAAGCTAAAGTTACACTATGTGAACCAAAAAATAAAAGGGCATCATTTTTAAAATTTGTGGCAATGGAGTTAAATTTAGGTAATATTGAAGTAGAAAAGAGAAGAGTAGAAAATTTTAAATCTTCTCCATTTGAGCTGATAACATCTCGTGCTGTTACAAATAGTAAACTTCTATTACATTTAACCTCACATCTAAAAGATAGCAATACAAAATATCTATTTTATAAGGGGGAAAGGGTTTTAAATGAGTTAGAAGATATTGGTAAATTTATAGATTATGATATAATAAATCACGGAAAGCGAAACTATCTCTATATTAAAAAGGTGAAGAATGATTTTTAAACTTATTCTATTTATGGTAATTGGTGTTGTACTGTATCGATTTTTAGGTGGGAAAATACCTATTATAGATAGGGATAGAAAACAGGTTGTTAAAGAAGATGACGATTTTACAAAGGTCTCTCCCACTACAGAGTGTGCCAACTGTGGTACATATATGACAGAAGATGATGTTATTATTTATCACAAAAAATCATACTGCTCAAATGAGTGTTTAGAAAAAGCTCAACAGAGGTAAAATATGCAAATTTTTGGTCATAAATGGATACACTCTTCTACATTTTATAATATTGAAAATATAGAAGATATAAATAATACCCCTTCAAATAGTATAGTGTCTCTTAAACCACTTTCAGACTCAATAGATATAGCTAGATATTGCCAAAAAAATTTGATACCCTTTACTATAGAAGTGAACTCTATTAAAGATGCAATATTTGCCAATCTTTTAGGAGCTAAATATATTATCTCTTCAAAAGAGTTTGCAAAAAAGATTATGCCAATAGCCCAAAATTACCTATTTGATACTCAGATTTTAGCTCAAATCTCTCAAGAAGATGAGATTGAAGAGATGGCAAAAGCTGGAGTTGATGGGATAATTATAAAATAAATACTAAAATAATAGAGTAACATATCGTTAACATTTCTATGTTATATTTTAAATTAAATAATAAGATAAGAGAGTATAGTATGATAAAAGTCCTAACTTTAACAATGGTATCAATTAGCCTATTATCTGCCACAACTATTAATGAGTTAATTAATAGTGGATTGGCAAACAATACTATTATAAAAAAAAATAAACTACAAATAGAGCTAATTGAAGCTAAAAAAAAGGAGAGTAGAGCTAAAAAATTTGGTGAGGTGGATATAGTGGGTAGTTATACACACTACAATTTACCAAGAACCTTAGCCCCAATAGTTCCA
>CAZROY010000021.1:0-6037 GCA_964601885.1 uncultured Sulfurovum sp. | reverse complement strand
TGATACTCAAACCCGTTCAGTTAGAATAAAACCTATAGCTCAATCTGTTATAGAGAGTGATAATGGTAGTAAAAATAACAATAATACAAAAAATATATTCCAAGAACTTTTGTCTAAAAAGTCAATTAATATTCTAACAGCTGGAGATGACCAACCTGTATCAGATGGCTCTAACCACTCACCATTTACACAAGCTCTTCTAAAAGCATTGAAAACTGATAATAGTGGAGGTGGATATATTAGATTTACAACTTTAGCTGACTATATTAAAAAATATGTAGAAGAGAAAACAAAAGATAGACAAAGACCTCAATATAAAAATGAGAGTGAAGAGAATGGAGACTTTATCTTTAAAATCTAAAAAATATTTGATTAAAACTATCCATCTAAAATGGTGGTTTTAATCTATATACATCAAAAATCTACTATAATTTTATCAAATTTAAATTAGGAAATCAGATGGAAAAACATTACACTTCAGTTATATCAAATCTTTTTGGCAAATTTGCATCAAAAGAGTTTCCCAAACCTATACAGAAAATAATAAATAGTGGATATGTAAAATTGATGGGACTTGATATGAGTGAGTTTGATACTCCAAGTAGTTATAATACTCTAAATAGACTCTTTACCAGAGCATTAAAAAAACCAAGAGAGATAATCCCTAACAAGAAGATAATTATCTCACCTGTTGATGGTTTAATTACAGATTTTGGAGAGATAAAAGATGGAAAAGCTTATCAGATAAAAGGTATGGAGTATAGTATAGAAGAACTTTTTGGCTCTTATCATCAAACAGCTTGTAAAAAAGTAGAGGGTGGAGAGTTTGTTAATCTATATCTATCCCCAAAAGATTATCACAGATACCATACTCCACAGAGAATAAAGATAAATTCCATTACACATATTGTAGGAAAGCTATATCCTGTTAATTTTCCTCTTTTAAAACATAAATCTCGACTATTTATAGAGAATGAGAGAGTTATTATAGAGTCTCAAGATAGTAATGGTTGTACTTTTGTAATGGTTTTAGTAGGAGCGTTAAATGTTGGTAAAATGGTTATAACATTTGAAGAGAAAATCAATACAAATTCAGATATTAAAACAGCACAACACTACAAATATGATAACTTATGGCTAGATAAAGGTGAGCTATTTGGTTGGTTTGAGATGGGTTCTACCATCTTACTATTTAGTCAAAAAGGTACAATTAAATATAATCTATCTATTAATCAAAAAGTTAAATTTGCAGAGCCTATTGGAGAGATACTCTAGTGAAACAATTAATTATATTTGATATGGACGGAACTCTCATTGATAGTTCGGTTACCTTAGTAAATGCAATTAATCATGTAAGAGGTAATTTACAACTAGAACCTATGAGTGAAGATGATATATTGGGTAAATTAAATGACCATACTATAAATTCTGCACAATACTTTTATGAAGCAGACTCATTTAAGGCTGACCATGAGATATGGTTTTCGCAATACTATAAAAATAATCATAAACAAGAGCTTAGATTATATTCTGGAATTAAAGAGTTATTAGATGAGTTAAAAAAGATGGGCTTTAAATTGGCACTTGCAACCAATGCCTATAGAGTACCTACTGACCAATCACTTATCTATTTAGATATAAAAGAGTATTTCGATGCAGTAGCATGTGGTGATGAGGTTAAAAGAAGTAAACCATATCCTGATATGTTATATAAGATATTAAATAAAGTAAATATCAAAGCTAAAGATACTCTATTTATAGGTGATGGAGAGAGAGACAAAGAGGCATCAAAAAATGCAAACATTGATTATATTATGGTGCATTGGGGTTTTTCAACACATGAGCAACAAGAGGCTGTAAGCACCATAGGAGAGTTAAAAAAGAAAATTTTGGAGTTTTAGAATGCAATTATCAAAATCTCATATTACAGACATAGTTACTACTACTTTAATTATTATATCTTTTTTTATTCCCAATCCATATGGAGAGGTGGTTTTATATATAGGACTATTTGCAATATCGGGTGCAGTTACAAATCAACTAGCTATATATATGCTCTTTAATAGAGTTCCATTATTATATGGTTCTGGAGTAATAGAGAATAATTTTGAAACTTTTAAAAGTTCTATTAAAAATATGATAATGAAACAGTTTTTTACAAAAGAGCAGTTAAAGGAGTTTTTTGAAGAAGAGGAGAAAAAAATAGATTTAACTCCAATTATTCAATCTGCTGATTTCAAACCAGCATTTTTGGCACTTAAACAGAGTGTAATGGAGTCCAAACTAGGAGATGCTTTAAATTTTTTTGGTGGAGAAAAAGCATTAGACCCTCTTGAAAAACCTTTTGCAAAAAAACTAAAATCTGCCGTAGTGAAAATTGTAAATTCAAAAGGTTTTAAGGAGCAGATAAAGCATCATCTACAACACTCATCACTCAATGATGATTTAATAAAATCAATAGATGACTTAATTACAAAAAGATTAAATGATTTAACTCCAAAAATGATTAATGATTTAGTATATGAGTTAATACATACACATCTTGGGTGGTTAGTTATTTGGGGTGCTATTTTTGGTGGAGCAATAGGATTAATATCTTCTACCATTTTATAAATAAAAAAATGTTTTATGAATTATATTTTAAGTTTTTTTTAATATTTATTATTATATAATGTTTATTACAATATAATAAATATTATATAAAGGATATATATTATGAAGCTTACAAAAGTTATACTTCAACTTCTTGCTACTTCACTTCTATTTAGCTCCCCTACTACTCTAATAGAAAAAGCTAAAAAGAGTGGATTAGCACCTATTCCAAATAGTGAAAAAGAACTTTTAACAATCATAGACCCTAAAAAAGTTATAACTCCAAATAGAATTCAATTGGGTAAAATGTTATATTTTGACCCAAGATTATCTAAAAGTGGACTTATATCCTGTAATTGGTGTCACAATCTTGGCTTAGGTGGAGTTGATGGTATCTCTAAAGCCATTGGTCATAAGTGGGCAGGAAATCCTATGCACTTAAACTCCCCGACTGTATATAATGCTGTTTTTGCAAAGAGACAATTTTGGGACGGCAGAAGTCCAAATCTTGAAGACCAAGCACAAGGTCCAATACAAGCAGGAGTTGAGATGGCAGCCTCTAAAAAGCTTATAGAACAGCGAATAAACTCTATTCCTAAATATGTTGAGCTATTCCATAAAGCTTATAAAACAAAAAAGAAGATTACATTTAAGCAGATAGCAGATACGATTGCTATTTTTGAAAGAACACTTATTACCCCATCTCGTTATGATGATTTTTTAAATGGAAAGGCAGATGCTCTAACCAAAAAAGAGCAGGAGGGCTTAGAGACATTTATAGATAAAGGGTGTATAACATGCCATAATGGAATAGCCTTAGGTGGAGATTTAAGACCTTTTGAGTTAAAAGCAAAGTATAAATATAGAGATACAGGTAGCTTTATTGGAAAATATAAAAGAATGATAAAAGTACCTACTCTACGAAATATTACAGAGACAGCCCCATATTTTCATAATGGTATGATTTGGGATTTAAAAGAAGCAATAAAAGAGATGGGAAAAGTACAAGTTGGATATAAAGTGAAACAAAAACAAAAGAGTAATAACTTTAGTGTAGATATTATGCCTATATCTCTAAATGATAAAGATGTTGATAAAATTTATACTTTTTTAAAAGCGTTAGAGGGTATAAAACCAAAAATAGAATATCCACAACTACCACCAAGTACTGTAAAAACGGCTAAACCAATTTCAGAATAAATATATTTAATCCTGAAATTCGTGGACTAAAGTCCACGCCCCTAAGGTATTTTTTGTGCTTATTATTGCTGTTAATGTCACTATTTTTAATGTTTTTATTTGTTTCCATTCTATAATTTTAAAAATCTGTAGGAACAAGATATTCCTACATTGTACTACTTATAGCAAAATTTGGCATACTATCAGGTATTTTGGTTGTAGGTTTCTGTTTTCCATTAGTTAACTCTTTAACCCTATTTGTCATATATAAATCTATCTCTTTTATAGTTACTGTATGGTCTTGTGGCGGATAATCGGCTTTTTGTTTATCAATTCCTTCAAGTAGGGCTTTTGTAAATGCTCCATATCCCCATTCATCTCTTTCGTAGCTATATCCTCTTCCTGTTGTAGCTGACATTACTATTGCACCTGTCCCAGTCTCAATAATAGATTTAATTGCTCCTGTAATATCACCTCTTCTTCTTGAACCTGTAATATTTCCACTATGACAAGTATCAGCTAATAAAATAACCTTTGAAGGTAAGTTTTCAACTGTATCTTTTATCTCTAACCATTTTAAGGCTGTTTTTCTAAGTTTATCTACATTACTATCATAGGTTAAAAAGTAGTAGTTATTTTTATCATCATTTTCACCATGACCTGCTATAAAAATTATAGCTAAATCTCTTTGGGTTGTTTCTCTTTCTATCCAATTTAATCCATCTAATATATTATCTGTTGTCGCATTCTCATTTAATAGCTCTTTTACCACAACCTTTTTATATATTTGCCCTTCCTGTTTTTTAAACATCTCTGATACAGCATGAGCATCTTTATCTGCTACTTTTAAATTATAATCGCTATTTTGATATTTACTAACCCCAATAGATAGTAAATAGAGTGTTGGTTTATATATATTAGCCATATTTGTATTATAACCTTTTTTAGTAGCTCTTACTATAATTTCATCACTAATAGAATATCTATTTTTTGCTCTAATAGAGATAATATTTTCTCCATTTGTCAAATCCACTTTAATTGTCTGATTTGGAGCTATTTTGACCCCTCTTGTATCTATTTTCTCTCCATTTCGTGTTACTATAAGTTTTTTAATTTCAGATTGGCTCTCTATCTTTAATTTTATCTCAATAGTTTTACTATCTGTTATAATATTTGATTGAGAGAGTAACGATAAAATAGGGGGTGATAATTTAACAATATCAACAGCTTTTACTTTTCTATTTTTAGATACCAATTTAATAGCTCTCTTCTCATCTCCTGTTTTTAATACAGCCTCAACTATATCAGGTCTATAAAACTCTGGATATTTATCAGCAGTTACATAATACGCCTCTTTTTCTGCTCCTTGATTAATATGAAATCCTACATATTTAGCCCCATCAACAGACGCATTATAATATCCACTTGGAGTCCATACTATCCACTCATTATCTTTGCTTATAAAAAGATTTAGTTGAGGTTGCATCTGTCGTTTTAATTTAGATAAGTCCCAAATCCGTATAGTTTGGTCACTACTTCCACTAACCAATCTATCCCCATTAAGCCCAATAGACCAAACCACTCCTATATGACCTACTAAGTTTGCTACCTCTTGACCTTTTAGATTATAGATTTTTAGATGCCCATTTGCTCCACCTGAAATTATATAGTTTTTATAAAAGCCATAAGAAAAGTGTTCTAATCCATTGGTTGCACCTCTTATAATAGAGGCTATAGTTTTGCCACTCTTTTTTATATCTAAAATTCCATCAGGCAGATTTAACATTCCACCTCTTCTATGGATTAGTGAATATACTCCATTAGTAGTAGATATTCGTTTAAAGTTTTGATTTACACTACTTCTTATAGAGAAGTTTTTTAGATTTATAGATTTTTGGAGTTTAGTTCCTCCCTTGTGAGTATCTCCACCTTGCCATTTATTCCCCCAAGCAATAGAGTCTCTATTTATTCCTACGCTCCATACTCTTGCACCTACGCCTTCTATTTTTCTTTTAACTACTCCTGTTGCTATATCCCATATATAGATTTCAAAGTTAGTTCCTCCTCCAGAGACGGCTGTAGAGTTATTTAAAAAGGCTACTGCCATAGTTAGATTTTTATGTTTTTTAAAACTTTGTATCTTTTTATAATCTCTTTTTACACTATAGATATTTACATTTAAAGGTATTGCACCTGTTCCTGCTATTAAAAACTCTCCATTAGGGGAGTAGGCTAATCCATTTGGTTTGGTCTCTGAATAGATAGT
>CAZROY010000020.1:0-4494 GCA_964601885.1 uncultured Sulfurovum sp. | reverse complement strand
TATTAAAACAAGAGGAATTCAATATTTAGCTTGTGAGATGGGTTATAACCAGAGGGCGTCAATAGAAAAGTTTTTTAAGAAAATTGGAGTAAAATCGTATCAATTTTATCAAGACCTATCCAAATTGGATAGAGGATTTATCATAACACTTTCAAGCAAATCCTAACCTCTAAGATGGGTGTGTAGCAAATGTGGAAAGAGAAATAAAGCTAATCGTCTTAGATAGGATAAGTTTCAATGTACCAAATATTGATATGAAACTAATCCTGATATACAAGCATCTAAAACTATCTCTTTCACTATTTAGCCAAAAGGTAGTTTACTTATAAGATATATCTGGTGGTATCTTCACTATCTACCAATTTTTCTAACTTCTCTTCAATTAAAGCCTCATCAATAATAACCTCTTCTCCAGCATACTCATCTGCATTAAAACTAATATCTTCAATAATTTTTTCCATAATAGTGTGGAGTCGTCTAGCCCCAATATCTTCTGTTTTTTCATTTGCAAGGGCTGAATAGTTAGCAATACTTCTTAATGCTTTTTCTTGGAATGTAAGTTTGACACCTTCAACTCCCAATAGTGCTTTATACTGTTTAATTAGTGAGTTTTTAGGTTCAGTTAAAATTCTATATAGTGCTTCAGCATCAAGACTATCTAATTCCACTCTAAGTGGAAATCGTCCTTGAAGCTCGGGGATAAGGTCACTTGGTTTACTAAGATGAAATGCTCCAGCTGAGATAAATAGTATATGGTCTGTTTTTACCATGCCTATTCGAGTTTGAACATTTGAACCTTCCACTATTGGAAGTAGGTCTCTTTGAACCCCCTCTTTACTTGGGTCTTGTCGTGAATTTGAGTTGGCTGGAACTGCAATCTTATCTATCTCATCAATAAATACAATTCCACCCTCTTCTATCTTTTTAATGGCTAAATCTTTTAGTTTATCTTCATCAAAAAGTTCACTACTAGCCTCTTGAGCCAAAATCTTTTTTGCCTCTTTTACTGTTACTTCTTTCTTTTTACCTTTTTTATTTAATCCACCAATAACTTTGATAATAGACTCTTGAACATTTGCCATTTCTGGTGGAATATTTCCCACACTACTCACATCAATAGTTGGAGCTGGTAATTCAACCTCTATTTTTAAGTGGTCAAGTTTACCTTCTTCAAATTTTTTCTGCATCTTTGCAAATGAGTTTTCATAATCTCTCTGTTTAATCTCACTAGCTCCTGCTGGAAGTGGTGGAAGAAGTTTTTCTATTATTTTATTTTCGATATAAGCTTCAATTTTTTCTTGATTTAACTCATTTTGTTCCTCTCTAACTAAAGCTAAAGAGTTTGATGCCAAATCTCTTATCATGGACTCCACATCTCTACCTACAAAACCGACCTCTGTATATTTACTAGCCTCCACCTTGACAAAAGGTAATCTCATCATAGTAGATAATCTTCTTGCTATTTCAGTTTTTCCTACACCGGTACTGCCTATCATCAGGATATTTTTTGGCATAATATCTTTTTGTAAATCTTCGCTAAGTTGCATTCGTCTATATCTATTACGAAGTGCCACAGCTATCGTTTTTTTAGCATTTGTCTGACCAACGACATATTTATCTAAAAAAGAGACAATCTCTTTTGGTGTAAGATTTTTTGATACTATATTACTCAATTAAAGCTCCAATATTTTAATATTTGTATTTGTATATATGCAGAGTTCACCTGCAATTTTTAGACTCTCTTCTACTAGCTCTCTAGCACTCATATTAGCATGTCTATCCAATGCTCTAGCTGAAGATAATGCATAGTTTCCCCCACTACCAATAGATGCAATTTTACCATCTTCTGGCTCAACCACATCACCTGTTCCAGAGAGTATAAAGATGTGTTTTCGATTTAAAACCAACATCATGGCTTCTAATTGTCTTAAATGCTTGTCTTTTCTCCAAGATTTAGAAAACTCTATTACAGATTTTAGCAAATCTCCTTTTTTTTCATTTAAAATAGTTTCAAACATATCAAAAAGATTAAAAGCATCTGCTGTACTTCCCGCAAAACCTGCTAAAATCTTGCCATGATATAGAGTACGGATTTTAGTGGCATTTCCTTTTAAGATAGTATTTCCAAAGGTAACTTGTCCATCTCCACCAATAACAGCACTATTTTCACCCTTGTAAGCGAGTATTGTCGTTGCATCAAACACTAAACTACTCTCCTACAACTTCAACCGTTACGGTAGCATGAATTCCATGACCTAACTTAATATCTATCTTAAATTCACCTGTTCTCTTAATAGCCTTTTTTAGTTCAATATGTTTTTTATCTATAGTAATTTTTGACTGTTTTGCTATCTCATTTACAATATCATCTTTTTTTACAGAGCCTTGAATACCAACGGGAGCTAATTTTTTAGTAATCTTTATTTTTTTATTTTCTAAAATAGCTTTTTCCTTTGTAAACTGCTCTATCTCTTTTGCCAACTCTTTAGCCAATTTGGCCTGTTTGGCTTTCCACTCTTCTATGATTTTAGGTGTTGCCAATTTTGCCATACCTTTTACTAACAGAAAATTTTGACCATAACCATCTTTAACCTCTTTTATTTCACCTTTTTTACCTAAATTTTTTACATCTTTTATAAGTAATACTTTCATTTATTAATCCTTTTCAATAAATTATTCTTTTTTGTAATCCATAATTTTAGCAAGTTTTGTTTAGAGATGGGATATAATCACAAGAATATTTATTTAATTTAGATTTTAACATAAAATGTTATTTAAAATTAATAAATATTATTATATAATGGTTATTATGAAAAGGTTACTTTATTATACATCAAAAAAAATATTATCACCAAATGTTAGACGAAGAATAGTTAAAGTGCTATACTCATCTATGCCTAAAATAGTTATATTTATATTCCTGCTCTCTATACTATTTTTTTATCTATTTACAACTGAAATTCAAAATAACAGCATATTGATGGTTTGGATAGTTACTATCAATATACTCAATTTTCTACTTATCTATGACTATTTACACTATAAACTTTTTTATCAAAAACAGAATGAAGAGAAGTATAAAAAGGCAAAAAGAAGATTAGAGATAAAAGAGAGAAAACTCTCATCTTTACTTGGTCAAGCACCAGTTGGAATATTTTATTATGATATGAATTTGAGAATTTTGAACTATAACAAGATATTTTATGAAATATTTGGATTGGAGAGAAATCTAAAAGGTTTTAATCTTAATAATTTAACCGATAAAAATGCAGTCAAGATTATGAGAAGTGTATTAGTAGATAAAAGTTCTAAAAATTCTGTTGGTTCTTATGATTTTACTTTTCAAGATAAAACTATTTGGGCAGAACTTAGATGTTCAGCACTTCTTGATGAAAAGGGTCAAGTTATGGGTGGAGTTGGTATATTAGAAGATAAGACTACAGAACATGAAGCGTATAAGCAGATAAATTATATCTCCCTACATGACTCCTTAACAGGACTTCCAAATAGAAGATGTTATAAAGATTTTATGCAAAAATTGGTAGAGAACAAAAAAAATCAAGACTATTTTTCCATACTATTTTATATGGATTTAAACCATTTTAAACAGATAAATGATACTTTTGGACACTCTGTTGGTGATAAACTTCTGCTTGAGGTTGCCAATAGATTTCAATCTTTAGATATAAAAGATGGGCATTTAAGCCGTTTAGGTGGAGATGAGTTTACCTTAGCAGTTCCTTTTATTTCAACAAGTGAGTCAATGGCCATAGAAGAGGCAAAAAAGATAGCCAATCGAATTAAAGAGCTATTTTATAAAGTGTTTGAGATAGAGGGGTTAAATTTATATATGACCTCTAGTATAGGAATTGTAATTATTCAACCGAAAACTGACAATATAGATACAATTATTAGACAAGCTGATATGGCGATGTATCAAACCAAAAGAGATGGACAGGATAATATTAAATTTTATGACCACACCCTTGATTTAGAGAGACAGGCATTAACAGCACTTCAACAAGATTTAAACCATGCAATAGATAATAGAGAGCTGGAACTTTATTATCAACCAATCGTGACTATTAAAGATGATAAATTAAATGCAGTTGAGGCTCTTGTGCGTTGGAAACACCCCAAGAGAGGTATGATTATGCCGGATAAATTTATACCTATGGCTACAGAATCTGGACTTATTAATAGAGTTGGTTGGTGGGTTGCTAATGAGGTGTGCAAACAACTCTCAATTTGGCAACGAAGAGATTTAATTAATTTTGAATATATTGCAATTAATATTAATGCTAGGCAACTCCATGAGATAGATTTTCCAAAACATATTGAGAAGTGTATATTGAAGTATAATATTGAGCCATCTCTAATAAAATTGGAGGTAACAGAGACCACATTAATAGATAGTTTTACTAAAACACAAAAGATTATAAAAGATTTAAAAAATATAGGTATAGAGTGCAATATTGATGATTTTGGTACAGG
>CAZROY010000019.1:0-25116 GCA_964601885.1 uncultured Sulfurovum sp. | reverse complement strand
CCAACCTATCATAAATTTGGTGCTAGATTTGAAACAGTTGGAAATATAGAAGGGTTTTCACCAAAACTTCAAGAGACAATAGCTTCAATTAAGAAGCAGACAGCCCACCATACAAATGTAACTCAAATATTAGCCCTAAATTATGGCTCAAGAGAGGAGATAGCAAAAGCAGCATCAAGATTAGCAGAAAGAGGTGAGGAGATTACAGAGAGGAGTTTGGGAAATGAGCTTAATACCCCATATCAAGATATAGACCTATTAATTCGTACAAGTGGGGAGCAGAGACTATCCAATTTTCTACTTTGGCAACTATCATATAGTGAATTTTTCTTTACCCCTACACTTTGGCCAGATTTTACATCTAAAGAGCTAGATAGTATAATTGAGCAGTATATAAATAGAGACAGAAGATTTGGAGGTCTTTAATGTATGATATTTTTTTAATAGTTACCATTTTTATATTTGGTATTGTATTTGGTTCATTTTTAAATGTATTAATATATCGTATTCCAAAGGGAGAGAATATAGCATATCCTGCTTCAAAGTGTCAAACTTGTCAAACCCCTCTGAAATGGTGGCATAATATACCTATAGTGTCATGGTTTATCTTAGGTGGAAAGTGTTACTTTTGTAGAGATAAAATATCTATGCAGTACCCTATTGTTGAGTTTATAACGGGAGTTATGGGAGTATTACTCTTTTTAAAAATGGGGTTAGTTTGGTATATGCCAATTGTATTTGTTGTGTTTGCATTACTTTTAGCTCTAGTTATAATAGATTTTAGATATTTAGCAGTTCCAGATAGTCTAAATCTTTTAGCTTTAGCTTTAGCAGTAGTTCAACCAAATATTATTGAGGCACTTCAATATGCACTAATGGCTTCAGGTGGATTGGCACTCCTTAGATATTATATAAGCTATTTTCTAAAGAGAGAAGCTATGGGGGAGGGTGATATAATTGTGGCTGGAACGATGGGAGCTTTGCTTGGATTTCCACTCTTTTTTTATGCACTTTTCCTATCTGCACTATTGGCTATAGTTCCATCACTATTAGCAAAAAATAAAATTGTGCCATTTGTACCATTTTTAGCAATGGCTACGGTTATAGTCTATCTTTTAGATACCCAATTTTTACTCTTAGCAGATTGGATTATATATGGGTAGAGTGGGTCTATTTCAATATATATCAGAGAACTTTACAAGAGCATTTTTAACCATATTTCTACCCCTATTCTTTATAGGTTCTCTGGTCTCTATTGTTCAGTTATCATCTTTAACCAAATTTATACAGGTTGATTTTTTTGAGATGAGCAGACTCTTTGGATATAACCTTCCAGCAATGCTATTTTATACTATACCTGTATCTTTTTTAATTGCTGTAGTCACTGTTTTACTTAGATTATCTAGTGAAAATGAACTTATGGCTCTTTTTGCATTAGGAGTTAGGTCTAAAGATGTTGTTAGAAGATTATTAATCTCTGCTATACTTTTTTCTATTCTTCTGCTGTTACTATCAATTATAAAGATGCCCCAAGCACAACAGCACTATAGAGCTTTTAAAGCATATAAGATTACACAGGCAAAATTGAATATTTCACCATCTCAATTGGGACAGAAATTTGGCGATTTTTTTGTATATTTAAAAAGTAAACATGAAAATAGTATGAGGGATATTGTTATATATACAAAGGAGAAAAATAGTTCCAATAGGTTATTTATAGCCAAAGAGGCAGAAGTTGAAAATAGAAACTCCACTGTATCTTTAAGTTTAAAATATGGAAGTGGATACACCTTCTCCAAAAAAACGGTAAAAATGGTAGAGTATGAGGAGATGAAAATATTTCAAAATATTAATGGAGAGGCTTATACATATAAAAATATAAAGGAGTATTGGGCAAAATATGCCAAAAATCCTAAAAAGAAGGGAAAAATTCTATTTTTTATATTTATTAGCCTAATCCCAATAATTGCTCTATATATAGTTGCCTCCTTTGCCATTATAAATCCAAGATACCAAAAGAGTTACGGATATATAGTATTGGCTTTGACTACTCTACTACTATATATAACTGCTACACTTTTACAAAAATATGGTTCATTTCTGCTTTTAGGAGTAGCTTTAGGTAGCACATTAATTATTGGGTTACTACTATTTCATTTTAGGGTATCAAGGTATTTTTAGTGAGAGTAAAAGCAGTAATATCTTATGACGGGGCATCTTTTAGAGGATTTCAAAAACAGAAAAGTACAAATTTAACAGTTACCCAAGCGGTAGAGGAGGCTTTAGTATCTATTGGTATTAAAAATAGTATAAGAGGAGGGGGAAGGACAGATAAAGGTGTTCATGCCACTGGACAGGTTATAGACTTTATAGTACCATACTTTTGGAGAGATTTAAACAGATTAAGAGATATTTTAAACAGAAAATTAAATGGGGTCTATTTTAAACATATCTCCTCTGTAGATAGCTCCTTTCATGCTAGATTTTCAGCTAAAAGAAGAATATATCGATATATTTTTAAAACCACTAAACCATCTATATTTGAAGAGAGATATATTTCATACTATCCAAACTTTAATAGAGAGATATTGAATAGGTCACTTAAACTATTTGAGGGGGAGCATGACTTTGGCTATTTTTTGAAGAGTGGAACTGTGACAAATAGTAATATTAGAACTATATATAGAGCATATTATATGGAGTATAAAAAATACCATATTATCTATTTTGAAGCTAATGGATTTTTGCGTTCACAAGTTCGTTTAATGGTTGATTTTTCTATCAAAGTATCATTAAAAGAGTTAACTATATCTCAACAGTTGCAACAGTTAGAGTTAAAGAAGCGATACTCTACAGCGTTAGCCCCACCAAATGGATTATATTTAGCTAGAATAATTTATTAAAAGTGTCCCGTGGATATATATCAATATTTAAATATTTACTAAAATATATCTCAATATAATAGGCTTTTGTTGAGCTATTAAATCCTGTAGAGAGTTGATAATCTAAAATTTTCCAACTGCCATTATATATTTTGATATGTTCCAAAATATAGGTTTTGGATATACTATAATGAAAATATAGTCTTGCGATTGCATTGGACTCTTTATTTAGTTTATCATAAATTGATATTTTATTCTCTTGAAAACTCCATTTTCTACTATGTAAAGTATCTATATATCCATTGTGAGTAGCCTCTATGCTGTTTTTAGACTCTTTTATATCTATAACTCTACCTCGATTTCCCACTCTAAAACTATCCCAAACTTCACTTTGGCTCTTATTATCTATCTCAACACTATTATGTCCAGCTGTTGACCGCTCTATATCTCTTATTTTAGACCTATTATAAGTGGTAATACCTCTATCCACTATAAACGATTTACCTTTAATTCTTAATTCAAAATTAAAAATATCTGCATGTGTATGACCTGCAATATAATTAGCTTGAATATCTCCAATATCCAATATAAGCTCATAATTTTTATATGTAATCTTTCTATAACCACTATCTGAGAGTGGTATCTTTGTAAACTTTAAATTTAATTTCTTTGCATACTCTATAAGTTGATTTGTAGTAGGAGCTATATCTATAGTACTATCATTAAACATTGGAATATCACCATTTTCATAACTAATTGCATCTATCCAACTTAACATTAACTCCGCTTTTTTAATTAAAAAGTTTAAAAGTTCATGATTTTGCCAACTATTGTTTTTAATAAGATTAATAGCATCTAATACTCTAAAAAGCATTATTTGGTGATACATTGGACTCAATTCAAAATGACCCCCATCATTTAGTATTTGCTCTTCTAACTGCTCCAATAAAATCTTTTTAGATTTATAATAAAAATTATTATTATGAAAATAATATGCTCCAAATAGTAAGGAGAAGCCGTTTTCAAGTAGATGATTTCCCAATAGATGATACTCTAAATTATCCATTAATATATTATATTGAGCATATAGAGTGGCATCAATTTTTGTATCCCTAATAGAGTACTTAGTTAGAAATTTAATCCAATTAACACATCTTAAACTGATAGGAAAAGGCTCTAATCCATCTTTTATATGAGGTAGATTTTCAATAAAATCATCTATTAACAATCTATCCTCTTTTTCAGATAAAAAATCAAAATATGTTAAATTATAACACCATAACTTTCCATAAGAGTTAAAGTTCCAATCTATCTTATTTTCAAATTTTTTTGTTAGATTTAAAAATCTAAACTCCCCATTTAAATAGTAAGATTTAATCTTAATGGAATTATCCAATCTCAATCTATATGAGTTTGAGTATTTAAAAAATTGATATTTAAATCCTATTGATTTTCTAAATCTACCCCTAATTAAATAGAATACTCTATAATATATCTGGATAGGTTTTAGAAATTTAACTGTATTAAATATATAATTATTTATCATTTATTAACCATTTCATATATTAGCAATCCTAGAAGTTAGTGAACCACCCAATCGTTACATACGATTGGGATTTCAGCTATTTAGTTATTAAAAAGTTGAAAGAGTTTTTTACAATTGACATCAATAGAGTGATTTTTTATTAATATGGTTTCACTATTTTTTGAAAATCTCTCTCGTAACTCTCTGCTCTCTCCTAATCTTCTAATACTCCTATATAATTGAAAACTATTTTTTGGTTCAATTAGAAGACCGTTATAGTTATCTTTTACACTCTCTGATACTCCACCCACATTGGTAGAGATAATTGGTAATCTATAATTTAATGCCTCTGCTATAACATTTGGAAAGCCCTCCGCATAAGATGGTAGTATTAAAACATCAGAACTTTCATATATTTTAGCCACCTCATTGCTGTCTAGCCAACCTGTAAACATAATATTTTCTATCTCTTCTACTTGTTTTTTTAGGTCATCAAGAAGTGGTCCTCCACCTACAAATATAAACTTATAACTATGTAAATCTTTATGTTTTAATATGACATTTATTAAATCAATAACACCCTTTTTTTTCACCAATGCTCCAACATAAAGAAATGTAGTAGTCTCTCCGAACTCTTTTTTATACTCTTTTATATCTATCCAATTTAAAATTTTAACCAATTTGCTTCTATTAATTCTTATTTTTTCATAAAATCTTTTCCATTTCCCACCTTGATGACCAATATAAGATACTCTATTCATTAAAAATCTTTTAATTGGAATATTATAATTTTTCTCTTTTACAGACTCCATAAAATGACCTGAACGGATAAAAAAGAGAGTTTTAATATTTTGTCTTTCAATATATAAAGCAAATAGCAACTTTTCCCAAAATCCTAATCCAAATGTGCTAAAAACTAAAGCACCTTTATATTTATTTTTTTTTAACATATTTTTTAATTCTCTATATCTACTCCACGATATTTTTAACTTGTCTATAGTTGATGGTGGTGGATAAGAGCTTCTAAAAATATCTAAAATATCAAATGATATAGCATGTTGTTCCATATATTTTACTAAGTTTATAATAGCTGTTAACTGTCCACCTGCATGAGTTATATTATTATTAAATGGGCTAGGGGCTAATATTAATATATCTTTCTTGTTCATAGTCGTATATCCTTATTTTGATTTAACCACATTGATAAATTTAAAATTTTCCACAATATAAAACCGTGGTCTCTTTTTCCTAAAATATGTTCATCTATCATTTTTATTACCTTATTAGTATAAATATTAGATGAGCTGACCTCATCTCTTATTAAATCTTTCATTGAACTCCTTAACCAATATGAGAATGGAACTCCAAAGCCTCTCTTTTGACCATAAAGTATTTTATCCGGAACAATCCCATTAAATGCTTGTTTTAATAGATATTTTTTCTCTTTCCCAATTATTTTATATTTTGAAGGTAAAGAGATTACATACTCTGCTAAATCATTATCTAAAAATGGAACACGAACCTCTAAGCTGTTTGCCATTGTAGCCCTATCTACTTTTTCTAAATATTGGTCTGGAAGAATTAAACTAATATCACTATATAGTAACTCTTGAAGTAAGTCTAAATTTTTATCTTTAAAACTAGAGTGAATTTCAAGGCTACGATTAAATGGATTGACTAAAGATAGATTATTTCTATATCTCTTTTTAAATAATGGCAAACTGGATTCATTAATCATCTCTTGTGAATAAAATCTAGCAGGAATTAATGCTTTATCTTTTTGAGTTATTGCATACATACTCCGTAACATTCTATAGTATTTACTCGATTTTGGAATAAGAGGAGTTAATGATATTATAATATGGGAAAATAACTTAAATAATCTCTCATTTTTAACTCTTAAATAGTAGTTATATCCCGCAAACAACTCATCACCTCCATCACCTTGAAGTATAACTTTATGTTTACCTTTTAACTCTTGACTCATAAGATATAGAGGAATGTTTGCCGCATCTGCAAAGGGTTGGTCAAAATAATAGTTAACTCTCTCTAAAATAGATATGGTATCACTACCTCTAATATAAAATTCATAATGGTCTGTATTGAATTTTTCTGAGATAAACCTCGCATTTGGTAACTCATTAAAACCCTTATCAAAATCAAATCCGGCAGAGAATGTTTTTAATTTTCCATTATAATATTTTGAAGCTACTGCTGTGATTGCTGTAGAGTCTATTCCTCCACTTAAAAATATCCCAACAGGCACATCAGAAATTAATTGTCTTTTTACACTCTTTTCAAATAAATCTCTAATCTTATATATCGCTTCATCTAAAAAATCGTTAGATAAAGGGACATCACAAATAGATTTATAAGAGGATATATTTAAACTCCATGTTTCTAAATTATATTCAATATACTCTCCTGATTTTAATTTTTTAATATCTCTATAGAAGGTACTCTCTCCTACTGTTGTAGAGAAGTGCATATATTCATATAATCCTTGATAGGATAACTCCTTAGGAATTAGCCTAGAAGAGAGTAAGGATTTAATTTCAGAAGCAAAGAGAAGGGTTTTATTATCATAATAGTAATATAGTGGTTTAATTCCAAAACGGTCTCTTACAATATATATTTTTTGATTTTTTTTATCATAAATTGAAAAAGCAAACATTCCGTTTAATTTCTCAAAAAGTTTAATACCCCACTCAATAAATCCTTCTAAAATAACCTCTGTATCAGAAGATGTTTTAAATAGATGACCTAAACTTTGAAGAGTCTTTTTAATAGATTGAAAGTTATACACCTCTCCGTTATATACCAATACATATTGACCATCTCTACTTATCATAGGTTGATTTGCATCTGATGATAAATCCAATATAGATAATCTAGCATGTGCCAAATAGATAGGCTCTTCTATAAAAACATCTTGAAAATCTGGACCTCTATGTTTAATACTCTCTACCATATCATATATTTCTATCTTATGACTACTTACACCACCACATATACCACACATAACTAAACCAACCTTCTAAAAAAACTATTTACATCGGAATGTTTAAAACGATTTGAGATGCCTAAACTTTTAAGCTCTTTATATCGTAATATCCTATCTGATAACTGTTCAATATTTTCGACATCTACCAAAAAACCATTCTTCCCATCTATAATAAGTTGCTCCATAAATGGGATACATTTAGTGGCTACGATTGGTTTTGTTAGATATAGATTTTCTAAAACTGCATTTGGTAATCCCTCCCATCTTGAAGATAATACAAATAAGTCACTATGTTGATAATATATATATGGATTTTTTTGAAATCCTAATAGATGAACAACGCTATTTAAATCTAAACTCTTAATAAGTTCTTTATACTTTCCTTTTTGATTATCATAATCTGCTCCAATAATATAAAGTCTAAAATTACTATTTTTCATATAAACCTTCTGAAATGCTTTAATTAAAATATCAAATCCTTTCTCCTTAGATAATCTTCCAGAAGCAGTTACATTGATATATTGCTTGTCAAATGGGCTTTGATGTTTTAGACTACTCTCTATTAAATCTCTATCTAAAGGATTAATAAGAACTTTTATTTTCTCTCTATCAATATGATGATATATTTCTGTCTCATCTCTCATTTCTGGAGTTTGAACAATAATATAATTTGCTTTTTTTAACGCTCTATTTAGAAAAAAATTAAAAATATAACCATATTTTACATATCTATTTACTAATTTAGGAGAGCTAGGTATTCTCATAAGAGTTTTAGGTCTATTTTTTAGACCTATTAAAGCTAAATAGAGTGCTATATGTGAACGATTTAAAGATGTATATATAAAGTACGGATTTATTTTTTTTATTATAGCTCTTAATTTAAATATAGAAAATATAGTCTTCTTTGTCTTTAAATCGTGTTGATAAATCTCCTTTGGTATGAGATGTAGAGAGTTGCCTTGTGCTTTAGTACCTAAAACTAGATGGGGTTCAAAATAGTTTTTATCTAGTTTCTTTATAATATTTATAGTGACTCTTTCAGCTCCACCACCACTCATAAGTGGTAAAAAAAAGATAATTTTTCTTTTATTCATATAAATATTCCTTTTTATTATAATTTTAAATAGTTAAAAATCAAAACAAGTGTTAAAAATAGTAGTGACATTCTTACCCATACTGTAGTCCTATCTGTGATAGTCATATCTAAATAGCTAAATACCATCAATAAATATATAATAGGATAAACAGCCATCTGTCTTCGCTGATTAAACTCAACTACTGCAATTAGACCTAAATATATAATTGCAAATAGAAACATCAATGAGAGTTTTAAATCTAATCTTTTTAAAAATACTCTATTTTTTAAAAAACCATATAGTAAAAATCCCCAACCGAAATACCATGCTATTCCAGCCACAAGATACATGAAATGGAACATTCCTTTTTTAGATGTAAATATTAATGATGGTGGAAATGGCTGTATCTGTGAAAAACCAAAAAGTGTAATAACATTAAGTCCAAATGGAAGTTTTGCAATTTTAGCACCCATAGAACCTGATGAGGTCTGCTCTGCTGTATGCTCTGCTGAACTGTGAACAGTTTGATTAAACATATCCATAACATATTGATTATTTAAAACCATTATAGTAAATCCAACCAATAGTGATAAGTATATAATTATTTTAATATAGTTGTTTTTAATGGTAAAATTAATAAAATTAAAAAAGTATATTACAGTAAATCCAACCATAAAAATGCCTGTCTGTTCTCTATAATAGTAAGAGGCTATAGAGATAACAAAAAGTATAATTAAATTTGTAATAGATAATTTGTCTAAAATAATATAAAAAGTTATTATATACATAAGTGCAATATGTACATCTCTAAGCAATAGACTAGAAAGATATGGAACAAACGAAAAAAATCCATAAATAATAGCAACAATAATAGATATTTTTTCAGATAGATATAATCTACTCACGGCATACATCATAGCTGGAATTAAAGCAGAGATAAGAGTTATTGCCACCTTTTGGGTAAAAATGGTGTGTTCTCCAAACATATTAGCCAATATGGCTATATAGGCATTAAAATATATAGAACCCGGTAAGTCCAAATATTCTTTCAATTTTGCTATATCATTAAATTTATAGCCCAATCTAATTTTATTGGCTACATCAGATGCACCACTATAGAATAACCCCTCATCTGATTCTACAAATGGGTATGGTGTATTATATACCTCTATAAGTCCAAAATGTATTAGAGTTGTATAAAATAGATATATTGTAAAAAATATTAAAAAAATATATATTGAACCATTAATATTCTCAACTCTATTAATAATGGATAAAAATATAATACCTATAAATACAAAGGTAAAAGAGAGTCCAAATATAGCCTCATTTTTATCTAAAAATGAACCTATAATAGAGATAAAAATAAGAAAAGGTATAGTGGCTAAAATATAGTTCTCATTAATTGTATATCTCTCTTCTACCATCATTAAACCTTTTTAATTCATATATTTTTTATACCAGAGTTGAAAAACTAAAATAAGCCATAAATTCACAATATTTTTTTTACTTATTTTTTTATACTCTTGATTTATATACTCTATATTTAAAAGATTATGTTTTGCTAATTCCCTCTCTGTGAAATTATTATCAAACATCTCTTTTAAATCTGAGCTAAACCATTCAAATATAGGAATACCAAAACCCATTTTTTTACGATATATCATCTCTTTTGGGATATATCTCTCTAAAACTTTTTTAAGTAGATATTTACTATCTCCATTTTTATATTTTAATTCAAATGGAACTTGTGCCATAAATTCAGCAATTCTATGGTCTAAAAGAGGCTCTCGTCCCTCTATAGATAGACTCATTGTTGCTCTATCTACTTTAGTTAAAATGTCATCAATCATATATCTATGATAATCCCAAAGCATCATACCCTGCATTGGATTTTCCTTCGCTCCAACGCTAAAACTTAGCTCATTTATATCTTTGGAGAACTTCAATAGATTACCTATATCATAACTTGTTAAAGATTTATACATCTCCTCCCAATCACTATTTTTTAAAATTTTGTGAATTAATTTATATTTAAATTCTAAATCACTATTTAGAAGTTTAGAGATATTTTCATCTCCTATTATATCCATAATTAAATTCATACTCTTTCTTATAGGATTTGGAATTTTAAAAACTTTATCTCCAATATTTTTTATAGTTAAATATCTATTATATCCACAAAATAACTCATCACCACCATCTGCACTCAAGACAACTTTTACATCTGCATCTTTTGCCACTTGACTTACTAAAGTTGTTGGAATTCCACTGCTATCACCAAATGGTTCATCATAAATATCCACAAATCTATTAAGAATATCTTTCGCCTCTGAGCTACTTAAATATCTTTCTGTATGTGTTGTTCCTAGATGGTTTGCTACCTCTTTTGCATATCCTGCTTCATTATATTTATCCTCTTTAAATCCTATAGTAAAGGTGTGTATATTTCCGTAATGTTTTTGTAAAATGGAGGCTACAATAGAACTATCAATTCCTCCACTTAAAAAAATGCCTACTGGTACATCTGATACCATTCTATATTGAAACGCATCTATTAAAATAGCCTCTAATCTATCAATAAGTTCATTTTCACTCTCTTTAAATTTCGGTAATTTAAAGAATGGTAAAATAGACCAATACTTTTTAATTTCTATATTTAATTTGAGATTATCAAATATCAAATAGCTACCAGATGGAACTTTATAACAGTTTTTAAAGATAGAGAGATTTGATGATATATATCCTATTTTAAAATACTCAAATAGAGCATCTCTGCTAATTTGAAGTTTATCTGTATTTTTGAAATACTCTATAATCGGTTTTAATTCACTAGAGAAGAGAAAAATCTCTCCATCAAAATAGTAATAGAGCGGTTTAACACCTACCCTATCTCTAATAAGGGTTAATTTTAAAGATTTTTTATTATAGATAGCAATAGCGAACATGCCAATAAATTTATCGACCGCTTTTATACCCCATTTATGATAAGCTTTTAATATTACTTCACTATCTGTATATGAATAAAACTTATAACCATAAGAGATAAGTTCATTTTTTATCTCTTTAAAATTATAAACCTCTCCATTATATACCATAATTAAATCATCATACTCCATTGGTTGACGACCATCTGCAGATAGGTCTAAAATAGATAATCTAACATGGGCTAAAGAGAAATTTTCTAACTCAAAAACACCATTATCATCAGGTCCTCTATGAGATATAGAGGTCATCATCTTTTTTAATTTAGAACTATTTTTATTATTAAAGCCTATAATCCCGCACACTCTTCTTATCTCCTTACTACACTATTTATAACTTTTAACCATTTGTCCCCTATCTTATCTATAGATAATCTATTAGAAATCTCTCGAGCATTTTTAGAAAGTTTTTCTCTTACTTTTGGATTATCTACCAAATAGTGCATTGCATTGGTTAACTCTTTTATATTTTTACTCTCTATTAATATCCCATCTTTATTTGCTGTTATAATCTCTCTTGGGGCTGATGGACAATCAAATGAAATAACAGCACAACCATATCCCATAGCTTCACATAAAACTCCCGGAAATCCTTCAGTTAAAGAGGAGAGTACAAAAATAGACGCTTTTTTATAATAAATCTCTACATCTTTAACTAATCCTAACAGTTTAACTCTATTAGATAATTCAAGAGTATCTATTAATCTTTCCAAGCTTTTTCTCTCTTTTCCCTCCCCTGCTATTAATAATTTCCAATTATCTCTATTAAATTTAGAAAAAGCCTCTATTAACAAATCAAAACCTTTAACTCTATTTAATCTTCCAACAGCCAATATAATTTTTTCTCTTTTTATGTTGGTATGATTATTTTTTAGAATTAAAGGGTTTTCTATCTTATATCTATGTTTCACAAAATAGTATCTATTTTTATCTGCGTCTGTTAAAACAACTAAACTATTAACAAATGGATAGACCATTCTCCTAATCTTTTTCCATCTAGGTTTTATATCTAAAAAATCAAAAGCACTTCTTTCAGAGACAATTATAGGTTTATCGGCTAATTTTGATGCTATTAATGCCAAAATATTCATCTCTGACATAAAACTAATAACAGCGTCTGGGTTATTGGAAATAATTTCTTTTCTTAAACTATTGATTAAAAATAGAATATTATTAACTCTATTAGCAATTGATATTAAATTAATACCTCTATTTAGAGCAAAATATGGTCTATTTGAAGAGGTAATAACAATAGTTACACTATGACCCATATTGTCAAAATGGTTTGCAAGAGTTGTTAAAATCTTTTCAGCACCACCAACATCTAATGAGCTGATAATAAATAGTATCTTCATTTATGTAGAGCTAAATGTTTAATTTTAGATAAACTATTATGTAAATCTTGATTTCTATAGAGCAGATACCATAATAGTTTCTGTTTTTTAGAAAAAATATTCCTATAGATATTAAACACCTCATCTCTTATCTCTATATCGATGGTTCGTCTTTTGATAAAAGCTAAACTACTATCATAAATAAGAGTCTCAATCTCATCTTCTAATTTGTTATTTAAAAATTTATTTATCCTATTTAACATAGAGTGAAAAGATAGCAGATGCTCTTTCTGTTTTTTAGAGTTATCTTTAGAGATACTACTCCATGTCCCAACCTCTCCCATTCTATATGCAGACATACATCTATCGATATATAATGCACCGGCTTGAACAGAACCTATTATCTGTATAGGATAATCCCCCGGTATTATTCTATTAAACCAATCTGGGAAATCGGAAATTACTCTACTTCTAAACATTAAAGATGCAGTAGGGCAAAATTCACCACCACCTAAAACTATCTCATGGGTTGTAAATATTCTATTTTTGTTGGCTTGTTTAGATAATATTCCATCTATTTTTCCATTAATCAATTTATAAGCAGGGTGAAAACTCATATTAATCTCTGGAAATTTTTCCATCTCCTCTACTTGAATTTTTAGCTTTTGATTATCTGTCCAATAGTCATCACCATCACAGAATGCCATATATTTTCCTTTTACCTTTGGAAAGAGAAAAGCCATAGGATTGTTTCCTTGAGAAAATTGATTAACACTTTGATAGATAGGTTTTACTATATTTGGGAATTTTTTAGCATACTCTTTTATTATCTCGACTGTTCTATCTGTTGATACATCATCATGAATAAGTATTTCAAAAGAGAAATTTGTCTCCTGCATCAGAAAACTATCAAGAGTTTGTTCTATATAATTCTCATGATTAAATGCCACACAAGTAATACTGACCATTAATGGAAGATTTTTATTCCAATTTTTTATAATTTCTTGTTCCGTTTTGTTTATCATTTTTGTCTCACTTTTATTGATTTTAATTGTTCAATTAGATATTGAAATGGTTGAACATTAAATATCCAATTTAAAAATATATACATACCCATAAATAGTACTCCTTTTAATAGCATCATAAAAAAACCACTGAAATAAATATGATTTGCTATATAGATAATTATTAAAATTAAACTCAAACTAATAGATGCTTCTATAATGATAGGTTTATATATGGATAAAAAAGATAATCTTATCTCTCTCACAGCAAATAGGATATTTAATGATGTGCCTAATATTGAGGTTATAATTAATCCATATAGAAAAACCTCTATTCCATAAAGATATAAGATATATAGATTAATAGATTGTATAATTTTTTTATATATCTCTAATTTTAAAAAATCTTTTGACTTACCTCTACTACTTAAAATATTAACCATTAAAGCACTAATAGGATAGGCAAATCCACTAATTGCCAAAATTTTAAAATAATATACAGATGCCTCCCATTTAACTCCAAACAGTCCCACTATTAGCTCATCGGCTGTTAAATATAGTTCTCCCAATAGAAAAAATGTGATAAAACAGATAAGACCCAAAGATTTTATAACGACTCGTTGAATGTGCTTTATATCTTTTTGTATCTTACTTAATACCGGAAATAGAACTGACATTAGACTACCAGATGAGTATTTAATAACAAACATATTTAACTGCTTTGCCTGATGAAAAAAACCAAGAGTAGCAGGTAGAAATAATCTTCCTATTATCATATAATCAATTTTTTCATAAATGGTATCTATTACTCCTGCTAAAAACATATTAAATCCATATCTCCAGAGCTGTTTTAGAGCCTTAAATGAGAATGATAATGATGGTATCCAAGATGTTCTGCTCCAAATTACTATATTGATTATTAGTTCACGAGAGAGTGCTTGTGCTATTAAACTCCATACACCAAAATCTAAAAAGGCTAATATAATTCCTATAACACCACTAGATATAGAGGCAATTAAATTTATTTGTGTTAACAGCTTATAGTTTAACTCTTTTCTCAAGACTATACTCTGAACTGCATGAAATGAGCTAATTGTAAATAGTATTGAGATAACCTTGATGAGAGAAATTAAATTATTATTATGATAAAAATTGGCAATCCAATTAGCAGAAACAAAGGTTAATAGAGTAAGTATAAAACCTGCGGTTATATTAAAGAAAAATACTGAAGAGTAGTGTATTTGAAGAACTCTTCTTCTTTGGATTAATGCTCCACCCAATCCTATGTCTGAAAATATTGTAGCAATTCCAACTATAACCATAATCATAGCAACCAAACCAAAATCGGATGGTTCTAACAATCTTGCTAAAATAATCATAACAATAAAGCTAGATGCGTGAATAGCTATTTTACCACATAAATCCCAGATAAAGGCATTTATTCCCTTTGATTTTATACTACTCAACTTATATCCTTTAGTTACACCAATTCAATTGACATCTGCTCTCTCAATTCATCTCTATTTAGATGTGGAGTCATATCTTCAAAAGGACGACTATAATCTAAAAGGGGAGATACCTCTGTCTCTTTACCTGAAAGTTGAATTTCAATAATTTCAGCTCTATTACTCTCCATACTTTCTTTAATTATCTGCTCAATATTATATATCTTATATGTCTGTTTGGCTTGAATTCCATAAGCTTCGCCAACTCTTTGAAAATTTGGCGCACTATAACCTTTTTCTGTACCGATATGATTTCCATTTAAATATATATCCTGCATAGTTGTAACCATATATAGAGATGAGTTGTTGAGAATAAAAATCTTAATAGGAAGATTATGATTTCGTATAACCTCCAGCTCTTGAATATTCATTTGAATACTACCATCACCGGTAATTACAACTGCTCTTTGACCCGTTCCAACTGTTGCCCCAATTGCTGTAGGGAGTGCAAATCCCATAGAGCCTAAACCTCCTGAAAAGAGTACCCTTTGACCCTTTTTAACCTCTAACGCTTGAGCCGATAACATCTGATGTTCACCAACATCTATTGCAAAAATATCATTCTCTCTTGAGTATTTGGATATAAGTGAAATAATCTGATTACCAAGTTTCTCTCTCCCATTAAGTTGATATTTATGTGGGTATCTCTCTTTGTAACTTAATACTTTTCTCTGCCACAATTTAATATCTATAGTTATACTCTCCATATTTAATCTTTTTAAAAAGAGCTTGACATCACCCAAAATAGTTAAATCAATAGGTATCCTAGCACCCAATTCATATCTGTCTATATCAACCTGTACTATTTTAGCACCTTTTGCAAACTCTTTTACATTTCTTCCTGTCTGTAGGGTATCAATTCTAGTACCTAATGCAATAATCAAATCACTATTAGCCAATGTTAAATTTCCATATCTATTACCCCATCGACCAATAAATCCCAAATTATATTTATAACTCTCTTCTATAACATCTTTACCCATTAATGAGTGAACAATAGGAATTTCTGTCTTTTTTAAAAACTGTTTTAACTCAACTGAGGCGTCTGCCAAATTAACTCCATTTCCAATTAGAAAAACAGGTTTTTGGGCATTTTTAATTAACTCTACAACCTGCAAAATCTTTTTCTCTTCTATTGTAGTAGATTTTTGAAGAGAGTTATACTCATCACTATTAAAAAATGAAATCTCATTTTCAGGCTCATAATCTTCTTGGTATTGGAAATTAACAGGTATTGAGATGACCACAGCCCCCTTTCTTCCCTCTTGTGTTAAATAGTATGCCTTCTCCAATTCATATCTTAATTTATCAATCCTATCTATAAATACGGAATATTTTGTAATTGGTTTTGTAACAGCTACCATATCAACATCTTGAAAACCAACTTGACGCATTCCATTATTTAAACCTCTCTCAAAAGAGTTTATATCACCAACAATAAACATGGCTGGAGTGGAGTCTAAATAACAATCAGCTATTGGAGTAACTAAATTTGTCCCACCCGGTCCACTTGTAACTATGGCAACACCTGTTTTAGATGTGGCTCTAGCATATCCTTCTGCCGAAAAACCTGATGCCTGTTCATGTCGCGAGTTTATTAATTCAACTCTACTATGTTTATCAATAGAATTAAATAGGTGGGCATTATTTCCACCAACATATCCAAAAATTTTATCAACTCCCTGCTGAGCTAAAAATTCAACTATATAATCTGATACTTTCATCTATAATCCTTTATTTTTAATTAAATCAAACTTCGTTAATATCTCTTTTATCTCTTTTTTTGAGTTAAACATCATAATATCAATAATTGAAAGGTTGGGTATAAACTTATTATTAAACTGTTTATATTTAATCTCTTTTGTTTGTAAAAAACTCAACTCTATACCCTCTTTTAAAAATCGTTCCTTACTATAGAGTTTAACCCCCCCAATAGCATTAATATAGTGAGTTGCTCCAACTCTTTTACATATATCTATGGTTCTCTCTTCCGCTTTTAGGTCAGTTTCCCCTTGTAATCTGCTTAAATATATAAAATTTGTCTCTATCCCCAAATAGTTACTAATAGTTTCTATTGAATAACCCAAATATTTTGCTAGATTTTTTTCTTTATTTAAAACTATCTCTTCAATCAATGGATAGATTTTATTAAAATATGGGGCTTTTTTATAGGCGTGAAAAATAGATTTTGCTACCTTTTTCGCATTACCCCCTACTATCACCTTATTAATTGGCGTATTGGAGTGGACACCCAATACCTCTAAGGTAAATAGATATTTTTTGCCGTCTATTAATATATTGTTTCTATTTATATATCCTTTTTTTATATACTGCATACTATCAGAAATAACATATACTTCTGATAGATTTATTAATTGCCAATAGCCAATATATGGAAATAGATAAGGTTGATTGCTACCAACTATCATATTAAACAGTTCTCCGCTTCTCGTATCTCTTCAAGAGTCTGAATAATAATTTGGCTAACTTTAGGTTCTACATTGGAGTGCATAGGGATTACCAAAATACGACTTGCAATATCTCTTGAGTTTCTCATTACCTCATCAGATTTAACATACGGAAGAGTATCCAATGAGGGTTTAAAATATTGTCTAGCGGCAATTCCCTCTTTAAATAGAGCCGTTCTAACCCTATTCATCTCATACCCACTCTTAAAGACCACAGGAAAATAGCTATAACTCTCTGTTGCATTTGGATTTTTTTTCTGTAACTGTACATAATCTTTTAACTGTTTTATATAGTAAATATAACTTTGTCTCCTCTCATTATAAATTCTCTCCTCCTCATCTAACATACAGAGTCCCATTGCAGCCTCTATTTCATTGATTTTTGCATTAATCCCCAACATAGCTACACTATCAGGTGCATCAATTCCATAATTTCTAACTATCTTTGCCTTCTCATATAGTTTATTATCTTTAATAACAATAGCCGCACCCTCAACTGTATGAAACATCTTAGTTGCATGAAAACTTATAATTGACATATCTCCATAATTTAATATATGCTCCCCTTTATATTTGACATCAAAGGCATGAGAAGCATCATATATCACTTTTAAATCGTGTTTCTTAGCTATTTCATCAATCTTCTCTATATTACAAGCATTTCCAAATACATGACATGGAGCAATGGCAGATGTATTTTTATTAATTAATTTTTCTATGTTTTTAGGGTCTATATTGTATGTTTCTCTATCAATATCAGCAAATTTAGGAATTAATCTCTCTGCTACAATTGCACTTGTTGTTGATACAAAACTAAAAGGTGTAGTAATTACCTCTTTTCCGTCACTCTCCAATAGTCTATAGGCAAATTGTAAAGCATCTGTTCCACTTGATATACATAATAGATTTTTAACTCCTAAATACTCTTCTAATTTTTTCTCAAGCTCTTGCACTAATGGTCCATTATTGGTCAACCAACCACTCTTATAAATTCCATCTATATATGATTTAAATTTTTCTTTATCTGGCATATATATCTTGGTAACATAAGTCATTTTTTAATCCTTTTTTTACTAGTTAAAATCTAATTAGATGATATTTTAATAATATTTTGAATGTATCAATATCAAATAGATTTTTGATGGCAACCTTTATATATCTCTTTGCCTCATCTCTATACCCATGCCTAGAGAGAGATTTAAACCAATACAGTTGCCAAATTTTTAAAGCCTGATTATAATATTTATAATCACTCCATTTTTCTAAAATCTTTTTTTGAGCTTCAAACATCTTATATGTCTGTTTATATGTATTTTTTTCATGGTCCCTATAGTATGCTAAATACTCATTTAAATAACCAATTTTATAGATATTTGCAACTCTTAACCACATATCCCAATCTTCAATTAAAATATCTTCACTATATCCCCCAACTTCTCTTAAGATATGGGTTCGCATCATTGATGATGGTGCAGGAATATTTATATCTGCGGTAATTAACTCCTTAAATATCCACCCAGACTTACCATTTTTAACATTTACCCTCTTTTCAATCCCTGAATTATTAAAAGCAATAACATTTCCATAACATACGGCATAATCCAAATTGTTTTCTAAAAATTTAACCTGTTTATATACTTTATCTAATATAAACCTATCATCACTGGCACATATAGAAAAATATTCACCCTTAGCTAATTCCAATGCTTCATTTAATGTTTTAGATAAACCTCTATTCTCCCTATGTATATATTTAAAGCCATATTTTTTTGACAAACTATCTAAAATCTTAGGTGAACTATCTATTGAACCATCATCAATAACAATTAACTCAATATTTTTATAACTTTGATTAATAATACTCTCTATCGCCTCCTTAATATAATTCTGATGATTGTAAGATGGAATAACCACCGTTACTAATTTATTCATTTAATCCCCCTTTAAAAATAATTATCATTGTAATTAAATATAGTACATAATTTAAACAAAATGCGTAAGTTACACCAATCAAACCAAATCTATCTATAAAAGATATTGATAAATAAACAAATATAGCTGAGAATATAATCTCTGTATAGACATATAGTTGTGTCATAGCCTTAGCTAACATTAAATAGCTTAGAAGCCATGATGATATTTTAATTACATCACCTATGAGTTGCCATTTAAATAACTCAACCATTGGCATAAATCTCTCCGTAAACACAATATATACTATATGTTCTCGTAATATATAGATACCAAAAGCTATACAGATAACAATTGGCAAAATAATTTTATATCCATTAAATATCTCATTTTTCAGCTCCATTTTATCTTCGATTTCAGACAATCTTGGTAAATAATATACTCCTAGAGAGGTGGTGACTACCATTAGATACATTGATGATATATACCAAATTCCCTGCCAATATCCTGCACTCTCCCAACCTATACCATTACCAATGTAGTCTCTTACAAACATTTGAGATAAAGGAGCAGTAGTAGCAGATACAACTGCCATGACAGCATATTTTCCAAGTTTAATGGCACTATCTCTATCAAATCTGTCTGTAAAATAGTTTAAATGAAACCAAGAGGAGTTTAAAACCAAATATAGTGTTATAAAAAATATAATTGATATATTTAATATCATTGCATAAAGCAGACCAAATAACCCAAATTCAATAACTAAAAAAGATGTAAAGAGTAGAGAAAATAGACTACTAATAATATTTACTATAATATATTTTTTTATCTCCTTTTGTCCATTCAAGATAGATATTAATAAGGTGTTCAATGAAAATAGTATAATGGTAAAACCAAATATATTGAAGATAGTACTATATATATTTGACTTTAATATATGCTCTGAAAAGTAGGTAGAGAATATATTCAAAAAAAGTCCAACCGTAATAGATGACAGGAGAGATATAATTAGTGCAGTAGTCAATAGTTTACCTGTTTTATCCATATTATTTCTATATTCAGCTGTATATTTTACAACACCTTGTGATATAGCTCCTGTTGCAAGAGTAGAACTAATCATGACAAAGTTTTGAAATTGTCCAATTAATCCAAGACCTGATGGACCTATGTAAATAGAGACCAACTTATTTATTATAAAACTTGTAAATACTCTAATAAGAGTAGATATGGCTGTTAATATTGATGTTTTAACTAAACCCATTTATAACCTCTACTATTTTCTTAGTATTATTAAAGTCTTGAACACTACTTATTGGCAAACTAATAACCTCTTTAGCTAATCTCTCTGTTATTGGTAGATTAAGAGTATTGAACTCATGATAAGCTCTCTGTCTATGTGGTGCTATAGGATAGTGTATCATACTGTTAATCCCATTTAAATGTAGATATTGTTTTAATTTATCTCTTTTGGAGCTTCTAATAACAAATAGATGCCAAACATGAGATGTTCTACTTTCTACTTTTGGTAAGATAATCTCTCTATTTTTGATGTTCTGAATATAATATTCTGCAACTGCTCTTCTACACTCTATCTCTCTATCTAAATATTTAAGTTTGACTCGGAGCATACTAGCTTGTATCTCATCTAATCTACTATTTACTCCTTTATAGATATGTTTATATTTTTCTAAACTTCCATAATTACTCAAAGCCCTTATAGTATAGGCTAACTCTTCATTATCTGTAGTAACAGCACCACCATCACCCAATGCACCTAAGTTTTTAGTAGGATAGAAACTAAATCCACTTACATTCCCTAAACTGCCACATCTTTTATTTTTAAAATATGCACCATGAGACTGAGATGCATCTTCAATAATTTGGAGGTTGTAAATCTCTGCTATCTCTTTTATTTTATCAATATAAGCAACCATACCATATAGATGGACAACTAAAATAGCTTTTGTTTTTGAAGTTATTTTCTCTTCTATCTTAGAATAGTCTATTAGATGTGTTTCTATATTTGGCTCTACCAATATTGGAGATAAGCCATTATCACTAATTGCTAAAATTGAAGCAATATAGGTATTGGCTGGAACTATTATCTCATCACCTTTATGGAGGATACCAATCTCTTTATACGCTCTGATTATTAATCGTAAAGCATCTAATCCATTCCCGACACCGATAGTATGCTTGACTCCACAATATAGTGAGAACTCCTTTTCAAAAAGTTTGCACTCTTTACCATTGATATAAGTTCCATTATCAATTACTCTACCACATGCCTCTAATAGTTCAGCTTTATATTGAGAATTTACCTCTTTTAAATCTAAAAATGAAATCATAATATATCCACTTCATAAAAATCATATACTACAGCTCTAGCACCAAAACCCTCTTTTTGCAAAACCAAGCCTCTATTTAAATATCTCCCTTCTCTTTCTGTTGAGATACCAAAATCAAAATATCTTCTATCTCTATATACAACTCTAATTAAATAATCTATTAATAAATCTAATGCACCTATATCTCTACCGCTTTTACCACTTGCTAAATATTGAGTATGTACAACATCTCTATTTTCATATATTACAACACCTGCCAATATCTCCATATCTCTTTTAACTATATATAGTTTTATATTCTCTTTAAATCTATTTGATAATAACTCTATCTCGTCTAAAGTATGGACAGGAGTAGTATTATGCTCTCTCTTTAAAACCTCTGTTAATAAGTTCCAAAATTGCTTATAATCATAACTTAAGCTTATTTCTAAATTTGCCCTTTTTGCTCTATTGAGTACTCTTTTTCTCAACTTTGAATATTTTATCTCTTTGGATAAATTGATGGTTGATGATAGGTCTCTTCTAATCAATTTTGCGTCTAATCTAAATAGAGCATATCTATCCTCTTCTGAAGGTAACAGGTGGTATATATATGGAGCTACTTTATATATTAATTTAGAGATACCTAGATTTTTTAGGTATTGGTATAAGAGATTAAAGATTTCCATAACCATAGGAGTTTTTATCTTATTACTAAATATAAAACCACCAAAAGTAATACCTTGATGAGAATAGAAAATATTATTTTCAATATTTGCAGGTAAAAGAGCAATTAATCTATCTCTATTATTAAAAACAAGTAGTGAAAAGTCTTGAAATCTATGGGAATGGTACTCTAAATAATCTCTATGAAAGAAAAAATGAGTATTTTTAGCACTATCTAAAAAGTTGTTCCATATAGCTTTATAGCTACTATCATATCTTACTATTTTCATAATCGTTTTCCAATTTTAAATATATCTGATGCAGATATTGACTCTTTTGTATCATAATCTATCAATTTCTCTATAATTAATAGACCCTCTTTGACTTTTATATACACTTTTCTATCTTCAATATTTACAACTTGACCAATATTAGCTCTATAGTCTCTAGTAATTAAGGTGTATCCATTAATTTCATATTTTTTATCACCATTTTTAATAATAGGAAGTGGATAAGGTCGAACCAAAACCTTAAATAGCATATCTATATATCTATTGTCATAGTTAAAATCTATAACACAATCTTCTATACCTCTTTTTGCAACCCAAGTAGCTTTACTTCTATCTTGTGGTGTAGGAGTTATCTTGTGATTAATAAAATCTGTGACTACTCTTGCTAAATTTTTTTCAATATAATTATCAAATATGTCCATTATCTCTTTAGATGTTTGATTATTATATCTTATCTTAAACTGTTCAAGTATATCCCCATCATCTATATATTTATTTACTAAATGTATTGTAAATCCCAATTCCTCTTCATAGTTTAACATTGCCCAGACAAGTCCGTGCATACCTCTATATTTAGGAAGTAGAGATGGGTGTGTATTAATAACGGTTTTTTTTAAAAGTATATCTTCAGAGATAATTGATTTGTATCCTGCACAGACAACTAAATCTGTCTGAGTGTCATAAAGGGAATTGACGGTTATATCTTCTTCTCTCAAAATAGATAATATATCCTTATCTTTACTTATAACCTCAATCTTTTTAAAACAGCTCTGAAGAGATTTTAATGCGACCACTCCTCCATGACCTGAACCAATAAAGACGATACTATACATTCTCTATCTCTTTTAGAAATTCATTATAATTTCTTATATAATCACTCTCATCGTAATACTCATTAGCTAAGACAAGTAATATACAATCTTTGGAAAAATCATAAATCTCTCTCCATATTAAACTTTTTAAGAAGAGTCCTCTATCTGGTCTATTTAACAATACAACCTCTCTATGAAGCCCATTATCAAGAAATATCTTACAACTTCCACTTATAGATATAATAATTTGCTCCAATTTTTTGTGAGCATGAAAACCTCTTCTAAGACCTTTTTTAGTATTAAAAAGATAATAGACTCTCTTTATATTAAAGGGAATAGTGGAGTTATTTTCCAATGCAATTAAAGAGCCTCTACAATCACCTTTTATTTCAAAATCTATAAATCTATACATCATATTTATCCAAATACCAATCAATAGTTTTATTAATTCCACTGTTAAAATTCTCTTCAGCTCTCCAACCCAACTCATTTTCTATTTTTGAACTATCTATTGCATATCGTTTATCATGTCCTGCCCTATCTTTAACAAATGATATTAAATTGATATAACTCTCTTTTTGAGGAACTTTTTTATCTAAAATAGAACATATAAGAGTCGCTATTTCTATATTTTTCTTTTCACTTTTCCCACCTATATTATAAGTTTCTCCAAATCTACCATTATGATAGACTAAATCTATACCTTTGCAGTGGTCAAGCACAAATAACCAATCTCTAATATTTTCCCCATCTCCATATATAGGAATAGGCTCTCTATTTAAAGCCTTTCTAATAATAGTTGGAATAAGTTTTTCGCTATGTTGTTTTGCTCCATAGTTATTGGAACAGTTGGTAATAAGGGTATTTACTCCATAAGTGTGGTAATAACTTCTAACAATCATATCACTACCGGCTTTGGTAGCACTATATGGTGAATTTGGAGCATAAGGTGTAGTCTCCTTAAAAAATCCATTATCCCCAAGAGTACCATAAACCTCATCTGTTGATATGTGGTGAAATCTACACTGATTATAACCCTTTTTATATTTAAAAGGCTCTAGCATCCAATATTTAAAAGCAACATCTATAAGGGTAAAAGTGCCTTTTAGATTTGTCTCTATAAAAATATCAGGATTTTTAATAGAATTATCAACATGAGACTCTCCTGCAAAGTGGATAACCCCCTCTATATTATACTTTTTAAATATAAACTCTACCAACTCCCTATTACAGATATTTCCCTTTATAAATTTATATCTACTGCTATTCTCAACCTCTTTTAAATTTTCTAAATTACCTGCATAGGTGAGTAAATCCAAATTTATAAT
>CAZROY010000018.1:0-11016 GCA_964601885.1 uncultured Sulfurovum sp. | reverse complement strand
AAAAACATAAGTAAAACTAACAATTACTGCATTATCGCTCAATATGGCTTTTTACCAACATATCAAGGATTTTTGATACTTTTTTTTAATTTCATTAAAAACTTTTTAATGACCACCGACTTATTATCATCATATATGGTGGATTGTAAGTATATCACAATAAATAACACAAATCAAGATATTTTTTATTATTATTTTATAATGGTAAGTTTTACTATATTTTTAAACATTTATACATAGTCCTAAACTACTGTTAACAATACTAAAAGAACCCCTCCCCCAAATAGGGTTCCTATACACATTCACACACTTTACTAACAGTATCACAAACTAAAATTTTTGCTGTATTATTATTACAAGCATATAGTGTTTGATTTTGTTCTTCTAAGATGTTACTATCTAATATATTTGCCGTCTTATCTACTATAATAGTAATATCACTTGGCTCTTCATTATTATCTAATGGAATTAAATCATCATTATTTAAGCTATCTTTAATAGAAATAAGAGTAGAATTCTCTTCTTTATTTTGAAGAGTTTTAAAGGTAGTAGTAGAGGTTTTATGATTATTGGATTTTAAGATTGTAGCAACACAATTTACACAAGGTTCGGCATACAAGTTAGATAGACTAATAACGCTAATTAAAATTGTTGAGCTAAACTTTTTAATGTTCATTTTGGGGGTTCCTTTCTCCATAATAAATGTGATTTAATTAAATTATACATTTTGTATATAATAATTATAATATATAAAAGGTTTAATAGTAAAGTTTTTCTACATTTTTTATACACAAAATTGACAATTTTATAAAAAACACAAGAAATCACAACATTGACATTTTCTGAATGTTAATATCTATTATTGTAATATTTTTTACTGTTTTTATATATTCAAAAATGGTTGGAGTTTATTTAGGAGAAATCCCGCCATTTTTGGCGGTTTTATTTACTACTATTTGAGTCTGTTTGGCTACTATTTACCTCTGTTGTATCATCTGTATTTTCTACTTGTTCCTCTTTCACCTTCTCCTCTTGTTTTGTCTCTTGAGGTTTACTCTCCTCTACATCTGTCTGTTTAATCTCCTGAACTTTTGTAGATGTGTTTTCTACACTCTTTTTATTACAATTCTCTTTAAGCTTGTTAAGTTCATCTTTTAAATTGTTTTTATCTTTAACTATACTAGCAATAGCCTGATTATTTGCACCATATTTATATACCAAATTACCTCCCTCATGACCTTGCTTTAATGTTACAGCGGTAAAACCTATTAATATTAACACAAAGAAAAGTCTTGATATAATGCCGGATAGTGCCATAAATAGTAGTTTAAGTACAATTAAAGCTAGTGAACCATATACAAGATATATACCCAATAATTTATGTTCTTTTAATTCAGCCTTACCAACCTCTGAAAGTAGTGACATAGTCTCTTTCCCATCTGTTACGCCTGTAAAATATGTACCAGCCATAACAGTGGCAACTATTAATATTAAAAACAGTGAAAAAACTGATAATGCTCTCTTCCTAAAAAATAGGTTTATAAACTCAAGCAAAATAATTACTACGGGTATAGCAATAGCACAATGAACTACAGTAGGGTGTAGAAGAACAGGAACATCTATTGGTAACTCCAATGGAATTGTTAAATCGGGTAATAACATATAATCTCCTTTTGTTAAGTCAATGTTGTGATTTATTATAACTAAAAAATATAATTTTGGATATTAAATTTTGAAATTTATATTTTTTTTTAATTTTTTTGTACTTTTTTAGTCAAAATTTTGTAAAAAATAAACCCAAAAAATAGTGTAATAAAAATAGAAAAATAGAGATGGATAGATTTTGTAATTACAAATACAACTATCAGTATAGATAAAAGTGTAGGTATTTCATTATATGCCCTAAAAAATTTGCCATCTCGAAAACAGTTATCTTCTTTTAATTTATTTCTAAAATATTCCATATTAAATGAGTATGCTATAAGCAGAATTAACATTAATAGTTTCGCTATAAACCAATCTTGTTTTAAAAGAGTAGGATTGAGATATATAAGTGTAGCACCACTAAAAATAGTTGCTAACATAGCAGGTACTCCTATAACTTTATATATTTTCTCTTCTTGTATTTTAACAACCTTTAGAAATCCACTATTATCTTGATGCTCTTGATGATACACAAATAATCTTGGCATATAAAACAGTACAGCCATCCATGCTAATACAGATAAAATATGAAACGCTAATATCTCTTGATAATAATTTATCATCTCACCCCCCTTTTTTCAATATTAATTAAGATTAATAAAAAATTTGCTAAATAATAAGATAATAGTCTAATAATTTTAGGTTTGTTAGGACTAGGTCTCGGTCTATTTTTTTGAGTTATTATCACCATTTTTATATAAAAATTATAGCTAAAATAGACTAAAATATCAATTACAAATTCTAGGAAAGGAATATCGGCTCTCTTCATCGCTTTAAAAGGCGATGTCTCTGAACAAAGAAACAGATGAAAAAAATTGAACTAAAAAACCTATATAATGATTTTCGTAATGGCAAAACAATTCAAGCTTATGCCAAAACTATAGCTAAAGATGCAAAAAAATTACCTAAAGCCATAAATATAATGGAGGTGTGTGGAGGACATACTCACACTATTATGAAATATGGATTACCTCAACTAATGCCAAAAAACATAAATTTTATCCATGGACCGGGTTGTCCTGTCTGTATTATGCCAAAAGAACGAATTGACCACGCATATCTATTAGCAATGCAGAGTAATGTGATTTTAGTAACTTTAGGAGATATGATAAAAATACCGGGAAGTTATGGTAGTTTGCAACAAGCCAGAAGTAAAGGGGCAGATGTAAGGTTTGTCTATTCACCTATGGAGTGTATCAAAATAGCCAAAGAAAACCCCACAAAAAAAGTTATCTATTTTGCTATAGGATTTGAGACAACAACTCCGATGACAGCTGTTTTACTCAACCAAGTAATAGAGCAAAAAATCCCAAATATACTTTTTCATATCAATCATGTAACAGTACCGGAGGTAATGCAAGAGCTAATTGATAGTAGAGATATTCATATTGATAGCTACAATAACAAAATAGACGCTTTTTTAGGTCCTAGCCATGTAAGTGTAATTGCAGGAAGTAAAATTTATGAGCAGTTCCCAAAAAAATATAATCGTCCTGTAGTCGTAAGTGGATTTGAACCTGTTGATGTAATGCAAGGAATTGGCATGATAGTTAAACAATTTATAGAAAATCGTTGCGAACTTGAAATCCAATATAAACGAGTAGTGAGTTATGATGGAAACCTCAAAGCTCAAAAGCTTATAGAGAACTATTTTGAAAAAGTTAGCCTCTTTAGATGGCGAGGACTTGGAAATGTTCCTAATAGTGGATTAAAACTTAGAGATGAATTTGATAGATATAATGCTGAAATAGTATATAGAGATATTTTGCCAATTACCGAAATTGAAGACCATAAGCTGTGTATCTGTGGGGATATTTTAAGAGGAATGGCAAAACCACCAGAGTGTACAATTTTTGGAACAGCATGTAAACCTACAAATCCAATTGGTAGCTGTATGGTAAGTAGCGAGGGTGCATGTAGTGCTTATTATAAATATGGGAATTTATCTTGATGTACTCCTGTTATCAACCCCCACACCTAAAGGCGTGGGATTTTCTTACTGTCAAATATATTGTTTGTCAAGCTCATAATCATCAAACCTTGTTAATCTATTTTTGATAATAAATCTTTTGAGCTTTTTAGTATATTTATCTTTGAGTTCGCAGTAATTTACTAAATATTGGACGAGTTGAAGTGGGTCATCTGTAATATTTCTATGTTTTCTAAAACTCTTATATGCACCTCGACCAATTGTTATAAAGTAATCATCAATCGCATCACTAAGAGATTTATATTTTTTTACATAAACATATTTTCCATTTCTACTCTTTTTTGCCCTAATTCTTGGTTCATTTTTATTATATGACCACATACCAAAAATATTATTTCCCTGCTTAAAAAATCTTGACTCGCCCCATGCAGACTCTATAGCCGCTTGTGCTAAAACAATGCTAACAGGGTGAGTTTTCATTCTAAGGAGAAGTTCTTGATTATCGGTAGTTTTAAATTTTTTATACATTTCATCGAGGAAAGCTAAATCTTTAGCTGAAGGGTTATTACTGTTTATTATATTTTTTGCCCTTGTCCTCAGTACTTTAAACTTCTGTTTACTAATCAAAATGGCGGGAAGTATCATGTGGAAAAAGGTCTGTTTCTTTTCTGAAACTTGTAACTTGTCTAAAGAGACAGTATTAACATAATTAATAGGTTTAATCTCTTTATCTTTAAAAATAGTGATATCTTTTGGTGAATGAATTCGCTTATTAACCGGTTTCACAAATTTAACACTAGATACCTTTTTTTCTTTATGAAAATCCATCTCTATTACTTCTGAACTACTTAGTGTTGCCCCACCGTTATAATCTCCCATTGAGTTCTCTATAAAGAAATAGCCCTCTTCTTTACAGAATGAAGTAATTGTAATGGCAATAAATATTAAAAAATATTTAATCATGTTGTGACACCTTTTTTGAAAAAATTTTAGAATTATACCTTGTCAACCTTAAAATAAAATAATTTTGACTATTTTTCTTAATATTTTACAACTTTTAAAAAAAAATTAAGAAATGGTAACAAAGCCCCATTTTATAGATATTAGATAGTTTCTTTAATCAAGTATTTTTAACTGTTTATATATGATATTTAATGTAAGTAACATATCGTATATGATGTTTTTTGGTTTATAATTACTATAATTAAATCGTAATTTTTGTGTAATAGTAATTAGCTTTTATACTTTTTTTGCTATACTTACGAGCATAAATTTAAATGATTAGGAGAGTGTCATGGCACTATTTGATGATGTAAAAGAGGTAGTTGTAGAGCAACTAAATGTTAGTCCCGATGAGGTAAAAGAGGAGTCAAAATTTGTGGAGGACCTTGGTGCTGATAGCCTTGATGTGGTTGAACTTGTAATGGCACTTGAAGAAAAATTTGATATTGAAATCCCAGATGAAGATGCGGAAAAAATTACAAATGTAAGTGATGCCATCAAATTTATTGAAAATATTCAAGCATAAAGAAGAGATAGGTTAAGTTATTTATGCTTGACCTAATTAAAATATATATTAAAATTTATCATTGATTAGTTTTAATATATATCTTATAATCCAAAATAGGAGATAGAGTGAAAAGAGTAGTAGTTACTGGTCTAGGAATGATTAATAGTGTAGGGAAAGATAAAGAGACATCTTTTTCTGCAATTTTAGATGGTAAATGTGGTATTAAAAAGATTGAACTATTTGATATTGAAAAATTCCCTGTAAAAATTGCAGGAGAAATTACAGATTTTAACCCAAGTGAAGTAATGGATGCTAAAGAGGTAAAAAAAGCTGATAGATTTATTCAACTTGGTATGAAAGCCGCAAATGAGGCTATGGAAGATGCTAATATTAGTGATGATATGGATAAAGAGAGATTTGGTATCTCATCTGCTTCAGGAATTGGTGGTCTCCCAAATATAGAAAAAAACTCTATTATTTGTAATACAAGAGGTCCTAGAAGAATATCTCCTTTTTTTATTCCATCATCATTAGTCAATATGTTAGGTGGATTTATCTCAATTAAACATAATTTAAAAGGTCCTAATCTATCTTCTGTTACGGCATGTGCGGCTGGTACCCATGCTATAGTTGAAGCTACTAAAACTATTATGGTTGGTGGAGCTGATGCAATGTTGGTTGTGGGTGCTGAGTCTGCTATCTGCAGTGCTGGAATTGGTGGATTTGCCTCTATGAAAGCATTAAGTACTAATAATGATAATCCACAAGAGGCTTCTCGCCCTTTTGATGCTAATAGGAATGGATTTATTATGGGTGAAGGTGCCGGTGCATTGGTATTAGAGGAGTATGAGAGTGCAAAAAGTAGAGGGGCTAGAATTTATGCTGAAATAATAGGATTTGGAGAGAGTGGAGATGCATATCATATTACAAACCCTATTATAGACGGTCCTCTTCGTGCTATTAGGTCTGCTCTCAAAATGGCGGGTAATGTAAAAATTGACTATATTAATGCTCATGGAACATCAACTCCTGCTAATGACAAGAATGAAACTGAAGCCATTAAAATAGCTTTTGGTGGAAAAGAGAACTGCCCTCCTGTTAGCTCTATAAAGGGTCAAATAGGACACTGCTTAGGTGCAGCCGGTACTATTGAGGCAATTGTCTCCATTATGGCTATTCGTGATGGAAAACTACCGCCAACCATAAACTATACAACTCCTGATAAAAATTGTGATTTAGACTATGTTCCAAATCAATCAAGAGATGCAGAGCTTAATGTAGTCATGAGTAATTCGTTTGGTTTTGGTGGAACAAACGGAGTTGTAATTTTTAAAAAAATATAAGGTCGTTTTATGGCAACATACCTAGAGTTTGAAAAAAAAATTGAGCAGATACAACAAGATATTGATTCTGCTCGTGCAAGAGATGATAAATTTGCTTTAGAGTCTTTTCAAAAAGATTTAGATAAAGAGATAACAAAAACATTTAAATCTTTAAGTGATTATCAAAAACTTCAACTAGCAAGACACCCTGACCGTCCTTACGCACTAGACTATATCCGTCTAATTTTGAATAATGCGTATGAAATTCATGGTGATAGAGCATTTAGAGATGACCCTGCTATTTTATGTTATATTGGTTATATTGATGGTCAAAAAACTATGATTATTGGAGAACAGAAGGGACGAGGCACTAAACATAAACTAAAAAGAAACTTTGGTATGCCAAATCCTGAAGGGTATAGAAAAGCCTTACGAGCTGTAAAATTGGCTGAAAAGTTTAATATCCCTGTACTATTTCTTATTGATACTCCCGGTGCATATCCGGGACTTGGAGCAGAAGAGAGAGGTCAAAGTGAAGCTATTGCTAAAAATCTTTTTGAATTTACAAATATAAAAGTTCCTATGATTTCTATCGTTATTGGAGAAGGCGGAAGTGGTGGAGCTTTGGCTATTGGTGTATCTGATAAATTAGCAATGATGCGTTATTCTGTATTTGCTGTTATATCGCCGGAAGGTTGTGCCGCAATTTTGTGGAATGACCCTAAAAAGGTGGAACAGGCAAGTAATGCACTTAAAATTACTCCTGATGACCTATTAGCTCACGGTTTGATAGATGATATATTAGATGAACCGCTAATTGGAGCTCATAGAGATAAAAAGAAATCGGCAGAAGTTATAAAAGAGTACTTTTTAACAGAGATAAAAAAACTAAAAGAGTTATCTATAGAAGAGATGCTAGAGAATAGATATAAACATTTAACCTCTATTGGTGCATTTTCTGAAGAGTAGCTATTGAGCTACTCTTAAAAGCTAACCGATTTAGGTGGTTCTTACTTGTTTACCTCATCACCTATATCTAATATATAACAAAACTTTAATCCATGTAAAAATATAGCCCAAGATATATATATCCATAAGAAAAAAAAGAGCAGAATACTTAAACTTCCATATATACTCAAATATGTTTTATTATGAAAAACATAAAAGATAAATCCTATTTTTGCTAAATACCAAACAAGAGATACTATAAAAGAGCTAATCCCAACAGCCCTATTTGATATATCTCTATTTGCAGATATTTTATATGTTAAAAAAAATATAAACCATATAATACTAAATGGTAAAATAGTTATAATCTCTATACCCGCTGTAAGTTCATTCTGATTTAAAATTTTTTGTATTTGAGATGAAATATAAAAAGATAAAACCAACATTATTGGAGTTAATGTTATAAGTGTCCAATATACTGAAACTGATGCCCAAAAGGTTCGTTTTTGGGTATTAAAAATATCATTTACAATATAATCATAGTTTTTAAAAAACATCATAGATGCAAAAAGGACATATATAATCCCCACTATCCCCAATTTACCGGAATTTTCTACAAAACTATTAATATAGGTTAATATCTCCTTAGAGTTTGTTGGCATAAGATTTGCAAAAAGTATATCTTGAATATTCTTATAAATCTCATCAAAAATTGGAAGATGAGTTAAAATAGAAAGTACAATGACCAAAAGTGGAATAATAGAAAATAGGGTATAAAAACTAAGACTTGCGGAGTAGTAACCCAGTTTATCATCAAAAAGTTCCTTAATAAAATCACGGATAAAAATATAATAATCTCTTAAAATAGTTTTTAGTTGAATATTTTTCATATTTAAAATATATATCCCAATCGTCTTTAATGATTTGCTGATTTATAATCCCATTTTACTTGGATTTAAGATATTATTTGGGTCAAATGCCTTTTTTATATTTCTAAAAAGATTTAACTCCTCTTCTGTAAAAGCAATATTCATAAATGGAGCTTTACTTATTCCAATTCCATGCTCACCACTTAGAGTTCCTCCCATATCAATAATAAGTTTAAATATCTCCTCTATACATTGATGACCCTTATCTATTTGAGATATATCAATCATAACATTTACATGAATATTTCCATCTCCTGCATGTCCAAAACATGGTATTTTAAATCCATATTTATCTCCAATAGCATATATTTTCTCTAAAGCGTTTGGTAACATAGAACGAGGGACTGAAATATCCTCATTTAACTTCTTATTTCCATATATTGTAATGGACTGAGATGCATTTTTTCGTGCATACCAAATCTCTTTTGCCTCATCTTCATCTTTAGCTACTATAAATTTAGTTGCACCATTCTTTTTAAATGACTCCTCCAATGTTTTTAATTGAAACTCTATCTCTTCAGAGACATTTCCATCAACATCACCCACCAAAACACCCCCTGCATCTTTTGGCAGATTTACACCCAACTTCTCTATTAATGCCTCTATTACCAATCTATCTAAAAACTCCATAGCAACAGGATTTGCACCATTTGATAAAGATTTAAAAACGGCATTCATAGCACTATTAACATCTGGAAAAACCCCCATATAGGTTTTTTTATATTTTGGTTTTGGAATAAGTTTAAGAGTAAGCTCTGTTAAAACAGCTAAAGTTCCCTCTGATGCTATTAAGATACCTGATATATTATAACCCGCTACATCTTTTATAGTTCGTTTTCCTGCTCTTATAATCTCCCCATTTGGTAAAACTGCCCTTAGTGCCATTACAAAATCTTTAGTAATTCCATATTTGGAGGCTCTCATTCCACCCGCATTTTCGCTAACATTTCCACCAAGAGTTGAATACTCCTCACTTGCTGGGTCTGGCGGATAAAATAATCCTAATTTCTCTACATGTTTTTGCAAATCCATATTAACAACAGCCGGTTGAACCACCGCTACCATATTTTGAGTATCAATCTCCAATATTTTATTCATGTGTTTTTCCATAGCCAAAACAATACCGCCATTAGTAGGTAAAGCTCCTCCTGTAAACCCACTTCCAGCCCCCCTTGGTACTATTATAATATTATGTCTATTACAATATTTTAATATGGCACTTACATCTTGTTCATCTCTTGGAAAAATAACACCATCAGGTTCATATCTTGTTCTAGTTGCATCATAACTATATGCTATATTATGAGCTTTATCACTATAAACATTCTCTTTTCCAACTAGTTTTATAAACTCTTTTAGATGTTTTTTATCAATCATCTAATCCCCTCTACACCTTTATAGTATGCCGGAAACTCTTTTTTATCAGCTTGGCTAAAAATATCTGTATCTATCTGTTCAAATCTAGCATAAAATGGAGATTGGGCTTTGGAAATATTTATATTTAAGGGCAATTTTCTCAAATATACACCACTAATTGGGTCAAGCACTCTAATTCCATCTTTGGCTACTATTGCCACTAATCCTACTTGATTTTCTATGGCAAACTTTTTTAAATTTTTTAATGTAACTCTACTCTCATTATTTTTTATTAAGTAGTAGGCGTACATATCAGGGTGTATCCAAACTCTATTTATGGATTTTGTAATTGTACTATAACTCTGTTCATCAGGAGCAATAAGAAGTACATTACTATATAGATTTCCAAAAATCACCTTATCACCTTTCTGAATAGCTGTTTTAATTGTTGGAAGGTCTTTATGCTTCAGAGTTTTATAGTTATCTATAATAGCCCTATTTCCACCTAAACTTATAGCTGTATGAGTAATAGCAAAAAGTCCATTACCGTAACTATGAACAACAATCCCACTTCTACCTCGTGGAATATTACCGGATAATACAACTCGTCCGTCTCTCTCTATAGAGTAAATAGTAGTCACTATTTTTTTGGGTAATTGACCTGCCATTAGCATTAAAGTACTAAATAGTATCAATATAACTTTTCTCATCTTTTTCCTTAGAATTTTTACTATAAATATTATACGATTTTTTTGTTAGAAGGGAGTTAAACTATTGAAGGAAAAAAAATAGTAACCATTTATATTTTTATTAAGATTTTTCAAATAGCAGTACGAAGAAAAGAAAGAAAAGGTGTCAGGTAATAATGATAACTTTTAAAAAGTATTTTTATAAAAGCCATAATAGAAAAAATTATATTCTAAGTTTTATTCAACAAACCCCATACCTAAAATCTCTTCAAATGTAAAACTCTTATTTGTCCAAAATCTAGTACCATCTTCTTGCTCTATCTCAATAAAAAATCGCTCATTCTCCTCTCTAAACTCCTTCAATTCAAGTTGAGTAATAACACGACCACCTAAAGCTGTAGTAGTAACCTGCTCTATTTTTTTTCCTCTAAAATCTTTTCTTAAAATATCAAGTTGAGTTAATGGAACAATCTCTATTTTATAAGGGTTTTCAAACAGAAACTTCCAAATCTTAAAAGCCTCTTCTCTCTCTAAAATCATTCTATTCCCCTCTACATCTTTTCCCAAAAAACCATTTTTGTCTATAAAAAATAGTGTCCATTTAAAATATTTTAATTCTGTCAAGTTA
>CAZROY010000017.1:0-7241 GCA_964601885.1 uncultured Sulfurovum sp. | reverse complement strand
AAGACAAGCTTTGAGCATAGAAAAAGCTATATTTATAGAAATTGGATTAAAAAAAAAGATAAACCTATTATTCCCAAAAAGTTTAAAAAAGAGTATATGCAATATCCATTTTATGAACTTAATATTAATAGAAAGAGGCTTTTTGATAGTGGTGAAGAGTTTTTAGATATAGATATAGAGAGTTTTTGTAAAAAAATTAAAGATTATATTCACTTTTGGATTGAGATAGATTTGGAAAAAGAGATTGGCTATAGGTATGTTTATGTATTTAATATTCAAAATGAAGAGCAAAGACCATATATTGACTATTATGAGATAAATTATAAGGATAGCATCTCTATTAATAAAGTAGCAATAGAGGTCAAACCTCCACAAAATAAATCTTTTGGTGAGGGGGAGTATTATATCGGAGAGTTGGAATATAAGAGAGATAAGATTATTTTAACTTTTGAAAATAGTGGAGATTATATCTCTATGCTCTTTAATAAAGAGTTAAGTCAAAATCAAAATGAATATTTGGTAGGAGTTGGAATTGGTATCTCATCATTTAATAAAATGATACCAATAGCTAAAAAAGTAGTTTTATCTAAAGAACTTATTGATAATATATCAAATCTCTATTTAACCTTAAATGAAACAGAGATTTTAATAGCTAAAGAGAATACATTTAAACTTAATTATCACCATAAAAATAGTTTTCAAAAAAATCATTTATCAAAATATATCAATAAGATTAATAAAATAAATAATCTCTTTAAAACACTAAATAAAGAGAATATATTTAACTCATTCTATCAAAAATTAACATTTAAAGAGTTCTCTTCTATTAATAGTCTATTTCAAAGGTTCAAACAGAACCGTTCATATTTTATAACCTATAGAAAAAGAGTTTTTGACACACTATTTAACTCTTATGAGAAGGAGGGATATAACTCAATATATATAGTGATGCCAACCTTTACAAATGATAATATATTTGAATATCTATCTCCAAACGCTCTAAATTTGCAAAATAGTTTTATAGAGCTTACCAAAAAAGTTAAAATATTAATAGTATTTGTATTGAAAGATTGCAATGAGGAGCTAAATTATGAATTTAAAAGTTTTTTAGAGAAAATATATCCACATACTAATATATATATTTCAACCAAAAAAAGATTAGATGGAGTTGTAAATAGTATTGATTTTTTATATACCAATAGAGAAAACTTTTTAGTTAGCAGATTTTTAAGAGTTGATAGACCTGTTTTTAATATATATGAAGATAAATCAATTATTACTGAACATCAAGCCATGTTCAAAAAGATAATAAATAGGAGTATTGAGTATAGTAAATTTAGAGATAGCTCTATAAATCTATGTGAGATTTCCCACCCTATATTAAAAACTCTATCTGGAGTTTGGTACTCCTATACCTATGGAAGTCATATAAATAGTAATAACGATATTAAGTTTTGGAATGACAAAGTTGTAATATATGAAAATGGTAAAGTAGATTATTATAGTGACAATATCAAAACAGCAGAGGGTTATATAATAATCAAAAATTATCAATCAATTCTAATACTTAATGATATTTTGACCAATAGATTAATTACTATTGTTTTTGACCATCAAGAGTACAAAATTCAAAAAGCATTTATGATAAAGAGTGTAACCAAACAGATAGAAAAAGATTTTGATATGTTTACGATAGGTATATTTTCGAGAAAACCTATAGAAATTTCCAAAGCCAAAGAGATTTTAGGAGATATTGATAATGTTAGAATGTTGGAAAATGGTCATATATCAAATAGACTTGTGAACTATCTAATAGATGAGTATGGATATTATAGAGCATTTGATAACTCTATAACAAATTCTCAATTAAAAATCTATTAAATTAACACTCATTTAACAATCTATCGTTATAATAGTATTAAAATTCAAAAATAAGGAAACCTAATGTTTATAAGAGTAACTTTGGCAATTCTACTCTCTTTTATAGTGGCAAATGGAAACTCTTTTAGTAAAATGGCAACACTTAAACCCATTTTAGTTCAAGAGGGTGATAAAAAGATGTGGTGCGGTGTTTGTGGAATGAACTTAAAAATGTTCTATAAAACATCTTATATAGCAGATAACAGACAATACTGTTCAGTTAGATGTTTAGTTGCTGATATGCAAAAAGAGAAAATCAATTTAGATACTGTAAAGGTAATTGATGTTAATACTCAAAAACCAATATTGGCAAAAGATGCCTTTTTTGTAATTGGTTCAGATGTAAAAGGTACTATGAGTAGGGTTAGTAAATTGGCATTTGGTAGTAAAATGGATGCAAAAGATTTTATTAAAGTGCATGGTGGGGAGTTAACAGATTTTAAAACTGTTCTAGCAAAAGCTAAATCATCACTTAAAAAAGATACAATGATGGTTAAGAGAAAAAAAGTAAAAAAAATGTACCCCATGGGTAAAAAAATATTTACAAAAAAATGTAAAAATAGCAATTTCAATGTAGATAATTTTAAGGCTATCAATAGCTTAAAAGCATATATTAAAACCAACAATATCTGCATAAATATAAATGAAAAACAACTTCAAGCAGTAGCTCTCTATCTTTGGGATAAACAAAGGGTGAAAAAAGATAATCAATTACATATAAATATAACAAAAAAAGATAAATGTCCTGTTTGTGGTATGTTTGTATATAAATATCCAAGATGGATTACACAAATTATATATAAAGATGGAAATAGACTCTCTTTTGATGGTGTAAAAGATATGATGAAGTTCTATTTTAATCGAACAAAATATGGAAAGTTTGAAACATTAACAAAAGATAATATATCTAAAATGTTGGTTATAGACTACTATACCCAAAAAACTATCGATGCCCAAAAAGCCTATTTCGTAATTGGTTCAAATATAACAGGTCCTATGGGTAATGAGCTAATACCTTTTGAAACTGAAAGTGATGCTAAAACTTTTATGAGTGACCATCACGGTAAAAAAATAGTAACTTTTGATAAAATAGAGTTGCAAGAATTAGATTAGATATAACTCTCTACTATTAAAAAATGGAGCGGGAAACGGGACTCGAACCCGCGACCCTCAGCTTGGAAGGCTGACGCTCTAGCCAACTGAGCTATTCCCGCGACATTATTAAATTATGGTGGTGAGAGAAGGATTCGAACCTTCGAAGGCAAAAGCCAGCAGATTTACAGTCTGCCCTCGTTGGCCACTTGAGTATCTCACCGAATAAAAAAGTTTTTAAAACGGTGGAGCTGGATATGGGACTCGAACCCGCGACCTGCTGATTACAAATCAGCTGCTCTAGCCAACTGAGCTACATCAGCACCATTCATTTAAAGATTTTTTTTAAGTCATCGTTTAAATGGAGTCGCATTATAGACAAAAAATATATTTATGTCAAGGGTTTTTATAAAAAAAGTTAAAATTCTTTAAAATTCGCTATAATCCACTAAAAAAGGCTTTTTTATGAAAATTCTTCTAGCCCCTAGCGAAACAAAAAAACAAGGTGGAACGCAAAACTTTGATTTAAATTCTCTACTTTTTTCAGAACTCACCTCTAAAAGAAAAAAGATTTTACATGGCTATATGAATATTTTACAAAAAAATAACCTCCAAGAGCTTTCAAAGATGTTTGGCTTAAAAAAAGAGGTTGATATAAATTATCATAACAGAGATATTACTCATGAGTTAACCATGAAAAGTATAGAGAGATACACAGGTGTTGCCTTTGAGTATCTTGACTATAATGGTTTAGAGAGTATAGAAAAGAGCTATATTGATAAAAATGTTATCTTATGCTCTAATCTTTTTGGGTTTTTAAAAGCAGATGATATGATTCCTGAATATCGACTCAAACAAGGTGAAGCCATTGGAGAGATAAAACCTGAAAAGCTCTATAAAGAACAGAGCCATTTAATGGAGGTGTATCTACAAGATGAGGATATTTTAGATTTACGGGCTATATTTTATGATAAGTTTTATAAACCAACCAAAAATTATACCACTCTCAAATTTATAAAAGATGGAAAAGTAATCAGTCATTGGGCAAAAGCCTATCGAGGTATTGTCTTAAGAGAAGTTGCCAAAGCAGGGATTAATAGTTTAGAGGAGTTTATGAATCTCTCTATAAAAAACCTTGCGATAAAAGAGATTCAGACTAAAAAAAATAGAACGGAGATTACCTATATTATTGATGAGTAGAAAAGTCCATTTGAGCCAACAAAGCCCGAACCACTTCACGGTCATCAAAATGGATTTTTTTACCTTTTATCTCCATTGTATCCTCATCACCTTTTCCTAAAATCATAAGCACCTCATGCTCTTCTAACTCTTTGAGAGCTTCGGAAATCGCAAAGGCTCTATCTACCATTGCTCTTGTATAGCTTTGGTCTTGGATTCCTGAGAGTATCTCCTTGATAATCTGCTCTGCCTCTTCATCACGTGGATTGTCGTTGGTCACATAGACTTTTTTTGCAAATTTTGCAGCCACGGCTCCCATTCTGGCTCTTTTTCCTCCATCACGGTTTCCACCTGCTCCGAATACCACAGAGATGTCTCTATCTTTCATGCTATCAAGTACTTGTAACATTCCATCATCGGTATGTGCAAAATCGACAATTACTAAAGGTGTGGTGCTTACCACCTCCATACGACCTGCTACTCCTGCAAAGTTCTCTACCACTTTACAGACCTCTTCTACATCTTTTCCCGTTAACATCGTAACAGCACCAACAGCAGCCATTAGGTTAAAAAGGTTAAAAAGCCCTACCATTGGTGAGTGAAATGTCACCTCTTTTTGCATATGTTTAATCCCTGCTGTGATTCCATACTTTAGAGCAAATGCTTGAACTTTAAAGGTTGCAGGTTCATCCACACCATAACTCTGTGCATTTTTTGGATTATAAGTGATACTTTTGATATCATCTTTGTTCAGAAGTTTTGGAGATTCATCAGCAAAAAATAGACTTTTTACTCTTCTATACTCTTCAACCGTTCCATGATAATCGAGATGATCACTGGTCACATTGGTATGAATTTTAAGGGCGAAGGTTATTCCCTCAATTCGCTCTTGGTCGATGGCATGAGAACTTACTTCCATTACAAAATAATGACAGTTTTTTTCTTTGGCTATTTTTATGTAGTTTAAAATTTCAAAAATAGAGGGGGTGGTCATACTCTTCTCCCCTACTCTCTCCTCATTCGCAAAGAACCCTCGTGTACCGAGCAGAGCAACACCCTCACCCAAATCCAATAAAAATGAGTAGATACCCGCAGTCACTGTAGTTTTGCCATTTGTTCCTGTAACACCAACAACCCTCATCTCTTCTAATTCCCATTTACCAATAAGCTCTTGAGGGGTAATAACCATAGGTTTTGAATCTAGTGCTTCAAAATATTTTCTATTTTGAGCCGTTAATAGAAATAGTGTATCCTCAGATATCGCTTTGCTATTATCAGTAATATACTTATGTCCATCTAAATTATAATCTATTTTCACGTTTCTCTCTTTTTTAATCTTAATATTCTTAGTTTAATATTACTGCTCTTTTAACTTATGATAAAGTTTATAAATATCTTGGTCTTTTCCAAAAGTATTGGTCATGGAGTCCAAAAAGTGTTCGGCTAATTTATGTTGCCCTTGGCTTATCAGCTCAGTAATAAAGAGTACATACTCCTCTTTACCTTTTAAAATAACCTTGGTAGAGAACATCACATCTTCAAATGCTTTATTGAAATCACCCCGTTGCTCTACAAATTTTAGAAAGTCCTCATAACGGATACCATCTTGATACTCAATTTTATCCTCTATGGGTGTTAATATCTCTGAGAGTTGACTTTTACTACTATCTAGTGTGGCAATAAGATTCTCCATTACCTCTTCAGCATCTCTCTCTTCACCTTTTATAATCTGATAATAGTCAAAAAGTGCTTGAGCCTCATCGCTATTATCCAATCCTATATCACAAAGATAGACCCCTATTTTTGCCACTCTATGAGTAGCATCTGCTTTTAATAATAGTCCATATGTCGTCAAAGCATCGTTATATTTCCCTAATGAAAACTGATTCTCAGCCCGTGTTAGTAGTCTACTAATGCTTATTTTTGCCATAATTTATCCTAATTGATCTAACTTGTCTTCCCAACCATGGGGAACATTCATTACCGTTATCTCTGGGTGAATAAACGTCTTCATCTCTTTTTCGATTCCAAACTTAATGGTGGTTCCTGAACTACCACAACCAACACACGCCCCTTGCAATTGAACAAAAACTGTACCATTTACGATATCTATCAGCGTAACATCTCCTCCATCTTTTTTTATCCAAACACTCGCTTTTTCAAGACGCTCTTCTACAATTGGTCTTAACTCTTCATCTGTAAATGGAAGCACTGCTTCTCCTTAAATTCATATATTACTCTAAATATACATTATATTTAAACTTTTGTCAAGAGGGCTATAGCCTCTTTTGTATCAAACCAATTTTCATATTCTTACTTTATTTCACACTTTTAAATAAACTATAATAAAGTTCGTTTTACAATACAGTAAATTAAAGGAGTGTGACTCTTTCATGATAAGACAATTATTCAAAAAAAAAGGTTCTAATATCAAACTTAATGCTTTTATTAAAAAGTATAATATTCCCAGAGAATATCTTTCTATCAATAGAAAATCTATCTCAGTTGGTATATTTTTAGGTCTTTTTTGGGGCTTTATCCCCATGCCCATGCAGATGTTAGCTGTTTTGGCAATGACACCTTTTTTTAAATTTAATGTTCCCATTGCCATCTCCATGGTTTGGCTTAGTAACCCACTTACTATGCCGTTTATGTACTATATGGAGTATCAAACTGGTAATTTTTTATTGGGGAAAGAGGGATTAGAGGGCATAGAGATGACACTGGACTGGTTTAGTAACAACTGGGATGAGATTATTATACCACTCTATATAGGAACCATTCCTTACTCCGTAGGGATATCAACACTCTGCTATGCTATTATTAATAGACTTTGGATTCTTTCAGTAAAAAATGCAAAGCCAAGAATCTTTAAATGTAAATACTAAAGATCATCTTTTATATGCTTGATTCGTTCATATCCTGTTGGGTGAAGCTTTAAAAGTGGTGCGTTCATATATTGAAGGTACTCTAAAACATCCACAGCTATTTTTTTCTTAATCCCGTTCTTTCGTAACACTTTAATCGCATACTCATCTGCTGTAAACTCT
>CAZROY010000016.1:0-31561 GCA_964601885.1 uncultured Sulfurovum sp. | reverse complement strand
TTTCTAAAGTCGCTCTCTCCGTAGGGTATCTTTTTCATTTTTTTTCCTTTTTCTTATCCAAAAGTTTAAGTATTTCAATACGCTTCCTATCATACAATTCAAATAGATTAACCATATTAGGATTATTTTGCATTCCAAGTTTTAATCCAAAAAAACCAGCCATCATATAACTTATATTATCTTTGATAACTCAATATTCTTTTTCATCTCTATCCTTTATTAGGGTGGGATAATTTTAAATATTTTTATAGACCTATTAATCTATTATTTAAGGCTCTATTATCTCTATCTTTGGTCTCTTTTCATTATCAATTACCCTAAACATATTAGTACTATCCGAGTCTAATGACTCATTTATCTCAACTATAGTTAATCTATCTAACATATCATTATAGCTACTGTTGTGTATTTGACCTTGATATTTGCCATCAGATTTTGTAAAAGTTCCTAGAGTCAATCCAAAAATATCTATAAGTTTCAATCCATCTATATTGCTATATGGGGGTAACAGTAGAAAAGAGCCATCATTTAACTCTCCGCCAGTAATTTTTAATTCATAAAATTCAATATTGGACGCTATCTCTGGATTTTGGTTACAGCTACTATTATTATCACAAATAACTTCTGATATATTGGTGATATTATTATCACTACTATCATTAGATAGTGTGCCTGAAAATAGTAGTCGGCTATTTTCATCTGAAATCTCTCCATTTGAAGAGAAGCTACTAATATTTGTCTCATTGCCATCAAAAGATTGTTCAATACTATTTAATTGTAAAAGCAGAGTATCATTATTCTCGTTGGTATCTGCTAAAGTTAAATTCATATTCTCTTTATGTCCATCTCTATTATTGCTATTATAAACATGCATAGTCTCTTTTCCATATTCATCAACCAAATAATATATTGATATATTTATAATACTCTTATTGTTATCATAAACATAGGTTGTTATGACATCATTATTGTAGTCTGACCATTTAAATATCTGAAACTCTTTCACTGTTATATTGTTATCGGTCGAATTTATATCTTCTGTAATATTGCTATCTATAGGGTTACTATCTGTAACATTGATATCTAAATTATCTGTTAGATTACTGTCACTACTATTTACATCACTACTCTTTATATCTGTTGAGTTTTCATCTGTTAAATTAATATCCGTTATATTTATATCCAAATCTGTTGTAAAGTTACTATCACTACTATTATTATCTGTTCGATTTGTATCTTTATAGAGATTATTTAATCTGATGTTATCCGATAACATATCCAGTTTTAACTCATAGTCATACCCCTCATAAAGACTTTTTTTAGTAAAAGCTATCTCTCCTAAAAATACTCTACTATTTTCAGTGGCAAGTGTAAAATTGCTATCATCTATAATATTGTCTATTTTAGATATTGTTTTATTATCCAATACAATAGATAGATATTTAGGTTCAAAGGTACATGAAATCATTCCTTCACATCTATCTAAAACTTGTGGCATAACCTTTTCTAGTAAAACCAAATTAACTTGTGCAATTTTTACCACATCTTCAATACGAGATATATTTTTTTTTAGCTGTGCATAGCCTATATCTATAATAGTTGTATTGCTCTCTAAGGTCTGATTATCCTCATTTTCAATAGTTTCATTTATCTCCTCTGTATTATTTTTATCTTCTGATATATCCTGCTTTAATATATCAGGAAAATCAATACTAATTGTTTGAGGTAAAATATTCTCCTCTTCACTAGTTGTGGGTTCAGCTGTTGGTGTCGGAGTAGGGGTATTTTCTATGGAACTATCTGCAATAAGAGCCGAATCTGTATTACTTGAGTTTAAATCTGTTGAGGCTACACCACTGCTAGAGTCGCTATTAGCTAAAGAGGTGTCCTTACTTGAACTACTCCCCATCATACCACACCCACTGATGATAAAGATAAATGCCAAAAAGATTATATTTCTTATCATAAAAAAACCTCGTTTTGTTTTACTAATGATAGCATATAAAATTAAGTATAAGGTTAGATAAATATTTTATATACTACTATAGTATAAGCAAGTTATAATAAAAAAATGTAGAAAAAGTGTAGAGCATGTTGAAGAAATCAAAATATACACTTTTATATGTTGAAGATGAAGATTTTATACGGCGAATAGCCATATCCTACCTTCGTCCTTACTTTTTGGAGATATATGAAGCAAGAGATGGGGTAGAGGCGTTGGAGATATATAAAAGTAAAAGAGTAGATATGATAATGACTGATATAGAGATGCCAAATATGGACGGATTGACTCTGTGTAAAAAGATTAGAGCTGAAGATAAAAATATCCCTATTATTATAACGACAGCATATACATCTACAGAGTATCTCTTAGAGGCTGTAAGTTTAAATTTAATTAAATATCTGGTTAAACCTATGGAGGAAGAGTCTCTTTTTGAAGCAATAAATCTCTGTTTTGAACAGATAGAGACTCAAAATCCAAATATTATTTATATATCAAAAGAGTATAGGTTTGATACTTTTAATCATACCCTTTTACATGGAAATAGAGTTATTCCATTAACTGAATCTCAATATAAGTTTTTAGAAATTCTTATAAAAAATCAAGGGAGAATTGTCTCCTACTCAGAAATAGAAAATTTTGTATGGTTTGATAAAGTTATGAGTAGCGATGCACTTCGTAGCTTAGTTAGAGATGTTCGTAAGCTTATTGGTAAAGATAAGATAGAAAATATCTCGAAATGTGGATATAGGATACACCTTAATGGATAATACACTAAAGATAAAAATAACCCTTATTGTAATCTATTTAGGAGTGGCTGTTATATTTTTTTATGATGACCATTTTTTAACAACAACTACACCTATATATACCTATGGCAACTTGGAGTTTATTATTGCTATACTATCTTTAGGGGTTATTTTATCTTCTGTTGTATATAATCTAGCTTTTTATTTTTATATTAGAAATTTACAATATCTATATTATGCTTTAGCCCAAATAGCCATTATTTCACTTCTTATACAGATAGAAAATCTATTTATATCTCCATTTAGTGAGCTTTATGGATTTAAAAAAGAGCTATTTGTACTTGATATTTCTCAAATTTTAGTGGTACTCTTTTCAATGCTATTTATACAGCAGTTTTTAGCTTTATATAAGATAAAAAATCTCAATAGAGTTATTACTGCAGTTATCTATATATCACTATTTGATTTAATCTTTACTTTAATATTTTCCCATGCAATATTAACAAAATTTATACCAAGTTTTATTTGGGTTTTATTTGTATTATCAGAGGCACATAGACTTAGTACAAATAAAGATGTACCATTTTATTTTATATTGGTTGGTTGGTATAGTCTGCTTGTTGTATCTTTAATAGAGTATTTTGAATTTGCAGGATTAGAAGTAAAAGCTTTTCCATTTCTACATATAGCTTTTGCCATAGAGTCCATGTTACTATCTTTTGCCATCTCATATAAGTTTCGACTTATAGAGCAAGAGCAAAAATTACAACAGAGTATGTTATTACAACAGTCAAGACTTGCAAGTATGGGCGAAATGATTGCAATTATTGCACACCAATGGAGGCAGCCACTAAATTTTCTCTCATTTGCATTTATGCACATTAAAAGAAGTTGTAAGAAAGATGAAGAGGCACTTTTAACAATTAAAGAGGCAAATGAGCAGTTACAATATATGTCAAAAACCATAGAAAATTTTAGAAATTTCTATAATCCATCAAAGGAGAGAGAGGAGTTTGATATAGCAAAAGCGTGTGAGGATACTATTAAAATAGTCTCTCCAACACTGCATAATATAGATATTGGTTTAGATATTAGAGAGAACTTCTTTTTCTATGCAAATAGTAATGAGTTTCAACAGGTTATCTTAAATATTATCAATAATGCAAGAGATGCCTTAGTAGAGCGAAAAATAGAAAGACCAAGAATAGAGATAACTATAGATAATTCAAAAGTGACTATTGCAGATAATGCAGGTGGAGTATCAAAGGAGAATTTAAGTAAAATTTTTGAACCATATTTCAGTACTAAGAAAAATGGCGATGGAATAGGACTATATATTGCAAAAACCATTATAGAAAAAGAGATGAGCGGAAAGCTCTATCTCAAAACAGATAGTGTAGGAAGTAGTTTTATAATTGATTTTAATAATTCTGAGTCAAAATCTAAATTAAATATATAAGATGAACTCAGATTGAGTGGTTTACAATATGTTATAAAAAGCAAATACTTACACCTCTTTAGTTAAAATAGCGGTAACAGATAGATGTTGAAATATTGTAATAAAAAAAGGATAGATTTGAAAAAATATAATATTGCGGTAGTTGGTGCTAGTGGAGCTGTAGGTGAAGAGATTTTTCGAGTTTTAGAAGAGCAAAAATTTCCAGTAGCCAATCTATTACCATTGGCAAGTGCAAATTCTGCAGGAAATATCATAGAGTTTGCAGGAGATGAGTATAATATAGAGGAGCTTACAGAAGATGTGTTTAAAGGTAGAGATATAGATATAGCCTTTTTTAGTGCAGGTGGGGCTATCTCTGCTAAATATGTAAAATATGCTATAGAGTCTGGTGCTTTAGTTATTGATAACACAAGCCATTTTAGAATGGTAGAGGATATTCCTCTAGTTGTACCTGAAGTAAATCCTGAAGATATTAAACTTTGGGAAAATAGAGGGATTATTGCAAATCCTAACTGCTCAACAATTCAAATGGTACAACTCTTAAAACCTCTTGATGAGTTATATGGAATAGAGAGAGTTGATGTAAGCACATATCAAGCAACCTCAGGAGCGGGAAAAGCTGGAATGGAGGAGCTTATTATGCAGATGAAAGATTTTTTTGCCTTTAAGCTTGATGAGACAGAGATAAAAGCATTTGCCCATCAGATTGCACTAAATGTTATTCCACATATTGATACCCCACAACCAAATGGATACACAAAAGAGGAGATGAAAATGATAAATGAGACAAATAAGATTATGCACTCCAATTTTGCTATAAGTGCTACTTGTGTCCGTGTTCCTGTCCTTAGAAGCCATAGTGAAGCTATTACCATTACATTTGAGGAGGGGGTTAATGTGAGTGTGGAAAAGGCTAGAGAGGCATTAGCCAATTTTGAAAATGTAGAGGTTATTGATGATTTAGAAAATAGTAAATACCCTATGCCTATAACTGCAACCGATACAGATTTAACTTTTGTAGGGAGAATTAGAAAAGATATATATTCACCAAACATATTACACATCTGGGGAGTTGCAGACCAAGTTAGAGTAGGAGCTGCCACTAATGCTGTTCGTATTGCTCAAAAGTGGATAGAGTTGGGAGATTGATTTATGAGTCATGAAATAGTTGAAAAAAGCTTTAAGGAGAAAAGTGAACAGAGCCTCATTGAGATACTATTTGAGGGAACAATATGGCGAAGTAGGTTCATTGTTATTTTAGCGGTGGTATTTGGACTTATTGGGGCTATTATTTTATTTATTGTAGCATCTTATGATATTGCTTCAATTGCCTCTTACGCTTTTAATGGACTTTTTGCCCATCCACATCCAAAAGATTTTCATGAGAATATTGTAGCCAAAATTATAGGAGCAGTCGATTTATATCTGATTGCTGTTGTTATGTTTATCTTCTCATTTGGTATATATGAGCTTTTTATCTCTCATATTGATGAAGCAAAAGGGCATGGGCAGATTTTGGCAATCTCATCTTTAGACCAATTAAAAGATAAGATAGCAAAAGTTATCATTATGGTTTTGGTAGTTAATTTTTTCCAAAGAGTCTTACACACCTCTTTTGGTACACCTGTAGAGATGTTATATTTTGCACTCTCAATTACTGCTTTAGCAGTTGGATTATATTTTTTAAGTAAGGTTGGACATTAATGAGTAAAATTTTTGTAGATGCCTGTTTAGGCAAAGAGACCCCATATACTCCTGTATGGATGATGCGTCAAGCTGGACGCTATCTACCTGAATATATGAAAGTTCGTGCAGAGGCTGGAAATTTTTTAAATCTCTGTCACGACCCTAAAAAGGCGTGTGAGGTTACTCTCCAACCTCTTGATATTGTAGGAGTTGATGCTGCTATTTTATTCTCTGATATATTGGTTGTTCCTGATGAAATGGGAATGGATTTAGAGTTTATCAAGGGGAAAGGTCCTATATTTCACGACCCAATTAAGAGCGAAGAGGATATAGATAGACTTTTAGACGGTAAAGAGGCATCTAATAGATTAACCTATGTTTATGATACAATTAAACTTTTAAGAGAGGAGTTAGATAAAAGAGATGATGGAAAGGCTCTTATTGGATTTACGGGTGCACCTTGGACTTTAGCCACATATATTATAGAGGGACAAGGGACAAAAACATATACCATTTGTAAAAAGATGATTTATTCCAACCCTAAACTTCTACATAAAATACTATCTAAAGTTACAGAAGTGGTTAAATATTATATGGAGAGTCAAATTGAGGCAGGGGTTGATGTAATTCAGATATTTGATAGCTGGGCTAGTGCGATTGAGCCAAGTAAATATAATGAGTTTAGTTGGAAATATATGATAGAAATTGCCGATTATATAAAATCAAAATATCCAAATATTCCAATTATTATTTTTCCAAAAGGTGTTACATCTTTTATAGAGAGAGATTTGGTATATGGTAATTTTGATGTGTTTGGTGTTGATTGGGGGACACCTATGGCATTAGCTAAAGAGAAACTAGGTGATAAATATGTACTTCAGGGAAATATGGAGCCTTGCAGATTATACTCGAAAGAGGCTATTACAGAGTCTGTTAGTTCAATTGTTAATACAATGAGAGATGGACGACACATATTTAATTTAGGTCATGGAATAGTTCCTGATGTTCCTGTTGAGAATGCAAAATATTTTGTTAGTGAATGTCAAAGATTATCAAAAAGGGGTTAGCCCTTTTTCCAATACTATTTTTTATATATCTGACTCTTGACTATCTATATCCTTTAGATGTAGATAGGCTCTATAAACCAAAATCTACTCTCATATATGACCGTCATCATAAACTGCTCTCTGTAAAACTTAGTAGTGATGGCTTCTTAAGAGTTCCTATAAAATCAGAAGAGGTTACAGATAATATTAAAAAGGTTCTATTAGGTTATGAGGATAGATATTTCTATAACCATTTTGGAGTAAATCCACTATCCATTGTTAGAGCTTTTTACTCAAATTTAACCAATAGTCACAAAATAGGTGCATCTACTATTACTATGCAGGTGGCTAGAATGATGCACCATAAAAAAAGAACCCTAACTCAAAAGATAGTTGAGATATTTCAAGCCATTCAATTAGAGATGAGATACTCTAAAGATGAAATCTTAACTCTATATCTCAATAATGCACCCTATGGCGGAAATGTTGAGGGATTTGCATCTGCATCTTTTAAATATTTTAATTTGCCACCCTCATCTCTATCTCTATCTCAAATAGCATATCTTACATCAATTCCCAAAAATCCAAATAGAAATAGACCCAAAAAAGGGAAAGATATAAATAGAGTAAAAAATCGTCTTTTAGATAGGTTATATAATTTAAATATTTTAGATAACAAAGAGTATCAAGAGGCAAAAGATGAGGTGATATATACAGATATAAGAGATTTACCAAATAAAATACCACATCTATCAAGATATATCAATAGTGGTAGAGAGGTAAATACAACTATAGATTTAGTACTACAAAAAAGGGTTGAGGCTATAGTCTCTTCACAGATTGAGGAGTTAAAAAAATATGGTATTTATAACGGCTCGGCTATTGTCATAGAGAATAGAAATATGGAGATATTAGCCTATATTGGCTCACAAAACTTTTATGATAATATACATGGTGGACAGAATGATGGTTTAAAATCTCTAATCTCTCCAGCCTCCACACTTAAACCATTTATATATGCAAAAGCTATGGAGGAGGGTTTAATTACACCACTTAAAAAGGTATATGATGTACCTTTATTTATAGATGGATATAAACCAACTAACTATTCCAAAAGATATTTAGGAGAGGTTACAGCATCAGAGGCTCTTCAGTTCTCTTTAAATATACCTGCTGTTGATTTAGATAGAGTGCTTAAAGATAATTCACTATATTATCTTTTAAAAGAGGCAAATATCACCTCTTTAAATAGAGCAAAAAGCTATTATGGTAGCTCTTTAGCACTTGGTGGTTGGGGGTTATCTCTTCTTAATAATGCTCAACTTTTTGCATCTTTTGCCAATGGTGGAGTATATAGTAGAGCCTCTTTTATATTAAATAAGAAATATCCTAAAAAGCGAATACTTACTCCACAATCTTGTTATTTAATTAGTAATATTTTAGCTGATGCTCCGCGGGTTGAGTTCTCCTCATATTGGGAGTTTATAAAAGATATGCCAAAAATTGCATTTAAAACAGGAACTTCTGCCCATGCTAGAGATATGTTAACGGTAGGTTATACTCCACAATATACTGTAGGGGTTTGGTATGGGAACTTTTCTGGTAAATCTAGTCACGCCTATAAAAACAGATACGCAACGGGATTAACAACCTCATCACCTACACTATTTCAGATATTTAAACTACTTGGCAAACAGAGTTGGTTTAAAAGACCAGATGGAATTAAAAGAGGGGTAATATGTCAAGATGGTATTCAGTTGGGGGAGTGCAAAGAAAAGATAGAAGATGATATAATAGAGGGTGTAAAATTAAAACGACCATGTTCTATTATGAGGGCAGAGATTTTATCTTATCTTATAAAAAATGGCACTATAAAATCAATAGATAGCCTATCTAAACATAGATGTTACAGAGAGTGGAGAGGTTATAAACCACTTATTACAAATCCAATTAATAATCGAACCTACACCTATAATAGACTTCTCCCCAAAGAGTTAAAAAAGATGGCTTTACAATGTTACTCTTTTGAAGCAAACTCAACAATCTATTGGTTAGTAGATAATAATCCCCCTATTGTCTCTAAATCTGGAGAGAAGATATATCTCTACCTCACCCCACAACAACACACTATATCATGTTTAGATGAGGGGGCAAAGATAAGAACTATATCTATTGTGAATGAGGAGATTTAATAAAGATATTATCTTATTTTTTTTATTCTATTAATCCCCAATTTATAAATTGTAGAGGGGATACCGTTTCTACTGTTAGGTTCAGAAATAATAACCTCTGTTGCATCTTCTGCATATTGACCATTGTATCTCTCTCCACTAATATTGGCAGATGAACTATAAGCCCATCTTAATCTATCTAATAGCAAATTGTGTCTGCTCTCCTTTACTACTCTAAATGAGTATCCACTTGGCATAATAAATGTTTTTTTTCTTGAACGCCTAATTAAATTTTTATATTTCTGTGGAACTCGTGTAAAAGATTTTAGAGTATCTAATGAGTTGACAACCCTTATATAATACTTATCTGCTAGTCTCTTTTTAGCTATGTCTATTTTGGAGCTATTTTGTGATACAAAACCTATAGTTGTATCGGTTTGAGTTAAAAAAAGATACTTTTTCAAAACTACAATAACTTTATAAAGGCATCTAAAATAACTTCTCGATATTTTACCATTGACTCCTCTTTTGGACTCTTGCCCTCTCGTAACTTCTCATGTACCTCTTCTAACTTTTTTCGCATATTTGCATCTATGATTTTCCCTATATAAGATGATTTATCTTCTAGCTCAATAGTATCTCTCGCAGCATGAGAGCGGTTTGCTATAATAGAGGCGTGATATAATATACGACCTAAAAATATATATGGAAAGTTTATATTTTTCATGGGTCCAATTGATAGTTCTCTTTTTCCAAATTTTTGACCCAATAGTTTCACTTCATATAGATTTTCAAATCCTTTCATAGCTCCAATTCCACCTACTACACCGCCAATAATAGAGCCTAAAAGAAATGTTCCACCACCAAATGCTAAATCAACTCCTAATCCACCAATAGCACCGGCAGATGCACCAGTTACTATTAGCTCTTTTTGACTTAAACCAAAAATAGATGCACTCTCTTTTGAAAATAGAGCTATATTGTCCAGAGCGGATAGATTATCTATTTTGTTAATGGTTCTATGGTTCCAAATATCTGCTATCTCTTTTTCTAAACTCTTTTCATATCTAATAAGCTCTTTTTTATATCTCTCTTTAAGAGATTTCTCTTCCTCTTTAGTCGCTTTTTTAGATTTTATTCTTTTTGAATGAACATAAGATAGAGTTTTAATTGTCCCCTTAACAATAGCATCTACACTCTTTTCAATCTTCTGTTGTTGTAAATCTTGTAAAATCTTAATAGCAGTTTTTATTGATTTTGTCCACTCCTCTTTAAGTTGTGCCATACTCTCTAATAGCTCAATATGGTCATTAAATTTTGCTTTTAGTGGATTAAATGTTCTAACTAGTCTAAAATATTGTCCTAATGCCCTTTTCCAATCATCTCTATAATCCTCATCTCCAATCAGATTTAAAATTGCCATAGATGGTTGTCCTGCCCAACGGAGTATCTCCATCTCTATCTCATACTCTGGTCCATAGGGTTTAGAGGCATCAACCACATATATAATTCCAGCCCCGTCCATAATAGGCTCTAATAGCTCTATCTCATCTTTAAACCGTTTATCATCTCTAAATTCATATATAAACTTTCGTATAACATCAGCTCTTTTATCAGCGGAGATAGGTCTGTTTTCCTCCAGCCATGCTAATATTCTTCTTGCTCTTTGAAAACCGGGTGTATCGAATAGCTCATAAATTATCTTACCATCAACCTTTAGAGGAAAACCTCTTTTAACTTGTGTTGTACCGGGTGTATTTCCTATCTGAACAGAATCATCAAGTGCCAATGATGATACAATACTACTCTTTCCCTTATTTGGGTGTCCTACCACAGCAAATTTTGGATAATCATCAATAATTTTATTTCCCATTATATACAATCCATACTTTGTCAGATTTTACACTATCTATCTTTTTTATCCACACATCTACATCGCTATCATTATTTTTATAGTGTTTACCAATAGTTCCGAGTGGATATATTTGAATTTTTTTTACCTTTTTATTTTCAATTAACATCTCTAATAAATCTATAAAATCCATAGTTGGGGGTTCCCATGATTTTACATACAAAAATACGATACCGCTCATATTTTTTATTATCTGTAAATCTTGTGCATAAGTATTACTTCCACCAACTGCCCATATAGTTAGTGCCTTTATCCCTCTACTATCATTAGCTAATGCTATCTCATCGGCGGAGAAGTTCCAACCTAAAATAGACTCATACAGTTTTTCATCTATAGTAATAGTTGTTTTCTTCTCTTTTTTCTCTTCTATTTTTAGATGCTTCTCAGCTTTTGGTGCTTGTGTAGATACAAAAGGTGTATGAAACTCTCTTAAAATACCTTTTACTCCATCTAATAGTAGAAATTCTCTCTCTAACTGTTTTTGTAACATATCTTTACTAAAAATTAAAAATATAAATCTAAGTCCAATAGCATAAATAACAGTTGTCATTGCTAGAAATTTCCACCATGCTCCTAACTTATCTGCATTATGAACCATTGAAATATCTAATTTCTCGCCCAATCTAAAATAGTGACTAAGTTCAACTAACTCTAATGATGGAACAGCTGAAGGGAACATATCTCTCCATAATATTGCTATAGATGATATAAATGAGTGAAAAGAGTCTGCTGATATTTGAAGAGTTGTACTCCAACCAAAAGCTATATCAGTAGCCACTACCATAAGTACAAGAGAGAGAAGAAGTCCAATTGAGAATAGTAGAGAAAACAGATGTATTCTCTCTATAAACATCCATTTTGAAAATTCAAACGAGAATGGGGGTTTGAAATTTTCTATTTTTTTTCTAAATGGTATGTGGATTAATATCTTCTCTATCCAGTGTAAGGGAAAAAGCATTGTAAAAAAGTTAGCAACCCTTCCATGGCTAAACATTGTAAAGAGAGAAACAGACATACTAAAGATGGGTAAAACCATTGCAATTAATAGGTAATAGATAATATTTACAGGAGCTTGACCATTATAACTAAGTAGGCCTAATCCTACAAAAAAACCCATAATAAAAAATAGTATCCCCATTATAGAGTCAAATGATGATAGATACTCTAAGTATTTTTTAGAGTTCAACTCACCCCTTATTTTAAATGAGTGTCTCTCTAACCACTTAAGCAGTAGTTTAGTTGGAGCCTTTTGTAACTTTTTATGCTTTAAAGCAAAAGAACGATTTTCTTCATGACTCCCCCTATACTCTTTTAAGAGTTGAGAGAGGTCAAGATACGATTTAATAGATAATTTTTGGTTTTTAAGTTGCATATATCCAGTCGATTTTTTGAAAAAATTATACGATTATTGTCCTTAAAAGCTTATTGAGATATGCTCCATAGTTGAAGTAAGATGAGTAAATTAATTTATTGAAATAAGTATTGCTAACATATATGAAAACAACACTATATAAGTACCTTTTGAGTATAATCCACAAATTCAAAACAGGGGTGTTTTTTTATGCCAAAACGAACTGACATCAAAACTATTTTACTTATAGGTTCTGGTCCAATTATAATTGGTCAAGCCTGTGAATTTGACTATTCTGGAACACAAGCTGCTAAAACACTTAAGGAGTTAGGGTATAGAGTAGTTCTTATCAATTCAAATCCTGCTACTATTATGACAGACCCAGAGTTTGCCGACAGAACTTATATTGAGCCAATTACTTCAGAAGTTATCTCTAAAATTATTGAGAAAGAGTCTGTTGATGCAATATTACCAACAATGGGTGGACAGACCGCACTAAATGTTGCAATGGATATGTATGAGCAGGGTATGCTAGATAAAATTGAGTTTTTAGGTGCAAATCCAGAGGCCATAAAAAAAGGTGAAGATAGACAAAAGTTTAAAGAGGCAATGATAAAAATAGGTATGGATTTACCTATCTCTCAATACGCCTATAGCATGGACGAAGCTATGGAGGTGGCAAAAAATATAGGTTTTCCGCTTATTATTCGAGCATCATACACATTGGCCGGTGGAGGGAGTGGTGTCGCCTATAATATAGATGAGTATAGAAGAATAGTTCAAGGTGGACTTGACGCATCTCCTATATCTGAAATTCTAATTGAGGAGTCTCTGCTTGGTTGGAAAGAGTATGAGATGGAGGTTATTCGTGATAAGGCAGATAACTGTATTATTGTCTGTTCCATAGAGAACCTTGACCCGATGGGAATACATACAGGAGATAGTATTACTGTTGCACCGGCTTTAACCTTAACAGATAAAGAGTATCAACGAATGAGAGATGCCTCTTTTAAAATTTTAAGAGAAGTTGGTGTAGATACAGGTGGTTCAAATGTTCAATTTGCTGTTAATCCCAATACAGGCAGAATGATAGTTATTGAGATGAACCCAAGAGTTAGTCGTTCTTCTGCTTTGGCATCTAAAGCTACAGGTTACCCCATTGCAAAAGTTGCTACACTTTTAGCTGTTGGATTTACTCTTGATGAGATAACAAATGATATTACAGGAACACCAGCCTCATTTGAGCCTGTAATAGACTATATAGTGACAAAAATTCCAAGATTTACATTTGAAAAGTTCCCAATGGCAAATTCAACACTGACTACCGCTATGAAATCAGTAGGCGAAGTTATGAGTATGGGAAGAACATTTAAAGAGTCATTTCAAAAAGCATTAATCTCACTAGAGACGGGACTTAAAGGTTTTAATAGCATAGATTGTGATAATGATAAACTATTAAGAGAGATTAGACGACCAAATAGCAATAGAGTATTGTATGTTTATGAGGCTCTAAGAAGAGGAGTAGGTGTTGATGAGCTATTTGAGATATGTAAAATAGATAGATGGTATCTATATCAATTTGAAGAGTTGGTCAATAGTGAAAAATTAATAGATATAAAACTTCTTAACAATGAGAGACTCTTTAGAAAGATTAAATCAGAAGGTTTTTCTGATGCTATAATAGCAGAGATTATAAATAGAAGAGATGGCTTAACCCTAAATGAAAATGATATATATATAGCAAGAGAGAAGTTAGGTATAGTATTAGAGTATAATGAGGTTGATACATGTTCTGCCGAATTTGAAGCATTAACGCCATATTTATACTCAACAACCAATATTACAAAACTCCCTAAAAAGTCAATTTTAGATAGTAAAAGAGAAAAAAAAGTGCTTGTAATTGGTGGTGGACCAAATAGAATAGGGCAGGGGATAGAGTTTGATTACTGTTGTGTTCACGCCTCTTTTGCATTAGCAGATATGGGGATTAAATCTATTATGTATAATTGTAACCCAGAAACGGTTTCAACCGATTATGATACATCTGATATACTCTATTTTGAGCCAATAGATTTTGAGCATGTAAGAAATGTAATAGAGTTGGAAAATCCAGATGGGGTTATTGTCCATTTCGGAGGACAGACTCCACTAAAATTGGCAAAAGGTTTAACTGCTATCGGTGCTAATATATCTGGAACAACAGCTAAAGTTATAGATTTAGCAGAAGATAGAGAGCTTTTTTCTACATTTATTAAAGATTTAGGTTTAAAACAACCAGCTAATGGAACGGTATTCACTAAAGAAGATGCTATTATTGTGGCAAATAGAATAGGCTATCCCGTACTTGTTCGTCCAAGTTTTGTACTTGGTGGAAGAGGAATGAAAACTGTATTTTCTGATAATGAATTAAAAGAGTATATGGGTGAAGCTGTTAGTGTATCCAATGATGCTCCTGTATTAATTGATAAGTTTTTAAATAATGCAATAGAGCTTGATGTTGATGCTATTAGTGATGGAAAAGATGTATATATTGGTGGAGTTATGCAACATATCGAAGAGGCAGGAATTCACTCAGGTGACTCTGCTTGTGCATTACCTACTATATCAATATCAAATAGATTATTAAATGAGATAAAAGAGCAGACAGCAAATATAGCTTTAGGACTTGGGGTGGTTGGACTGCTAAATATACAGTATGCTATTTTTAAAGATGAGGTATATCTAATAGAGGTAAATCCGAGAGCATCGAGAACAGTGCCTTTTGTATCAAAAGCTACGGGTTTACCACTTGCTAAGGTTGCCACTAGAGTTATGATACAAGGAGACCTAAAGGAGGCACTTAAATTTTATGACAAATTTAAAGTTGTAAATTTTAATAAAAAGATATTAGAGCCAAATTTAAAGGGGCATGTAGCAGTTAAAGAGGCTGTATTTCCATTCAATAAGCTACCCGGTTCTGACCTACTTTTAGGACCAGAGATGAAAAGTACAGGTGAGGTTATGGGAATTAGTGATAACTTTGGTATGAGTTTTGCTAAGAGTCAATTTGCCTCTAAAAATAATATTCCATTAGGGGGAAAAATCTTTATATCTTTGGCGAATATCGATAAAGTTTTTGTTGGAGAGTTAGGAAGAGAGTTTACAAAATTGGGATTTGAGATAGTAGCTACAGCAGGAACACATAAAGCTTTAGAAGATGCAGGAGTATCATCATCTAAGGTGTTAAAAATCTCAGAGGGTCGCCCCAATATAGATGATATGATAAAAAATGGTGAGATAGTAATAGCAATTAATACAAGTGAAGACCAAGGAAGTAAGGTTGACGGTAAAACTATTAGACAGTCAGTTTTAGCTCACAATATTGCATATTTTACTACTATTGCAGCTGCAAAAGCAGCATCTCTTGCTATCAAAGAGTTACAAGCATCTAATGGTAAACTTGAACCAAAAGCCCTTCAGGACTATTTAAAATAGATGATTTTTAATAGATGGTCAATTAAAAAGATTTTACAAGATATAATAGTTACTCTTATTATAGTATCTATTATTAGTTTTGGAGTAAACTATATTAGAAGACCTGAGACAGAAGCTTCTATTCCATCTCTTAAGCTCTTATCCATTGAGAATAGGAAGATAGATTTTAAGCTAGATGGTAAACCTTTTATAGTGCATTTTTGGGCAACATGGTGTCCTATTTGTAGATTTGAAGCACCAAATTTAGACTCTCTACATAGAGATGGGATTAGAGTTATCACAGTTGCTGTTAACTCTGGCTCTTCTATAGATTTGAGAAAATTTATGAAAGAGAGAGGTTATAGTTATAGCGTAATTAATGATATTAGTGGGGAGTTGGCAAAACAATTCAAAGTAGAGGCATACCCCACCACCTTTATATATGATAGTAATGGTACTCTACAGTTTGTAGAGGTTGGATACAGTACGACGATAGGATTAAAAGCTAGATTGGCTTTGATACAGTAGGCAGTAGAGATTTGATTAATACTATTTTTAATTATATATTGTATAATTTTGTTTATGGAAAGAGTTATACTATTATTAATTATCACTATCGAGTTTATTTATGCTACTGAGTATCGTCTAATACACCTTAAAAAGGGTGGAAGATTAAATGTACGAGACACCCCTATTATAAACTCTGCTACTGTAGTAGGGACAATACCAGCCTCTGCTGTTGGAATTAAGATTAGGGAGTGTAAATATGCAAGAGATGGCAAAGAGTGGTGTTATATATCATATCCTATGGGTGCAAACCATCTTGATGGGTGGGTTAGTAAATATTTTTTGGCACCAATGGGAGATGATACCTCATCTTATATTTATATTAAAACTTTTTTAAAAAACTACTATATGGCAGATGAGGAGAATTTTTTAGATAAACTTAAAATTTTTTATCGTTTTCCTATGCAACAATATTTTAATAAAAAAAATGTAAATCTTATACAACTTCGTACAGCTAAAGTATTATTTTATAAGAGATGGATAATAAGAAAGTATAAACTTTTGGGATTAAAGATTTTAAAAAGAGGAAATGGTTATATTGATGTACAAACAGTAGTCAGATGGAGATTTCAAAATAGAGATGATAGCCAATCCGGAAAAGATATTCATAAAGTTAGATTAGTTAGAGAGAATAATCAATTTAAAGTTTTGGCTATTAAAAATCTAAAGCAGATTATTGACCCTAAATTAAATGAGGATAGTCTTGACAATAATATGACATTAGACAATAATAAAACGATAGGAAAGCAATTTTATATAAAAGTTGGTAGTTTTCTATCCAATCCAAATGGGGAGTATTTATTTCGTATATCTCAAAATGGGTTTAGTTATCATATTCAAGATGTTATGCAAAATGGAGATATGATAAAAAGGGTCTATATTGGTCCATATTCTACCGAGAGAGAGGCCATAGAGATGTTAAAAGAGATTAGAGTTAAAATTAATAAAAATGCTTATATCCAAAGTTTTTAAATATAATTTAAACTCGTTATAATACGAAAAAAAATGGAGACAATCATGAATATTACTATGCTTTATAGTAAACTTCACAGGGCTACAGTAACAGAGGCAAATTTAGATTATATAGGTTCAATCACTATTGACCAAAATCTTTTAGATGCCTCAAATATGCGTGTAGGTCAAAAGATAGATATTGTAAATATCAATAATGGTGAGAGGTTCTCAACATATATTATATCAGGTGCGGCTGGAAAAAGAGAGATATGTTTAAATGGTGCAGCAGCGAGAAAGGTTCAGATTGGTGATAAGATTATTATTATAGCTTACGCTTCTATGAGTGAAGATGAGGCTGACAAGTTTGAACCTAAAATTGTTATTTTAAATGATGATAATACGATAGCAGAAGAGTTTAAAGGATTGAAATCATGTTTGAGGGATTAGATATGAGTAAAATGGGGCAGATGATGGAGCAACTCCAATCAAAAGCTAAAGAGATAGAGGAGCAGTCAAAGCTAGTAAATTTAACAGCAAAAGCTGGTGGTGGTATGATAGAGGTTACTGCCAATGGTACAGGTGAGATTATTGATATTACTATTGATGATAGTATATTAGATGATAAAGAGTCTCTTCAGATTTTATTGATTTCAGCTATAAATGATGTAAATAAAATGGTAGAGGATAATAGAAAATCCCAAGCTATGGGTATGATAGGAGGATTAAATCCATTTGGTATAAAATGATTTATGTATAAAACTTAATTTTTTCTTAATCTTGAGAATTAAAAAATAAGTTAAGTTTAAACTCTGTTTTTGTATAATATAAATACTAATATATTTTAAATAAAGGTAGAAATTTTATGAAAACAGATATTAAACTATTAATCTTGGCTATTTTAATTTTAATTTTAACTCTATCAGCAGATGCTAAAAATACACCACTGGAGTTAAACATTGTAGTAAATCCATATATGAAATATGATAAAAAAGTAAAATTAACTCCAGCTGATTTAATAAAACCGGTGTCACTTTCGGCTGATGATAATATAGATTATAGGAAATTGTTTTCTCTATTATTGAGACTAAACTTATGAAATAATAATTAATATATTATATAAATAAATCCCTATTTTATTATCTACTGTAACAGTTTGTTACAAATTATTAACATACCATAAAAGCACCATAATTACCCAATCTATTTAATAATTTTTCTGCTAATATAAGCGTAATATTCTTATTATTTCTTAATATTTTGTAGAAATTCGTAACAAAGAATAATATCCCAAATAAAGGAGTTCTAATGACTCATGTGATTAACAATCACCCTTACTTAGGTATCTTCTTCTTATTCGTGGTGACAGTTGGTGCATTTAATGCTACACTATTTTTAGCACGATTCGTAAGTAGAAAAATGGCTAGGCTTGAGACTGAGAAGTTAAAGCTAACAATCTATGAGTGTGGACCAGAGGTTACAAAACAACCTAACACAATTTCAACGCAGTTCTATCTGATAGCACTTCTATTTATTCTTTTTGATGTAGAAATTATTTTTATGTTCCCATGGGCAATCGATTTTAAACTACTTGGTTGGTTTGGATTTGCAGAGATGATTTTATTTATTTTGCTTTTGGCAATTGGATTTATTTACGCATGGAAGAAAGGAGCACTTGAATGGCACAGCATCAAGTAAATTATGCCTCAGCAGGAGGTTTACCAGTAGCATTAACAACAGTTGACCATCTTATAAATTGGGGTCGAAGTAACTCTTTATGGCCTTTAACCTATGGACTCGCATGTTGTGCAATTGAAATGATGGCGTCGGGAGATAGCCGTTATGATTTTGATAGATTTGGTACAATCTTTAGAGCATCTCCTAGACAAGCAGATGTTATGATATTAGCGGGTACTTTATCTAAAAAACATTCAGAGTTTGCAAGACGATTATATGACCAAATGACAGAGCCTAAATGGGTTATTTCTATGGGAAGTTGTGCAAATACAGGAGGAATGTTTAATACCTATGCTACAGTTCAAGGTGTTGATAGGATTATACCAGTTGATATTTATCTACCCGGTTGTGCTCCTAGACCAGAGACACTTCAATATGCACTGATGATGCTTCAAAAAAAGATTAGAAGAGAATCGGCCAATATGAATAAAAATAAAAAACAAAATCTAAGGTTAATATAATGAGAAAATATGTACCAAAGGACAGTGTTCAAGCAAAAGCTTATTATACTGATAGATTTCATGTTGTACCATCTGTTCCAACCCAAGATGTATCAACTGATGAGGTTTTTACAAAGCAATTAGAGATTTTAAGTAGCAAAATCAAGATTAACTCTGCATATATTCAATTGGGTCAGATGAGAGTTGAGATTAATTATAAAGATAACTTTAAAGCTATAGAGATATTAAAAAATGAGTGTGGCTATGAAATGTTAACTGAAATGAGTGCAGTTGACTATTTGGCAAAAAATAATAGTTTTGAAATTTTCTATCAACTTTTAAATCTTAAAGAGAGAAAAAGGGTTCGTGTTGTTTGTAATCTTGAGAATGGTTTGGCTATTGAGTCTATAGTTCCTCTATATAAAGCCGCAAATTTTGCAGAGCGAGAGATGTTTGATATGTTTGGAATTGTAGTAAATAATCATCCATTTCTTAAACGAATTATTATGCCGGACGATTGGGAGGGACACCCTCTTCTAAAAACTTATCCTCTACAAGGTGACGAATTTGCTCAATGGTATGAGGTTGATAAAATTTTTGGAAAAGAGGCAAGAGAGGCAATTGGACCTGAAAATAGGGACCCGGCGAAAATTGATAGATATGATACTAAACGGTTTTCGAGAGTTGGTAGAGAAGTACCATTTGGTGCAGATATTAGCAATGGCGAACCGGAAACCCCAATTGAGTATAGCAAAACGATACTAGTTGACTATAATGCGTCTCAAAAACAGTTAAAAGATAGAAAGTAGAGGAGCAGAAGTATGCAACAACCAAATAAATTATCCCCATTTTTTGAAAATCTCAATTTTGAGCGAGACAACAATACAATGGTTATCAATTTCGGTCCACAACACCCATCAGCCCATGGTCAATTAAGGCTTATATTGGAATTAGATGGTGAGCAGGTGGTAAAAGCCCACCCAGATATTGGATACCTCCATCGTGGTGTTGAAAAAATGGCTGAAAATATGACATATAATGAGTTTTTACCAACAACCGATAGATTAGACTATATAGCTTCAACTTCAAATAATTATGCTTATGCGTTAGCAGTGGAAAAGTTAATAGGTCTTGATGTTCCAAGACGGGCTAAAGTTATTAGAACTATGTTACTTGAGGTAAATAGAATTATATCGCACCTATTTTTTATTGCAACTCATGCTCTTGATGTTGGAGCAATGTCAATATTCCTATACGCTTTTAGAGAAAGAGAGTTTGGAATGGATTTAATGGAGGATTATTGTGGAGCTAGATTGACACATAGTGCAGTTAGAATAGGTGGTGTTCCATTAGATTTACCAGAGAATTGGTTAAATGACCTTGAAAAGTGGTGCGATAAGGTTGATTACGAGGTAAAAGAGACATATAATGCTCTTTTAGAGAAAAATAGAATTTGGAAAATGCGTCTTGAAAATGTAGGAGTTATATCACCGGAAGATGCGTTAAATTGGGGTTGTACAGGTCCTATGTTAAGAGGTAGTGGAATTGCCTATGATATTAGAAAAGAGGAGCCTTATGAACTTTATAGTGAGTTGGATTTCGATATTCCTATAGCCGATACAAATGACAGTTATGGACGATATAGACTCTATATGGCAGAGATACTAGAATCAACTAAAATTCTAAGACAGCTGATACCTATGTATAAGGAGACGGAGCCTCAACTTATGGCACACGCTCCACAATATATATCTGCTCCAAAAGAGGAGATTATGACACAAAATTATGCTCTTATGCAACACTTTGTACTTGTAACTCAGGGAATGCGACCACCGAAGGGTGAAGTTTATGTTCCTACCGAATCCCCAAAAGGTGAGCTTGGTTTTTATATTAAATCTGAAGGTGAACCTTATGCCTATAGACTTAAGTGTAGAGCTCCGTCATTTTTTCATACAGGACTACTTCAAGAGATTTTAGTGGGGTCATACATTCCTGATGTGGTTACAATTATTGGTTCTACCAATATTGTATTTGGTGAAGTTGACAGATAGGAGAAGATATGCAAAGATATGATTTAAGACATTTAAAAGATAACTTCTATAATAGAATGGGTGAGATTATCGAATCAAATCTAAAAGTTGGTGAAGTAGGGATTTTTATTTTTGAAGTGGGAGATTTCTCACATATTCAGAAGAGTGCTGATTTTATTAAAGATTTGGGTCATGAACTTATGAATTCATTAAAGTTTAATGAGGTTGATTGGACTATTGTTGTTAAAAAGCTAAGTATTCAAGAGATAACAAGACGAAAAGAGGAGGCAGAAAAGGCCTTTAAATTAGCTGAAGAGAAGAGGATTGAAGCAGAAAAAGTTGCTAAAGAGAATGCTAAAGCAAAGGTAGAGGTTCAAAAAAAGATAGACAAGGAGACAAAAGTTAAAACAGAAACTCAAAAGAAGCCATCTGTAAAAAAGACGGTACAAAGAAAACGAGCTACGACAGCTAAAAAAAAGGGTAAATAATGGCAAAACTACTTTTCTCTACTTGGCAAGGTGAACTTATTGATAATCGTAATAAGTCATCTAATGAGTGGAGTGAGTCGAGGTTTAAACTGCCTGAAACCTACCATGGGAGTCAAAACTCCAAAGCATTTATTGGTTGGGACGGTGTAGCTATATTTGATAAAGATATAGATGCCGTTGAGTTAGCTAATCGATATGCTTCACAGTATCAAAAGTATTCTGAAGCATGTGGGAGATGCACACCGGGTAGGTGGGGAGGTAAAATCTTATATGATTTACTTGACAAAATAGCTAGAGGTGAGGGAAGTCATAATGACATTACACATTTAAAAGAGATTGCTCAAACAATGATGAATACATCTAAATGTGAGATTGGGCGGACTGTCCCTAAACCTATTTTAGATTTAATAGAGCATTATAGAGAGCAGTTTGATACTTGTATTAATGCACAAATACCGTCAAAACACTATAATGGAAATATTAAATATATTGCAAAAATAACAGCACCATGTACGGATATGTGTCCTGCACATGTAGATATTCCTGCATATATTGAGGGAATTCGTGATATGTTATTTGGCGACTCTTTAATTGCTACAAGAGCAAATATGCCTTTAGCTCACACTTGCGGTAGGGTCTGTCCTCATCCTTGTGAAGATGCTTGTAGAAGAGCCAATCTTGATGAGGCTATATCTATTATGGAGCTTAAAAGATTAGGAGCAGATTATGAGACAGACCACGGGTTGGAGTGGCTACATCCAAGAGAGCCTAAACCTCTTAGAAATGATGGTAAAAAGGTGGCAGTCATTGGAGCAGGTCCAGCCGGTTTGACAGTTGCCTATTATCTGGCACTAGAGGGAATTAAGGTTGATATTTTTGAGGAGTTACCTGTAAATGGTGGTGAGGTTGCAGTAGGTGTTCCAGAGTATAGAATGCCAATTAGCAAATATCAAAAAGATATTGATTTGGTTTTAGAGATGGAGGCTGTAACTATCACAAATAACTATAGGGTAGATGCTAATCGATTAAAAGAGATAGAAGCAGAATATGATGCTACCTTTTTAGGTTTTGGTACACGGCTTTCTAAAAAGGTTCGTGCTAAAAATGAAAATCCGCAGATAGGTGGTTATTGGGGTGCTATTGATATGCTCGATAAGGTTAACCTATGGACAAAATATAGGATAGGAAGCCCTGCTAGTAATGAGTTAAAAGATAAAGTTGTAGTCTGTGTTGGTGGTGGTTTTACCTCAATGGATGTTGTACGGTGTGCCATTCGAGAGGGGGCTAAAAAGGTAATTATGCTCTATAGACGAGATGAGAAAACCATTATTAGAAATACAACTTATGAAGAGTATCATGAAGCGGTAGAAGAGGGTGTTGAGTTTATTTTCCACTCTGCTATTGAAGAGATATTTGATGATGGAGAGAAAATTACCAAACTTAAAGTTAATAAGTTTAAGTTAATTCCAGACCCTAAGGGCGGAAGAGGTCAACTTATTAAGATTGAGGGTGCAGATTTTGAGATAGAGTGTGACTATTTAATCCCTGCTGTTTCACAATCTGCTGATTTGCAAATTCTACCTAAAGAGTGGAATATAAAACTCACTTCTTGGGGAACAATTCTTACAAATGGCAAAGATTTTATGACTTCCAGAGATGGTGTATTTGCTGGAGGGGATTGTGAATATGGTCCAATGACTATAGTAAATGCTGTTGGACAAGCAAAAAGAGCAGCATCTGTCATTAGCCGTTATCTATATAATGGCGGTAGATGTACATTAACAGATGATGAGATTATGGAAGACCACTTATCAAAACTTAAGGTTTATAATAAAAATGAGAAAATTACAGGTTGGATGCCAAATATTCCAAGAGTGGTAAGTGAAAAGTTAAGTGCTAATGAGAGAAAAAGCAATAATAGAGAAGTAAATTTTGGGTTTACAGGTGAAGAGGCAATCAGTGAAGCAGAGCGGTGTATGCGATGCTATTATATATCAATGGTGGCTATATAATGAGTAGTTTAAAGAGAAGAAATAATCGGAAACCTATTACTATAACTATGGATGGTAAAGAGTGTAAAGGTTTTTTTGGACAGACCATTTTAGAGATAGCAAGAGAGAATGGAATATATATCCCTACTATGTGTTATCTTACTAAAGTGTTACCTATTGCCTCATGTAGAATGTGTGTTGTTAATGTTGAGGGTGTTGATGGTTTTATTCTTTCATGTCAGGAGAGAGCCACTAATGGTGCAGTTGTAACCACAAATAGTCCAGAATTATATAGAGAACGACAGAATATTATTAAACTCTATAATGTAAATCACCCATTAGAGTGTGGAGTATGTGACCAGAGTGGAGAGTGTGAACTTCAAAATAAAACTATGGAGTTTGGAATAGATGAGCAGAACTTTACCGCTAAAGATAGTTTTCGAGCTATTCAAAATTGGGGATTTGTATCATACGATGCGTCACTCTGTATTATGTGTGAAAGGTGCGTTAAGGTCTCTACAGAAATTACAGGTGATGAGGCTTTAAAGGTGAAATTTGGCGGATATGGTTCAACTATAGAAAATGTCAAAAAAGATAAAAACTTTGCAACTTTAGGAGAAGCGGCAGCGGTATGTCCTGTTGGAGCCTTGGTTGATACAAACTTTAAATACTCTACCAACGCTTGGGAACTTACTAAAATTCCTTCATCTTGTCCACATTGTGGAGGTGGTCATGATGTGATTTATGAAGTAAAAAGAGACAAGGTCTATAGAACATCAAATGAGGCTGAATTTACCACAATGTGTAGTGCAAGTCGATACGGATTTAACTTTGCAAATAAAGGGGTAACTAAAGATATAAAGGCATTTAATCGTGCAGTGGAGGCTTTTAAAAATGCCGACACTATTATCTTCTCCAATGAAATTTCAAATGAAGAGGCATTAATTCTTCAGAAATTAAAAGAGAGTAGAGGTTATAAACTTATTTCACATGAGGCTAGAGCATATCAAAAGTTTATGAAAGCCTATAGTTCGGTGAGTGGTAAAAGATTATATAATGGCAATTTAGATACTCTTAGTAGGTCAAAAGCTATTATAGTATTGGGTAGTAGAATTAATAATGATGCACCATTAGTCAAATATGCTATTAATAAGGCTAGTAAACACTATCGGGCAAGAGTTATATATATGCACCCAATTGAAGATAGTAGTATTCAAAATATTGTGACTCAATTTATTAAATATGATGCTCAAAGTGAAGAGGGTGTAGTTGCACTATTGGTTGATACTCTTTTAAAAGATATTAAACTTCCCGACAATATTAGAGCTATTTTAGATGAACTTGATATTGGAAATCTATCGGCAGAGACAAATATAGGTGAGGAGGAGTTAGAATTTATTAGAAAATCACTAATTAAAAAAGTTGACTACTCTTTGGTCATTGGGTCGGATTTATACTCTCACCCAAGAGCTGAAAATATGGCAAAGATGTTAGCTTTACTTGAAAAGTATGCAGGATTTTCTATTATATCTATTCCTCCTGCTGGAAATGGAATGGGTATATCTTTGATATGTGACCTTGATGATACGATACAAGGAGCCACTATTGGTTATAATGTAAAAGGTGATTTTACTCTATCTGCTTTTGGTGGAGGAGATTTGGATATGCCATCTCTTATTCAACAAGAGGGAACTTTAACCTCTATAGATAAGAGAGTAGTCCCAATAAATGTGGCAATAGATTATGGCGGATATATATTAAATGATATTGCAAACGCCTTAGGTTTAGAGGCAGAATATACTATAGATTACACAAAACAACTTCCAACTCAAAAAGGGTTTAAGAGGATTGAATTTGATTTTCTACCAAACCATTTTGATATAACAGGAGTTGAATATAGGGGTTATGTTTTAGATGAGGTCAATACTGATATTGATGAAGATATAGAAGAGCCGATAGAGGTTGAAGGAATTGATGGAGCAGTTATATATAACTGTAACCCACAGGAACATTTTTCACCTTTTACAGCTAAATCTAATATCTTATCTTCTGATGTTTATCTTTTAGGTTCACAACAGTTTGCTATTGCATCAAAACTTAGTGATGGTAACAGTGTGAAATTTAAAATTGATAATATTGAGTTTACAAGAGTGTTTAAAATTGATACATCTCTAAAAGGAACAATAGCACTTAATCCAACTTATGATATGGGCTTAAGTACCGCTTTGTTATCCTCTTATAGATTTAATAGATTAGAGAAAGTAGGAAGCTAATATGAGTGAAATGGAAGCAACAAAAAAAACAATTAGCATTAAGATAGATGGGATTGAATGCAAAGCTAAAGAAGGGGAGTATATCCTAAATGTCGCTCGTGCAAATAATATCTTTATTCCTGCTATCTGTTATTTAACTAGATGTTCACCAACACTTGCGTGTAGGATGTGTCTAGTTGAAGCAGATGGTAAACAGGTCTATTCCTGTAATACAAAGATAAAAGAGGGCATGGAGATAAAGGTTAATACTCCAAATATTCTTAAAGAGCGAAGAGCAATTATGGAGGTTTATGATGTAAACCACCCTCTTCAGTGTGGAGTGTGTGACCAGAGTGGTGAGTGTGAGTTACAGAATTATACATTAGAACTTGGAGTGGACTCTCAGAGTTACTCAATTCCAGACACAAAAAGAGAGACAAAAAATTGGAGTAGTGTTCTCCATTACGATGCAGGTTTATGTATTGTGTGTGAAAGATGTACTACAGTCTGTAAAGATATGACAGGAGATGCTGCTATTAAAACAACTAAAAGGGGTGGAGCATCTGTTGATAAGGGACTTAAGGGTTCAATGCCAAAAGATGCCTATGCTATGTGGAATAAACTTCAAAAGTCTATTATTGCACCGAGTAATGGAACAGACCAAACTAACTGTTCTGATTGTGGTGAGTGTATAGCGGTCTGCCCTGTTGGTGCATTGGTCAGCAGAGATTTTCAATATACAACCAATGCGTGGGATTTAAAGAAAATTCCCGCAACTTGTGCCCACTGTAGTAGTGGTTGCCAAATCTATTATGAGACCAAACCCACATCTATATCGGATAGAAGAGAAAAAATTTATCGAGTTACCAATGAGTGGAATTTTGTTTCATTATGTGGTGCGGGACGATTTGGATATGATTTTGAAAATAGGGTAGAAAAAAAGGATAAAGAGGCATTTAAAAAGGCTGTAGAGGCATTTAAAAAGGCAAAGGTTATCAATTTCTCATCTGTAATTACAAATGAAGAGGCACTTATGCTTCAAACTTTAAAAAAGGAGAGAGGGGTTAAATTGATTAACCGTGATGCTAGAGCTTTTCAAATCTTTTTAAATTTCTACTCTAAAGCGTCAGGAAATTCACTCTATACGGCAGACTTTAAAGAGGTGATGGCTAGTGATTTTGTAATTAGCTTAGGGACAAGTTTAAGAAATGATAATCCAAATGCTAGATATGCGTTTAATAATGTTCAAAAGATGAATAAGGGGGCTGGACTCTATTTTCACCCTGTGGGAGATACTTTAGTTCCTACATTTGGTAGAAATATTCAAATATTTAAACACAAGGTGGGATATGAAGAGGTTGCATTACTCCTAATTATTGAGTTATTTGCCGACCATAATAAAGTACCAAAATCTGTAAAGGAGCAGTTGGACAGAGCTAGACTAATAAAACTATTAGGTGGAGATGATGCGAAATTTGAAATAGCATTTAAGAAAATGATAAAGAAAAAAGAGAAGTTTGCTTTAATTATTGGAGAGGATTTATATTTCCATAAAAGAGCCGAAAATATAGCGAAACTTATTGCTATATTAGAAAAAACTTCAGATGTCAAAGTAGCAATGATACCACCAAAAACCAACTCTTTAGGTGTTGCATTAATATGTGACCTTGATGATGAGGCGAAAGGATTTACTATTGGTTATAATGCGAGTGGAGATTTTAAACTCTCAGCTCTTGGAGATGGGGATTTAGATATTCCAGCACTTAATCAACAAGAGGGGACTTTAACCAATATGCACAAAAGGGTAATTCCTACAAATGCAGCATTAGAGTATCATGGATATGAGTTAAATGATATTATAAGAGAGGTGGTATCAGCTCCAAAATATACCATTGATTGGACACCTCATCTACCAACAGATAAAGGATTTAAAGCGGTTGAGTTTGACTCTTTACCAAATAGGTATGAGAATGATGGAACTGAAAAGAGAGGTTATCTATTGGATACAACCTCGAAAGAGGTAAACGAATTGGAGGTTGAGAAGTTTGATGACTCTATTGTATTAGAGGGTGAAATTGCTTATAGATGTAATCCACAGCGACAGTTTAATGATTTTACAGATAAAGCTCATCAAATCTTTGAAAAGTTTGGACTTTATGCTAGTCCTGCAAAAGCAAAGCAGTTAGGTAAAAAAGTTATAGTTGAGTTTGATAGTAGAAGCTTAACATTAGATGTGATTGTTGATGATAGAATGGAAGGTGATATAGTTGCTGTTCCAGATTTTAAGAGTGCTGAAAATATTTATGAACTCTTTGGAGCTTCAAGATACCAAAAAGTAATTATAAGGGAGGTATAAAATGGATACAACAACATTACCAGAAGTAACTGCTGTTGGCGTTATTATTAAAGCTATTTTAATTTTAGCTATAATATCTGCCATTGCAGGATTTGGTACATATATTGAAAGAAAAGTGTTAGCATTTATGCAACGAAGGTTGGGACCTCAACATGTGGGTCCTTATGGATTATTGCAGTTGGTGGCAGACGGTATTAAACTCTTTACAAAAGAGGATATTATACCTCAAAATGCAAATAGAATTATTTTTATGGTAGCTCCTGTTATTACAGCAGCCACGGCATTTATAGCTTTAGGAGCTGTTCCTGTATTTCCAGATTTTACAATTCCATTTATAGATGTATTTGTTCCATCAATAGCATCTGATGTTAATGTTGGAGTTTTATTTGTTCTTGGAATGATGGCAGCTGGACTTTATGGTCCACTTCTTGCTGGTATGGCACAATCTAATAAGTGGGGAATTATAGGAAGTGCAAGAACCGCTATTCAGTTTTTAAGTTATGAGGTGGTAACAGGTTTATCTCTTTTGGCTCCTATTATGTTGGTTGGTTCTCTATCTTTTGTAGATTTTAACAGTTATCAAGCAGATGGTACTTGGTTGGTACTCTATCAACCTATTGCATTTATTCTCTTTTTAATAGCTGGTTATGCAGAGACAAATAGAACCCCATTTGACCTATTAGAGCATGAAGCAGAGATAGTGTCGGGTTATGTTACAGAGTATAGTGGTATGAGATGGGGTATGTTCTTTATTGGTGAATATGCCAATATGATTACCATTGGAATTATTGCATCAGTTGTATTTCTTGGTGGATACAACGATTGGTGGATTTTTGCTGGTTGGTTTATGATTTTGGCAAAAATTGCATTCCTATTCTTTTTAATGTTGTGGGTAAGAGCATCTTGGCCTCATATTAGACCAGACCAACTTATGTGGTTGTGTTGGAAGATACTTATGCCACTAGCTGTTATAAATGTTGTTGTCACCGGTATTGTGATGATGATAGGATAAGGAGTAATAATGGGTTTAGAAAAATTTAAAAACAGAGCCGTTGGAACACAAAATTATGTAAAATTGGATTTAACACCTCCACCAAAAAGTGGTTGGTGTACATTTAAGCAGGTGGTATCAAGAACATTTAAAGGTGAACTATTTGTAGGTTTATGGGTCACATTAAGAGAGATGATAAATGCTCTTTTTAGAGGTAAAATGCACACAACTCAATATCCACTTGAGAAGTTGCCTATATCACCTCGATATAGAGCAATTCATCAGATGCTTAGACTTCTTGAAAGTGGTCACCATAGATGTATTGGGTGTGGTCTATGTGAAAAGATTTGTATTGCTAACTGTATCACAATGGATACAAGATATGATGAAAATCAAAGAAAAGAGGTTAGTGAATATACTATTAATTTTGGACGATGTATCTTCTGTGGATATTGTGCAGAGGTGTGTCCAGAGTTGGCAATTGTTCATGGTGGACGATATGAGACAGCTTCAGAACAGAGAGCTAGTTTCTCACTCTTTGAAGATATGTTAACACCTATTGATAAACTTAATCTTCAGCAGGAGTATCAAGGGTTTGGTGCTATTACTCCTAATGCTGATGAGAATATCAAAAAGACGCCATTAGCGTACTAAAAAGGAGAGAGTATGTATGAGGTAATAGCCTTTTATATCTTTGCAATATCAACTACGATACTGTTTATGATTACGGCTTTAAGTAAAAATATCCTATATGCTATGACTGCATTGGCAGCAGGAATGGTAATGATTTCAGGTTTCTTCTTCCTTTTGGGAGCAGATTTTTTAGGTGTTGTTCAGTTAATAGTGTATGTTGGGGCAGTAATGGCACTATATGCGTTTGCTATGATGTTTTTTGATGCAACAAAAGATATAAAAGAGAAGCATAATAATCCATCTTTAGTATTTTTATTGGGTGGGCTTATGGCTCTTGTATTTGTTATAATATTCTCTGCTCCAATTATAGGTGAGAATATTCAAGCACTATATCCGGTGGTTGATGGTGTAGGAAATGCACAAGCTGTTGGTATTGTTCTATTTACTAAATACCTAGTACCATTTGAAGTAGCGGCCATTATGTTACTTGTAGCAATGATTGCGGGTATTATTTTAGCAGGTAAAAAGATGGACTTCTCTTTAACAACAAATGAGGATTTACCTCTAGTAGATAAAGAGTCTGAAGATGAGATTTTAAAGGAGAGCAGATGATAGGCATTAGTCACTATCTGATACTGTCAGGAATACTGTTTAGTATAGGATTTATGGGTGTGCTTAGGAGAAAAAATCTTCTAATGCTATTTTTTGCTACAGAGGTAATGTTAAATGCAGTTAACATCGCTTTTGCGGCTATCGGTAACTATTATGGTGATTTATCAGGTCAAATGTTTGCCTTTTTTATCATCGCTGTGGCAGCTTCAGAGGTAGCTGTTGGATTGGGTCTATTGATTGTACTTTATAAAAAGCACCACTCATTAGATTTAGATGTAATTTCGGCAATGAAAGGATAATAGAATGGAAAGTTTAGTATATATAGCACTCTTTGCTCCTTTTGTTGGTTCACTATTTGCAGGACTCTTTTTTGCAAGAAGTCCTAAAAATATTATAGTGGGGATTGTAAATCCTGCTCTTATTGGTATATCTTTATTGGCATCTATAGCCTTGGCATTTCATGTAGCTGAGTATGGAGCAGTTCATGTAACTATGATGGATTGGATTACTGCAGGGGATTTATCTATCCCTTTTGGTTTTTTAGTTGATGAGGTAAGTGTAACCATGATGGTAGTTGTTACTACAGTTTCAACTGTTGTTCATGTCTATTCAAATGGTTATATGGACCATGATAAGAGCTTTAATAGATTTTTCTCTTATCTATCAGCATTTGTTTTTTCCATG
>CAZROY010000015.1:0-6281 GCA_964601885.1 uncultured Sulfurovum sp. | reverse complement strand
GCTCTTTTGCTTTTTTACTAAAAATATAATTATTATACCACTCTTTTAATAGCTCTTGATCTACCTTATTTTCTATCTCAAACTCTTTTAAGGCATATTCTAGCTCTTGTTGGTTTAACCCTATCATATTATGAAATCTACTATCAAGTGAGATATTCTCACCAATATTAAACCCGCTTGTTACATCATACATTGTCATAGGTGTTACACCTGTAATAAACATTCGTTTTATTGCTCCATTATTTCCTGCTGTTCCAGCTTTAAGAGTGGTAAAGAATTGTTTAAATGGGGCTGTTTTTTTTGTAACGATATTGAGATAATCTTCTCTATTATTTAGAAAGAGCCTATTGGCAAAATTATCATATTCATCAATTAAAACATATAGATTTAGCTTATGTTTTAGTACATAGGTAAATATCTCTTTAAACATTGAAGCTGGATTACTATTTCCAAATCTAATATTTAAATTATATCTATCTACAAAACTTCTAAGTGTTAATTGCACATCATATTTAAAGCTCTCTTCAACATCATAAATATCAATAGCACTAAAATCAAATCTTAGTACCATATAGCTACTAGCCTCTTTGGTTCTATTATTTAAAATATAGGTATCTTTAAAAATTGTTTCAAACTCATCTTTAAAATATATATCATAATAAGCTTCTAATATTGCAATAAATAGGGATTTTCCAAACCGTCTTGGGCGTAAAAAAATTAAATATTTGCTATTATAATTTTCTAAAATTTCTATATATTTGGTTTTATCTATAAAAAAATAGTCTTCTTCTTTTAAGAGTTTAAAATTACTCAAACCGTAAGGTATCTTTTTCATTTTAATAACCTTTTTTTGAGTAATTATATCACAGTTATTGGATAACTATTAACGGTAACAACTCTTGTGTCGGTTCAATATTAAATATTATTCTACTTGCTTTTTACAAACCATATAAACCATATAGGAATAAATACCAAAGTCATAAGTGTTCCCACAACCAATCCACCAATAGCAACAGCTCCAAGAGGTGCTAATCTCTCTAATCCTATAGCTGAACCTTGTGCAACTGGAAGCATTCCTACAGAAACGGCAAAGGCAGTCATTAAAACAGGTCGAGTTCTAATTTTTATCGCCTCTAACATAGCTTCTCTTTTTTTAACCCCTTTTTGTATCTCTTCAATTGCAAAGTGAATAAGCAAAATAGCATTATTTACAATTACTCCAGAGAGTAGCATAAATCCCATCATCGCAGGCATTGAAACATGATAGTTAATAGTTAACATTGTCCAAGATGCTCCAATAATAGTTAATGGAATAGAAAAAAGTATCATAAGTGAAATTTTTATATTTCCAAACATAACTATTAAAGTTAGTAAAATTAGAACAACGGCTACAATTATAGCTCCAACCATTCGACCGGCAGAGGCTTTAAACTGTTTTATATCTCCTGTCTGCTCCAGTTCCACATCTTTTGGTAAATTTACACTTTTTAGATTTTTTTCAAAATCAGCCATAATATGAGAAACAGCCGATTTTTCTCTATTTCCATAAATCTCTAAAGTATATTTTAATCCATCTCTTGTAATTAGGCTAGGCTCTAAGTCTGATTTTATAGAGGCGATTTGATTTAATGGAATTTTCCCTTTTGAAGTATCGATTAACATATCTAAAATGGTTTGATAATTATCTATCTGCTTTTGTGGAAGCCAAGCTCTAACTATATAGTCCATACTATTTATCTTTTGAAAAGATGCAATAGGCTTTCCTCTTAAAGCTAATTTTAACTGATTTACTATATCAAAACGGGTTAATCCATACTCTAATGCTTTTGCCTCATCAATTTTTAGGTCATAAACTCGCTTATCCATATCCCAAGTAATTGAGGTTGATACTACACCCTTAGTTTTAGATAGAGCCTCTTCTACTTTTTCTCCTGCTTTTTGTAGCTTATTAATATCACTACTACTTAACTGTGCATCAACTGTTGCTTTAATACTAGACATGGCAGTTGAACCGTAAGGGGAGACTTCCAGATATTTTATATTTGGTATCTTTGCAATCTTCTCTCTTAAAGATGAAGCAATCTGCCATATATCTTTTTCCCTTTTATATCTATCGATATAAGTGGCTATTATAAATATATGGTCAATTCCACTTCCACTACCAATACTTAAAACTCCTGCTTCACTCCCTATACTCCCCGAAATTCTGAGGATTTTAGCCTCTTTTATAATAATTTTATTTACCTCTTTCATAACCTCTTTACTCTTTTCTATAGGTAAATTGGGCTGAGTTGTGATTTTTATATTAACCGCTCCTGTATCCATTGGGGGCATTAACTCTCTACCAACTATAGGCATAACTAACTTTACAGAAGAGATAAAAAGAGCAATTAAAATAACCATAGATAAAAATCCTAATAGTTTAGAAGCAGTAATAGCTCTTACAATATTTACAAAAAATGACTGAATATAATCGTTTACTGTTCCAATAATATAGTGAAACCACTCTTCTAATTTTAATAAAATTGGATTTTTGATAGCTAATATATATAGAGAAAGAAGAGGAACAGCCACAATAGATATAAAATATGAGGCAATTAATGCTAAAAGCAAAGTTCCAACAAGTGGAGCAAATACTGTTTGTGGATACCCCCCTACAAATAGCATGGGAGCTAAAGCTATCATAGTGGTTACTGTTCCACTAAAATCGGCAAACATAATCTCTTTTGTTCCGTCATAAACTGCATCTTTTATATTTTTTCCCAACTCTTTATAATGTCTCTCTATATTCTCCATGACTACAACAGTATCATCTAATAGAAGACCAAGTGCTAAAATAATAGCTGTAAGAGTTACAACATTAAAATCAATTCCAACAAGCCACATTAATGCAATAGTTGAAGCATAAACCAATGGAATGGTTACCAATACCACTAAAATTTGACGAAATGAAGCTAAAAATAGAAAAACTACTATAGTTGACATTACAATAGCATCACGGAGAGACTCAAACATATTTGTTGTACTCTGCTCAATTGTCTCTTTTTGAGTATCACTTATCTCAAAACTTATATTTGGATATTTAACTCTAAACTCTTTTAGTAAATCTTCTACTCTATTTACTGTTTTTATAACATCTGCACTAATAGAACGCTGAATAGATAGAGCTATTGCCTCTTTTCCATTTCCAAAATATAAGGCTGAATTTTCATAATGTCCAAAATATACATCTGCAATATCACTTAATTTTATATCTGTTGTAATTGGCATAGATTTTAATCTATCTACTCTATCTCTCTTTCCTTTAGATTTAAGTAAATATTTATGCTCACTATTTGTTATAAATCCAATAGCATACTCATTATTATTTTTTTCTATAGATGCTATAACTTGGGCTAAAGAGAGATGATATTTATCAAGTTTGTCTTTATCTATGATGATTTCCAACTCTTTTTCATAACCACCAAATATATCAACATTTGCAATCCCCTCTGTTTTTAAAAGCTTATGTTTTATATCTGTAGATGCTAAATCTCTTATATCTTCCAAATTAATTTTAGAGCCATTTTTAGGAGAGATTGCTACAACTAAAATAGGAGCTGTAGCCTCTGTAATTTTTATAATTTGAGGTTCTCTAATATCTTTGGGAAGTTTTGCTCTGATTTTAGATAGAGCATTTGTTACATCATTAACTGCTGTATCTATATTTTTACTATATTCAAACTCTGCTCTAATAACTGTAACCTCATCAATCGTAGTTGAGTATGCTCTTCTTATCTCGTCTAATGTATATAACTCCTCTTCTATAGGAACAGCAATATTTGTAGCCATACTTTTAGCTGATGCACCATTTTCAACAATAACCAAAGCTACCTCTGGATAGTTGGAATTTGGAAATAGATTTCTATCTATTTTTCCATATCCCATATATCCAGCTAATATAAAAAGAGCTAAAAAAGAGATAATAATATGTGGTTTTTTTAGGATTTTTTCTACCCAACTCTCACTATTTTGGTTCATAAATTAATCCTTATATTTTCTAATCTCTACTCTATCATAAGCACTAAGTTTAGCTAACTCCACCTCATTGCCAACTGCTATAGGCTCTTGTGGGCAACTAAATAGAACTGTATCTTCTGTATCAGATAGTTTCTCTTTAACTTTTAATGGATAAAATTGATTGTCTCTATACACCATCAAATAGAGACCATCTTTTTTATGTAGGATTGCTCTATTTGGAACTATACACCCCTCTACTTGTTTAATTAAAACATCTATAGTAATATTTGTTCCTATTGGTATATTTAGAGAGTTTGGTAATATAATTTCAGCTTGTGCTAACCCCTGCTTTGCCAAAGTTCTAATAGTTGTTATCTCTCCTATATTTTCACCTCTATAAAAAACCTTTTGAGACTTTTTTATATCTGTATCTAAACTATATGAAAAGATAAGTTTTTTTACTCCACTACTCATACTTAAAATAGGTTTTCCCATAACTGCTAAATCACCACCATATAGGAAAATATTATCTATCTCTCCTGAAAATGGAGCTTTTATCTTGAGATAACTTTTTTGATGCTCTAGTTGTACTATCTTCTCTTTTGTAGCTTTTATAGCTGTTAGTTTACCTTCCATTATAACTTTTGATGTATCCAACTGCTCTTTTGGAAGCCCTCCTATATCGTATAGTTTTTTATTACGATTGTAAATCTGTTTTGCTAAAGCTAAATCATCAAATTGTTGATTTAGAGTATTTTTTAGGAGTTTAATATTTGAGTTTATATCCTCCTCATCAATAGTAGCTAAGAGAGTGCCTTTATTTACTCTATCTGACTCTTTTACATATATCTTTTTAATATATCCTGCAATTTTGGTTGATATTTTTATGGTTTTATCAGACTGCAAGGTAGCTAAAAAACTTTTACTCTTTTTTATCTCACCATCTGTTGCATCTACCACAGATATAGTTACTATATTTGGTTTTGGAGTTGGCTCTAAAGCTATCTTCTCTTTTCTCTTTTCCAAAATTCCTTTGCCTTTTATACCTATACCGGCTACAACTGCTAATAAAATGGCAGTTATAATCACCTTTTTTATCATCTCTCTTCTCCTTTTTCTAATAAGTAATCTAAATAATAAACCCCATTTTGATATTGATATTGTGATTCTATTAATTTTGATTTAGTTAATTCTGTTTTTGCTTTTGCTAAAAGTAAATCATTTAGTGTTGCAACCCCTGCACTATATCTCGCTTCTTCTATTTTTTGGCTCTCATGCAGTAGATTTAAATTAGAACTATAGCTATTATAATTGGCAATGGCTGTCTCTATTTTATTTATAGCCTTAGCTAATAGTTTTTTAAAACTTTCAGTAACCTCTTCTTTTTGAACTACTGCTTGGAGTTTAGCAATTTTTGCCTGTTCTATTTTGGCAGAGGTTAATTTAAAATCAAAAATATTCCATTTTAAATTTACTCCAACTTGCCAAAGTCTCTCTTGGTTTAATGAATTATCTATATCGTAGTTATATCCAAAGTAACTATTTAATGCAACTTGTGGTTTTTTAGAGGCTTTGACTTTAGAGATAATTTTATCTCCCTTACTTATCTCTAAATCTTGAAGCTTAAATCTATTTAGATTATTTAAATTTTCCTCATTTATGCTATCAATACCATTTTGATTTATATCTACAGATATAGGCTCTAGGTAATCGATATGGTCTATATGTGTTGAGGCTATTAGAGTTGATTTAACCATTTTAAGTGAACTCTCCATTTGGGTTAGTTTTCCTTTTGCATCTTCTATTGCACTTTCTGCTTTTATTAAATCTATTTTTGCCTTTTTCCCAAATTTAACACCTTTAGATATAATATCTTTTAAATTTATTAACGCCTCTATATAGCCATTTTGAGAAGATATTAACCTTTGTAAAGAGAGTCCTGATAGATATAATGAACGAATATTATAAATTAACTCTTCACGGCTAAGTTTTGCCCTTATCTTGAATATAGTTTTAGATAGTTTATCTATTGTTATCTGTTGCTCTAATGCTCCACCTGTAAATAAAGGAACAGTGTATTGAATGGCTGTTGTAAATAGGTCTTGGGTTGTCTCAATAGATGAGTTTGGAGAGATTGCAGATGGAACTATTGGGGCTAAGGTTCTTGGTAAATTGTAGTGTGTATAACTACCCACTATATCCACCTCACCAAATTTTTTAGCTCTACTCTCCTTTTTTTTAGCTTCAATTAGCTCTATTTGTAGTTTATTTTTTTTTATAAT
>CAZROY010000014.1:0-7431 GCA_964601885.1 uncultured Sulfurovum sp. | reverse complement strand
CATTTGGTGAGATATGGACAAAATCTTCTATGACACTCTCATGCTCTATAGTAGATGAACTATTTAATATAACACCTTTACCAATATTACTATATGGATTAATAATCACACCTGCCATAATAACTGTACCCTCTCCAATTGTTACACTATCTGATATAGTTGTATCTTTATGAATTAAAGTTGCAACTTTAAATCCATGCTTTTTTACTTTTTTAAAAAGTTCTTTTCTAATCATATTATTACCAATACCAAAGGCAATAGGTATTTGAGTCTTTTTTTTTATATCATCAAATGATAGATATTCATTATCTCCATCATCTATTAGTATTATATCACTATATCCACAAATTTTTGCTATATCTGCAACTACCAATCCATGCCCACTAGCTCCATAGATATATATAGAGTTTCCTTTAAATTTCTCGACTGTTATATGTGAAGCAGATGATATATCACTTCTCTCTAATACCTTTAAAAAGGTAAGCCATAATATCTTAATATCTAACCAAAATGAGTTATTATCAACATACCAAACATCTAATTTAAACTTCTCCTCCCAACTTATAGCATTTCTACCATTAACTTGAGCCCAACCTGTAATTCCGGGTAAGACGCTATGTCGTCTTTTCTGTTCACTATTATATAAGTGTAAATATTCAGCCAATAGTGGTCTAGGTCCTACAAAACTCATATCTCCCTTTAATACATTAAAAAGTTGAGGAAGTTCATCAAGACTTGTTCTTCTAATTGCTAATCCAACCCCTTGTAATCTCTGTTCATCTGGAAGTAGCTCTCCATTTTTATCCTTTCTATTACTCATTGTTCTAAATTTATATATGGTAAAAAGTTTACCATTTAATCCTGCTCTAGTCTGTTTAAAAATTATTGGTTTTCCTATCTTAAAATAGATAATTAGAGCTACAACTATCATAATAGGCGACAAAATAATAATTAAAAATAGGGATAATATAATATCAAATATTCGTTTCATTTTAAATTCTCCAATTTATATTTTAATCTCTCTAAATAAGACTTCTGATTATATCTTTTTAAAATTGAAATTCTTACATTATTCTTTAATATTTTATATAAATCTTTATCTTCAATAATACGAATAATATTTTTGACTAAACTATTAACACTCTTTTTTTGAACCAATATCCCATTTTTACCATTTATAATAATTTCATTACACCCATTAATATCTGTTGCCATAAGCGGTACACCAAAACTTCCAGCCTCCAAAAGAGAGTTTGGTAATCCCTCTCTATATGAGGGTAAAACAAATAGATTAGCAATAGCTAAATAGGGTCTAATATCTTTTTTAAAGCCAGTCTGTATAATATTTGGACTCTTTTTCATGAACTCCATACTCTGTTTATCTATGGGATTTAAATGCTCCTCAAAATCTCCAACTATTATAAGTTTTATATTTTTATACCTCTTATTTACTATTGCAAACGCCTCTATAAGTTCATTTATCCCTTTGTCCCTTACTACTCTACCTACAAATAGAAGTACAAAATCATCTCTTTTAATATTTAAATTGGCTCTTAGAGCTAACTTTTTACTATCTAAAAAGGTATCCTGAAAAAACTCCCCATCAATTCCATTGATAGAGCCATCTCCAATAACAGTTACCTCTTTATCTGTTAAGTTCTCTTTAATATATTTTTGTAAACCAAAGCTATTACAAAACAGCTCTGTAGCAAATAAATATGTTGTCTGTTCAATTAATCTTAACAGTTTTTTTTTAGCTCCTGATGCCTCCATAAGTGGCATACCTACAATATTGTGAACTCTAAATGGAACTCGTGCAAAAAAAGAAGCAATCATGGCTAAAAGTCCAGCCTTTGGAGTAAATGAATATACAATATCGGGTTTACTCTTTAAAAAATAGAGATATATCTTAAATAGAGATTTTAAGTCTGCTAAAGGAGTAATCTGTCTGCTCATATTAATGGGGTAAACTTTTACTCCCTCATAAGCTTCAATTTGGGCATTAATTGGCTCATCTGAGGTAACTAAAGAGACATTAAAAAACTGAGACAAATATTTAGGTTGCCCCTTAATTAAAGTGGCTAAACTTAAGGGGACAGTTGTAATAATGACCAATTTTCTCATCAAAATTATATCTTTAATTTAAATACTTTTGCGTATGGTGTTAAGATTGTAGGCTCAAATAGTTCTGGGTCATAATTTTCTAAAACAAATAGTTGAATATAGGTAGAGTTAAATATTCTCTTATCTAATATTAAAAATTGATTATAGTTTTTCATATATATAACATATATAGATGAACCGATATTAAGATGTCTTACTCTCTTATGCAAAATCCCTCTATTATCATACTCTGTGACTACAAACTGATTAATAGGAATAATATTATTTCCAGATTTTATTGCTCCTCCAATAATCTGCATTCCATTGCTTAAATGAAATATATTACCCTTTGTACTAATAAGATTGGTTCTTGAAAAAAGGGGTGATTTAAACTGTTTGCCTGTTAAAAGATTGAGATTTGAGAATAGGTCAATTGTTGGTAATATATTCATCATCTTAAGTGGAAGATAGAAATATATATCTCTTGTCTTTTTAGGTAATTCAATAGGGGAGTTTAATGAAGCTATAAACTCATTTACATTTGAAATATTATACTCCTTCATACCTCTTTCTAAGACTGTACCCGCTGTAAAATTTTTATCTTTTAATGCTCTCTCTTTATACTCAACATCAAGTCTTATAATATTAGCCGATGCTCTTTGATTATGTAATAGGGCAAAACTAACAGAGTAGTTTGCACTTCCACTGTGTCTTGCACCATCAATTAGAGTCTTTACATCAGAATAGTATCTAATAGGGTATCCATAATCCCACCAAGCTACAACATAATCCTCTCTTGATGCAATCTTTTTTAATCTATCTAACACCTCAACAGTCTGCTTAGTAAATACTGTTGGAACTTTATATCCTATAATATGAACTATATTTGGAGTAATAACTGCTATAGTTGCTAAAGAGATAAAAGCCAATTTCGCTCTTTTCTCTTTAATGTGATTATATATATATACAATTAAATATCCCATACTAAAAGCTAAAATTGGAACAGCATAGACTGTAAATCTAAGTCCACCCCAAAGTGCAATAAATCCAAGTCCAACTAAAGGTAAAGATAATAAAAAAATACGATTTTTAAAAAGAAGTATAATATATGCTATAAGAGAGATAGTAAAAGTTATAGTGTGACCGCTAATACGGTTTGCAAAAAGTTCAAAAGGTATCTGTCCAGCCTCTCTTACTGTTTTTACAACAGAGAAGTAGTGTAATCCTGCAGTTCCAATAGTATCAGAGTTATCTCTAAATAGATACCCATTAACCCTATTTATAATTGGGTCAAATCCACCCGTAATTAAAATCAATAAAATTGAAAAAGCTAAAATTAAGTATATAACTCTATTTTCCAAATTCTTTCTTATATGGAAAAACCCAAAAAGAGCTAAAATAATAGGAAGCTTTATAAATAGAGTAATTTGAGATAGAGCTATAAGCATAAATATTAAAATTTTATAGTTAAAAAGATTTTTTCTATCAAATATAACTGTATAAATCAAAACCATTCCAGCCATAGATAGACTTAAAGAGTAGTTTTGAAAATACCACCAATTCGATAGTGCCATAAATAGAGCAACTAAAAGTATATATCTATTTCTCTCCTCTTTCATGGCAAATATTGTAGCCCATAGTGTTAGAGTTGGTAATACAATAGTTAACATATCTGTATCGTAATAGCCTGTCATTGTTCTATTGTAGTAACTCCATGCAATTCCACCCAATAATGAACCAATAAAACCTGCATACTCTTGATTTAAGGCTCTAGCTATTAACATTATCGGAATAACAAGTAATGAGCCAAAAAATGTTGGTAACCATAGAATAATAGTTTCAAAAGAGAATGGTAAAATCTCTGTTAATAGAGCCGTAACTCTAGCTAAAGGAGTATTTATAAAAGAGCCGTCTCCCTTTTGATGAGTACCTGATAGAATATCTCTAGCCCCTTCGGCATAACCATATCCATCATTTGTATTTATCATAAGTTGATTATTCCATCTAAAGTTATCAACCTCATGAAACTGATATACCCAAATTGTTCTCACTGCGATACTAAAAAGATATGCAATAAGAGTTAAAAGAATAAAATGTTTTGCAGATAGTTTTTGATTTGTCATAATTTTCCTATTTTTATTTAAGTTTATGTATAAATTCCCATATAGATATGGGTAGAAACAGCAATAGATATAAAAAAAGATACTCTTTACTTAAAAATCTATATTTATGAAGAGCAAATCTAGCCTTTTTTATATCACCAATAGTAACAAAATATTGGGCATAATAATACCCAACTTTTGCATAAGCTAAAGAGTATTCTCTTTGATATTTATCTTTTAAACTTGGATTATTTTTAAAAATATTATCTAAGCTCTCTTCTATTTCAATAGCCCACCTATCTATTTTTTTTGAAGTTAGTGAGTTTGACAGTTTTCTATATTTAACCAAAGCTCGACCAATTACACCTACTTGATATTTACTTATAATTCTCATAAATAGGTCATAATCTGGGGAGAACTCCATAGAGGTATTAAAAGATATATCTATATTGTTTCTAATAACAACAGTTTGCATATTTACCTCATATCTAATAAGCTGTTTATCAAAAATGAAACCTGTTTTAGCTTTTGGTAAATCTTTACCTATCTTATCTCCATTCTTATCTATCCAAATGGCACCACCATAACACATCTGAAGTTCTCTATTGTTATCAAGTAGCTCTATCTGCTCTTTTAATTTATCTTTAAGCCAAATGTCATCTGTATCTAAAAATGCCAAATAGTCCCCTTTACATTTAGTGAGTCCAAAATTTCTAGCTTCTCCTAGTGGGATATTTGTTTTAGTTTTAAAATATTTGATTTTATCATTATAACTATTGACTATCTCTTTAGTGTTATCAGTTGAGCAGTTATCTATAAATATAATCTCCCAATCATTATAAGTTTGAGCATATATACTATCTATCGCCTCTTTAAGATACTTTTCTGAGTTGTAACCATTCATTAGTATAGATACTCTAGCCATTTTGTAACTCCAAAAGATTAAATATACTCTCTATCTCATCTTGAAATTTATTGGAAAACTCTATATCTATATACTGTTTTAGTCTGCTATTATCGACTATTAAATTTTTTGATGAGGTTTTATCACTACTATTTAATATAATTTCTATCTCTTGAGCATACCTTTTTTTATATACCTTTTGAACCTCTTTTGCAATATAGTATATACTATAGGTCTGATTTGAGCTTAGATTAAGTATCTCTTTGGGCTTAAAATGAAAGCTCTTTTCTATAACTGAGCATACATCACCGCTCCATATAAAATCTCTAATAGCTTTTCCATTCCCTTGTAATAGAATTTTCTTTTTGATAAAGGCAGATTTTGTTAAATCATTTAGTACCAAATACCATTTAGAGCTATTTATATATTTGGGAGAGCCGTAACTATTTGTTAATCTAAATATAATGTATGGAAAGTTATTACTCTCTCCAAACTGCTTTAGATAATACTCTGCGAAAAGGTGAGTTGATGCATAATCATTTTTTGGATTTGGTGGGGTATCTTCTGTGATTATTCCACTATTTAAGCCATATATGTGAAATGTGCTAAGGTATATAAACTTTTTAATATTTTTATCTTTCAACACCTCTATTAGATTTCTAGTGCCTAATGTATTTACCAAAAGGGCTTTTTTAGCATAATCTCTATGAAAATACTCATTACAACTTGCTGTATGGATAATATAATCAAACTCTATATTTTTTAATTTCCCTTTTAACTCATCAATATCTGTTATATCAGCCTGAATAACTTTATACTCTCTATCCAATCTAATATTAATATTTTTAGATAAAACAGTTACTCTATACTCTCTACTACTAAAATAGTCCGTAAACCATAAACCTAAATTTCCAAATCCACCTGTAATTAATACTCTACCACCCATACTCTATCTCTTTTAGCTCTCTATTTATTGCCTCGTTTGGGTCATGCTCTATATCTGCAATATTTAAGAGTATGCTATTTTTACTAATACCTTTAAATGCTACCCATAGATTGGGCTTAATAGTTAATCTCTGATAGTTTCTTTTAGAGAGTCTAACTATAAAAAAGCTTTTCTCCCTCTGATTATAAACTACAAACTCAACCTCTCCCAATATTACTACTAGATTTAGGGTCATTTTAGTATGTTTTTTCCACCCCTTAATATCATTTCTATATATGGTTGTAAAATATGCCTCTCCAAAACTATTAAATCCAATATCACTCTTTTTCATAGCATGAAATATATCCCCTTTTGGGTTAAATATCTGTTTTAATGGTGTAAGTGTTACTCCGTCCATTTTAAACCTCTTCTCTTTGCTAAACTCTCATACTCTGCTATCTGATTTTCTGTCTCTTGATAGATATTTTTCCATTTTTTATAGAAATTATAGTACCAACTACTTGTAAATCTAATAGTATCTTTATACTCTAAGGTACTAAACCATTTTAGATAAAAAAGTGCCTTATCACAATTTAATTTAAGAAGTCCAGCCTCATGAAAAGGGATATTATCTGTTATCTTAAAAGCATCTTCTATATTTTTGAAATTCCAATATCTACTTAAATCAATAAGTAGCTCTTTTACTGTACGGTTCTGCTCTGCTCTTGGACCAAAATTAAACGGCTCTCCATCTAATAAATCATCTTCATATAAAATTTGAGCTAAATTTAAATATCCACTTAGAGGCTCTAATACATGTTGCCAAGGTCTAGTAGCATTGGGACTTCTAATCTCTACAGCTTCTCCTCTACTCCATGCCTCCATACAATCAACTACTATTCTATCTTTTGCCCAATCTCCACCACCGATTACATTTCCTGCTCTACCAATAGCTAGTTTTATTTTTGGATTATCTCTAAAAAATGAGTGATAATATGATTTAATTACAACTTCAGCCCCACCTTTACTTCCACTATATATATCTTTTCCACCAAGTTTATCACTCTCTTTATATCCCCAAACCTGCTCTATATTATCATACGACTTATCACTTGTGACCATAATTACAGTTACAGAAAAGTTTAATACCCTTAAAGTTTCTAAGATATTAGCTGTCCCCATAATATTAGAGCTAAGTGTCTCTAAAGGGTTGATATATGAGAGTGATACAATAGGTTGAGCAGCCAAATGGAATATAAAATCTGGTCTGGAGTTATCTATAACCTTTTGTAGAGCCTTTAAATCTCTTATATCTATAAAATAATGCTCTATCTGTTTTGCTAATTTTAACTCCTCAAACATAGATGGAGAGGTTGGTATATCTTTTGAAATTCCAA
>CAZROY010000013.1:0-26322 GCA_964601885.1 uncultured Sulfurovum sp. | reverse complement strand
TGATTTTTCTGTTTCTACTTTATCAATCTCTATATCAATTCCAAGCATATCTTTCACAAATGCAGTAAAAATCTTAGGTTTGGAAAATGCTTTTTTAAAAATAACACCATATTGTAATGAAGCAACTTGTACCATTTTTTTATCCTTTTTTTTGCCATTATATCATAAATAAAGGATTAAAATTAAACAACTTAATCCAAACTTAACCCTTTAAGGTGTTTAATTGTCTGATTTATATGGATTTACCATTTTAACTATAGCAATAGATATAATATATAGTAAAATTAGAGGTCCAGCCATTAAAAGTTGAGTTATAACATCAGGAGGGGTTAAGATTGCTGCAAATACAAAACTAATTAAAACTGCATATCCAAAAAAATCCTTTAAATTTTTATCATCTATAAGTCCCAATAGACCTAAGAAAAATAGAATAACAGGCAACTCGAAAGCTACTCCAAAACCAAATAAAATTTTGGTGAAAATCCCTATATACTCATCAAGAGTTTGTAGAAAATTTACTATATTTCCGGCAAACATCCATAAAAATTTAAATCCAAATGGAATAACAATCCAATATGCAAAGGCTGTACCTAATAGAAACATAAAGGTAGATATTGACACAAACGGAATAACATATTTTTTCTCATTCTCATATAGACCCGGTGCAACAAATGCCCAGAGTTGAAAAAAAATAACAGGGAGTGCAAATATAAAACCTGTAAATATAGATATTTTAAGAGCAGTAAAAAATATACCAATACCACCAATAAAAGGGTCGCCACTGACCACATCTATAAGAGGGGCTTTTGTAAAAGCAATAATTTGTTGGTTAAAACCAAATGCTATAAAAGCAAATATAATAACAGTAGCAAATGAAATAGCTAACCTTTTTCTAAGTTCAACTAAATGAGGTTTTATATCTTGAAACATTATTTACTATCCTCTCTATTTTGTTTAGGTTCAGTCTGTTTTTTTTCAGTAAGAGCATCTAATGATTCATTAAGACTATTTACAGTATTAAAGTTCTTAAAACCTTGTAACTCACTTGTTGCTCTATCTAACTTCTCTTTATATCCCAATGCTTCCTCTTTTAATTCAGCTATTTTTATCTCATTATCTATAGCACTCTTTGCCTCTGTAATAGCACTTTTTGTAGCCCTAAGAAATTTTGCCACCTTTATCATAGCATCTGGTAATTTATCTGGTCCTAAAAATAGTATGGCTACAACAGCAATCATTAATATCTCTGTAAAACCCATTCCAAACATCTGTTTCCCTTCTATTGAATTATTGTAATTTTATCCAAAAAGATTAAGAGTTAGTTATTAACCTGTAACTCTTTTGATATATTAGGAGAAAAAGCTTTTGTACTTACCTGAATTTTCTCTCCAATTTTTAAATCTTTAGCCTCACTACTGGAAATAACAACCTCTACTAACTGTTGACCAATAGAGATAATCGCAATATAGATAACATCTACCCTGATTATATCTAGTATCTCGCCCTCAAATGAGAATTTTTGAGACCCTTTAGTTCTTAATAATACCTCTTTTGGCTCTCCCATATTTATAATTTTGCCTAATTTTAAAATCATAACTCTATCTGCTAGGTGGTAAATTTCGCTTGGGTCATGAGTGACCATAATAGTTGTAATCTTTAATTGATTATGGAGAGTTAATATTTTATTTTGAAGCTTTTTTCTCATAAGTGGGTCAAGTGCAGATAGAGGTTCGTCCATTAATAGTAGTTTAGGTCTATTCATTAATGCTCTACAAAGACTAACCCTCTGTTTTTGTCCACCACTTAGACTATTTGGTACTCTGTTTTTTAGATTTGTAAGCTCAGTTATCTCTAATAGATAGTTGGCAAACTCTCTATCTCTATTTACAAATAGTAAATTCTGTTCAATAGTCATATTTGTAAATAGTGCATAATCTTGAAATACAAACCCTATCTCTCTTTTTTGTGGAGGTAAAAAGGTTTGTCTATCTAACCACACTCTATCATTTATTTTTATCTCTCCAGTTGCCCCTTCTAATCCTGCTAATATTCTAAGTAGAGTACTCTTGCCACTTCCACTATCTCCTGCAATAGCTATAAATTCTCCCTCTTTAATATTTAAATTAATATCTAACTCCATATCTCCATTAGCTCCAAAAAGCCTCTTTTTTATATCTATTTTTATCATCTAAATATCTTTCTATTCTGTTTATGGTTAAATATATAGACTAAAAGAAGTACAACAAAACTAATAATTACCATAATGGCAGAGTATATATGTGCTGTTTGATAATCCATAATCTCAACCATCTCATATATTGCAACAGATGCCACTTTTGTCTCATTTGGAATACTGCCACCCACCATTAAAACAACACCAAACTCTCCTACTGTATGAGCAAAAGTTATAATAGTAGCTGTTACTAAAGAGGGTTTGATATTTGGAACTGCTACTCTTAAAAGAGTAACAAGTTTACTTTTTCCAGATATATATGATGCCTCTAACATATTTTTATTTAACCCCTCAAATCCACTCTGAATAGGTTGAACCATAAAGGGAAGAGAGTAGAGACAACTAGCGACTACTAAACCTGTAAAGTTAAATATTAGTTTTATATTAAAAACATCATTAAAAAATGTACCGATTGGTGAATTTTGAGATAGAATTACCAAGATATAAAATCCCAAAACAGATGGGGGTAATACTATTGGTAGGGCAGTTATTGCTTCTATATATGGCTTTATTTTTGATTTTGTTTGAGATAGATACCAAGCAAGAGGTAGAGTTGTTATAAATAGAATAACTGTGGTAATTGATGCTAATTTAAAAGATAGTAAAAAAGGTGCAAAATCAAGATTTTTTAAAATATCAACCATTAAATTACCTCTTCAATAGACAACTCAGTAGCTTTAAACATTGCCACTACTCTATCTCCCACTTTGAGTTTCATCTCTTTATATGACTTAAACATAATAATGGTCTCTAATATATAATCAAAAAACCTGAGTTTAATATTACTTAAAAGTTCACCTCGCTCTATTGATAAAATAGTACACTCCAATCTATTTGGAAAACTAATATCTCCTTGAAACTCTTTAGCTATAACTATATGGGAGGGCTTAATAGTAAGTTTAACCTCTCTTCCAATCGTTATACTCTTTGTTAAATCCAAACTTATCATATATAAACTTTTACTATAGCAGTCAAACTCCACTATATGCAATAAATTATACCTCTGAATTTTAGCTACTTTGGCTATAAGTGAACTCATTTTGTTAAATATCCAAACTTTTTAAATATCTCTTTTGCCTGACTACTTAATATAAAATTATAAAATGCTCTCACTTCAGGTATATCTGCCCCATGTTTAAGAATAACAATAGCCTGATTTATCGGACTATAGAGTTTTGGATTTACTTCACTCCAATTTATTCCCTTTTTATATTTTGCCATTTTAGGACTATATAGTGCAGATTTTGCTATAAATCCAATATCTGCTACCATTACAGCATAGGTTACTGTTTGAGATATAGATGAACCATATACAAGTTTATTTTTTATTTTATCTAAAACCTTTGCACTCTTTAATGCCTCTATAGAGACTTTTCCATAAGGTGCAGTTTTTGGATTTGCAATAGCTATCTTTTTAATAGATTTATCTGTTAAAATCTTTTCCATAGTGCGATTAAAATCCAACTCTCTACTGCTAAGATATACCAAAAGACCTTGTGCATATATAATAGGCTCTGTAATAGCAATTTTTTCTTTATATAGAGATTGAGGATATTTCATATCTGCCGACATAAAGAGCTGATAGGGTGCATTATTTTTTATCTGTGCCGTTAATTTTCCACTACTACCTAAGGTTACATCTACCCTTATATCAGGATACAACTGATTAAATTTACTCTTTAATTCATCTATAGCATAACTCACATTTGCAGACACAGCTATTTTAATACTTTTTGCCGTAGCAAATGAAGATAAAATAACTGCTATAATTAATAATCCAACTCTCATTACTATCCTTAAATTCCCAAATTTAAAATCTTGAAATTATAGCGTTATCTTTGGGAATTTTATCTTATATAAAATAGATATGTATCATTTGGTATCACATTTTAAGTTAGTAAAGCATATTTTTTACTGAAAATTAAAAATAAAAGTATATTTTTGTTATTATACAAGATATAATAATAGAATTTAGGGGAAAACATTGTCAGTATCTTACAAAAACAAAATTAGACTAATAGAAGATGATTATTTTAATCATAATCTAAAAGAAGACCTAGTCATACAAAACTTCTTTAAAGGAGGGGTGTGGTTGACTATGGTTATTTTTGGAATTTTATATATATCCAAAATATAAGTTCTAATGATTCTTAGCAGAAATTCCTTTTTGGGATGATTATTAATCACTAAGTTTGCCCAATCTTATTTAGAGATTGGGTAGTTTACTCCATACTGAAGATTACTTTTTTATCTCTTTATGTACGACAGTAGTAAGTCCCAAAAGTTTCCAACCCTGAAAACCGCTTCTGTAATATAACATTTTCTCTTTAGGGTAGCCGTGCTCTATCATTCCATCTATAAAATGTTTTGACTGTCCACACCAAACACCATTACAAAAGATTGCCAATTTTTTAGCTTTTGAAAAATCCCAACTGCCGTCAGATTTGACCCTCATGCCAAGTAGCTTAAAAATTTTTTTTGCTTTTGCCTTAGAAGCATTCTGAATGACAGTAAAAGGTATATTAATCGCAGAAGGGATAGTTTCCAACTCAAACCAACTTTTAAGCCTTGCATCGATTACAACTCCTGTCCCTTTTGGAATTTCATTTTGCATAAAAGTTAAAAGCTCTATCTCCTCTATATTTTTAACTCCATCTGCTACTTTTGTAGGTTGAATACAAAATGGTGGACAAGGTCTTGATGTTTTTGTATAATCATCAGTTAAACGATTATCAGTATCTTGTATCCTTTGTATTTTAACTTTTTTCCCTGAATTTGTAGTCATAATATAGGGCATATTATCAGTTATTTTAACGGTCACCTCCTCCTCTTTTGTATTTTGTGCTAAAAGCAGTGATGCCAAAAGTGGGATTATAACTATTTTTTTCATCTCTTTCCTTTTCTAAATCAAATCTCTATTCTGGAACTCTAAGTTTTTGACCAATATATATTCTATCTGGTCGTCTAAGAATATCTGGATTGGCTGCATAGATTTTTTTATAATCCATAACATTACCATATACTCTTTTAGCAATTTTGCCTAAGGTATCACCCTTTTTTACAACAACATACCTCATTTCTTTTTTTCTCGTTTTTGCCTCTTTTGTAACCTCTTTTGCATACTCTGATGTTTCTTTTTTTATATCTTCTGCAATAACATTTGAAATCTCATCTGATAATTTACTAAGTTCATCACTATCTACAGTAGTTGACTGTTGCTCCTTTACTAAAACTTTATTGTATGTATCTGTAACTTTAGAAATTGTCGCTTTTTTACTCTTATCATCTTCTGATAAAACATCAATTTTCTCTAACTCTGATACTAAGGAGTCAACCTCTGTATCTTGTAGGCTCTCTTGCAATCGATTATCTTGGATTTGTTCTTTAGTAATTGGTTTAGAAGTTGTATCTGAAGCTCCACTCTTTTTCTCTTCATTCATCTTCTGCATAACCATCTGAACAATATTTGCAATATCTTCTGGATTCATATTCCCATTGGAATTATCAGTAGATACTACACTATCCACCTCTTTTGAAATTTTTTCTTTGTCAGATAATATATCTTTTTTCGTTTTTTCTGTTACACTCTTTTTAACTATACTATCATCTGAGGTGGTCTCACTATTAGATGAGTTTTTATTGGTATCTTGTGATATAGCAGTTGTATTGGTTTCTGTTTGACTCTTAGATGAATTTAAAGTTGTAAAGCCAAAATATCCTCCCACTCCAATAAGAGCTAAAAGTAAAATCATAAATAGTATCTTTTTGCCACCGCCTCCACTATCGTCTTTCTTACTTAAAATTTCAGCACCACGAGTTTCTTGAGCATAGTAATTCTCATACTCTTCTTGGTCATATTCATCTTTGTTTAACATCTTTTATCCTTTATATTATTTTGGTTTTATTGTTGTTAATCCTAAAATCTGCCAATATTGCATTCCCCCTCTATAATATAATATTTTTGATTTAGGATAACCTAAATGTACAAGATTTTTCATTGCACGGACACCCTGTTGACACCATGGTCCATTATCAAAGACAAGAATGGTTTGGGCTTTAGTAAAATCCCACTTTCCTCTCTTTTTAACTGCTCCAAAAAGTTCAAAAATCTGACCAATAAAAGAGTCATCACCTTTTGTTGATAATATGGAAAAAGGAATATTGTTAGCACTTGGAATTGTACCAACTTTATACCATTTTGGCATTCTAGCATCCATTAAAATACCTGTATTATTATTTACCTCATTGGATATAAAATCAATAACATCAAGCTCACTAATGGTTTTTATACCTTTTATTGGTTCAAAAGGCTGAATTGTAAATGGAGGTGCAGGTCTTGATGTTTTTGTATAAGAGTTTTTTAACTTATGACTAGTATCTTGAATTCTCTCTATTCTAACAGACTCTCCATTAATATCTATATCAATAAATGGAAGTCCAGGTTTTATATTAACTTCAACTGCATTTAATGAAGTTATAAGAAGAGATAAAGATAAAAGTTTACCTACGAGCGAAATTTTATGTGTCTGCATGACCACCCCTTTAGTAATTAATCAAGAAATAACTAATTTAGTTAAGTTTTATTTTATCTGAATTTTTCTTAGGTAATTATGAAGTGGCGAATATTTCTTAAAAAAAGAGTAATTGATATTGTCCCATAAGTTATATTAAATATAAGTGGTTTATAGATAAAAATCTACTTTTTAAACCAACTTTTTACTCTTGAAAACACATCTTCAAAACTACTTGTATGTGGTCTGCTCTCAACTCCAAAACTTTCTTGAAGTTTAATCAATAACTCTCTCTGTTCATCATTTAATCTTTTAGGATATACTATCTTTATTTGTGCAATAAGTCGTCCTCTCTGTCCTGAATGAACATCTGCTACACCCTCATTCTGAAATACAAATTGTTCTCTATCTTTAGTTCCAACCTTCAAGTCCAACTTTAACTTCCCATAAAGAGACGGTATAGTAATAGTATCACCTAAAATAGTTTGTGTAAAAAATACTGGTACCTCTGTATATATATCCGTTCCTTTACGAATAAAATGTTTGTCTTCTTCTACATTAAAAGTTAAATATAAATCACCCCTTTGTCCATTTCTAGCTTCATTTCCATACCCTTCTGCTCTTAGTCTATTACCTGTATCAACACCTGCTGGAATTTTGATAGTAATTGTATCAGGCTCTTCATGATACCCTCTTCCCGAACATGATGGACATTTTTCAGAAATTTTTTGACCCTCACCATGACATCTTGGACAAGTTTGAGTAAATGACATAAATCCTTGTCTCATCACAACTTGACCTTGTCCATTACAGTAATCACAAATTTCCAATTTTCCATCTTTTGCACCTGTACTATTACAATCAGTACATGGAACTTTATATCTAATCTCTATTTTTTTATTAACTCCAAATACAGCCTCATTAAATTTAAGAGGAAGTTCAATTTCAAAATCTAAATTATATTTTTGGTTGTCTCTTCTACCTCTCCTAAAACCTGAGCTACCACCAAACATAGAGTTAAAAATATCCATAATATCATCCATACTTCTACTATGAAATCCACCATGATAATTACCTTGTCCCTCCAATCCAGCTTTACCATATTTATCATAAATAGCTCGTTTTTCCTTATCACTTAATACTTGATATGCCTCATTTATAATCTTAAATCTCTCTTCTGCTTTACTATCACCCGGATTTCTATCTGGGTGATATTTCATAGCTAATCGTCTATAAGATTTTTTTAGTTCTGCTCCAGAACAATCTCTATTAACTTCTAAAGCTTCATAGTAATCAACTTCTGCCATTTTCTCTCCAACTATTAAAATTGGGCGAATTTTACCATATTTTTGCTATAATCTGCGACAAGATTAATATTGAATAAAGCTTAAATTTAGCTTAATTTAAATAAATTTTAAGTTTATATTGATATACTTCCATTCACAAAAGCTATTATGGCTTACTTTATCCCAAGGACATTTTATGAAATTGACATCTGTCATGAAGCCTCATGAAGTACAAAGAGATTGGATATTGATTGATGCAGAAGGTAAAACTTTTGGTCGTATCCTAACAGAAGTTGCTACTTATTTAAGAGGGAAACATAAACCATCATTTACTCCTAATGTTGATTGTGGCGATTATGTGGTTATTATTAATGCAGAAAAAGCAAAATTTTCTGGTACTAAACTTAATACAAAAGAGTACTTTACACACTCTGGATATTTTGGTTCAACTAAAAGCAAAAAATTAAATGATATGTTGGCAAATCATACAGAAAAACTCTATAAATTGGCAGTAAGAGGTATGCTTCCAAAAACTAAACTTGGTAGAGCAATGCTGAAAAAATTAAGAGTGTATGTAGGTTCAAAACACCCTCATACTGCACAAATTAACAAAGGAGCATAAGAATGGCTAAAACTATCTATGCAACAGGCAAAAGAAAATCAGCTATTGCTAAGGTGTGGTTAACTTCTGGTAATGGAGCGGTGACTATTAATGGCAAAAGTTTAGATGAGTGGTTAGGTGGACACGAGACACTTAAGATGAAGGTTAGACTTCCTTTAGAGGCTACAAAACAGTTAGATGCTGTAAATATTGTGGCAAAAACATTAGGTGGTGGATATTCTGCTCAAGCTGATGCCGTCAAACATGGTATTACCAAAGCTCTTGTTAAATATGAGGAGTCTTTTAGAGCCATTTTAAAACCTATGGGTCTTTTAACTCGTGATTCGAGAGTAGTTGAGAGAAAAAAACCGGGCAAGAAAAAAGCAAGAAGAAGTCCTCAATTCTCAAAAAGATAATTATTATATTTACCAATGTATTTATTATTATGCCTCTGTTTTTCTCATAGAGAAAACTAAACCATAAGAGATATAGAAACAAGAGATTTTTTCTCTTGTTTCCCCTTCCCCTTTCGTAAAATGGAGTTTAGAGTGAACAAGATACTTAAAGAGTTGTATGGTGCTGGTATTATATTTTTTTATTATACAAAATGGTTAATTTTTATCGGATTACCAATATTATATTATCTGCTAGAGTATAAACAAAATTATATTATGAATATATTATGGGTTTACTCTTTTATTTTAATTATTAAAGATTTTATAGTCCTATTTTTAAAAAGAAGAAGGTGAAAATATAAAATGTCTGTTATAATTTTATATGTATAAAAGAGAGTTTGAAAATCTATTAAAAAAAGAGATGCCAAAAGCGGTACTATTTTATGGAGATAATAGTTATTTAATCTCCCTATATATTCAATACTATATTAAAAAAACCGATACCGCTAACTCATTAAAAAGAGACTACTTTGATGATTATGATTTTAAGAGTGCAAAAGAATATCTATCTCAAATCTCACTTTTTGGAGATGCCAATCTACTTATAATAAAAAGAGATAAAAAACTACCAAAAGAGGAACTAAAAACTCTTTTAGAACTAGTTAAAAAAGGTAGCAATAACTATTTGATTTTTCACTACTTGGGAGCTACAAAAAATATAAAAACGATGCAGAGTCTATTTAGTTCAAAAAATGGTGCTATTTGGGTTCGACTATTTCAACCAAATATGAAAGAGAGTATAACCTTATTACAAAAAAAAGCCAAATCTATAGGTTTAAATATTAACGAGTATGCTTTAAAGCATCTTATTCTATTGTTAAATGGTAACTTAACACTTTGTATAAGTGAGTTGGAGAAATTGGCTATTTTAGGTTGTAAAATAGAGCCTCAAGATATAGATAGATTGGTATATTCAACCACACCTATTGCTATAGAGCAACTTCTTATTAAACTTTTTCAAAAACAACCTATAAATGAAATTTTAAATAGACTATTTGAGTTGGGAGAAGATGAGTTTTCACTTCTCCGCTCCACTCAGATATTTTTAAATCAGATATTTTTATTTAATTCATATATGAGCATTCATGGATATATAGACACAAAAGCTATTTTAGGTTATAGACTACCAAAACACATTGAAAAAGAGAGGATAAAATTGGCTAATAGATTAACTCCTCAATCTATATTAAAGATATTTGAACTTCTTTTAGAGGTGGAGTTAAAGATAAAAACAACCCCTCCTACAAATAGGGATTTAATCTTATATGGAGCTTTTATAAGATTACAATCTTATCTTTAAAATTTAATATTTCTTATATTTTTATAATTTCATAATCTATTTTATTCCAATTTTTCTTAATATATTCATAAGCCTCCTCTTCCAAAAATAGACCTGACATCGTATATCTTAATTTTACATTATAATTTTCAAAAATTCGGTTCTTTTTTAAAAATTCAGAAGAAGCAATTTGAAAGTTTTTAATATCATTTAGATTAATATTGAAGTTATCAGTTCTACACTGAACTAAAAAAATATCATATCCTTTTTTAAGAATTAAATTTAATTCATCACTATCTTTTTCCCAGACTGTATAACCCTGCTTCTTATATATATTTGCTATATATATTTTATAATCATCGCTACCGTCATTTATATCTAGGAACTCATTAATAGTACTTATTAATCTATTAATCTCCCTCTCTTCGCTTTTATTAATTCTTTTCTCCCTACTCTTTTTTGTATCACTAAAAACAGCATCTTTTAAGCTAGGGTTATCTATATTTAGGCAAACAGATTTTTTTTTTAATTTTATCCTGATAAAAAACTTATCCAACTGATATTTTATTGTTTGTGATAAACCCATTTTAATATATTCTAAACCTAAGTTATAATTTTTATTATCAGAAAATAATAATACTTTTTGGAAACTTCAATATTGTATCTATCAAATATAGATTGGTGTATATTTTTGAGTTGATATGAATGGTTTATTTATTCGATTTGATACTCCTATATATGACATCAATTTAGCTTTATTATTATACTGATTGATAGACTTGATTATCTTGCCGTTTATAATAAAAGGATTTCCACCTATATTTTATGATAATATTAATATTTGTTTTTATATATAAATATAAACTATCCAATCACTAAAGACGATTGGGTTTCCGACAATCTCTGCCATAAAGAAGCATTATAACAAATAATAAATAAGAAGTCAAGGTTCAGTTTTATAGCTTTCAGCTTAGTTTTTATATTATTTTAAGTATATATGGGTTTTTTTTAGTTGATTTGTTTAGATAGGTGAGATGAGGTTGCTGTTGCTATAGTTAGGATTGTAATAATGAAGCAGTAACAAATGCAATTATGATATAATTCTCAAATCAAAACCTATTTTCTAAGTAGGTTTTAATAAGTTTTTATGGACGGATAGATAAAAAATGTTATTTAATAAGAACAATCGTTTCAACCTTGCTAATTTAATCACTTTGAGTAATATATCATGTGGAATTATTGCTATCTATTTTATAGTACATGGTCAATTTTTTATAGCCATAGTATTAGCATGGATTGCAGGTGCTTTAGATATATTAGATGGAAAAGTGGCACGAAGATATAACCTCTCTACAGAATTTGGAATACAACTTGATAGCTATGCAGACTTTATCTCTTTTGTGATTATGCCATCATTTTTACTATTTTATGCAATTAGTTCTAATATCTCACCTATTGGCGAATTAATATTAGGTGTTATATTTATACTCTATATAATATCAGGTCTTAGACGACTTATAGAGTTTAATCTTAAAGTTGAAGTTGGAGAAGCAGAAAAATACTTTATTGGAGTTCCAACTCCACTAGGGGCAATTCTACTTTGGGTATTATATCTAATATTTGCATATGGTATTGTCTCAAATCCATATATAATTGGTCTATTTGTCACTATTGTTGCATGGTCATTAAATAGTAATTTAAAAATAAGACACCCATAATGATAAGTAAGATTAAAGTACAATTTAAAAATCTGTCAGAATTGGTTATGTTTCAACACAGCATATTCTCTCTACCATTTATATTTATTGCAATGGTTGTAGCCTCCAATGGTTGGTTTGGTTGGAAACTTCTATTTTTAGGAATTTTAGCCTCAATTAGTGCTAGAAATTTTGCAATGGGTGTCAATCGCTATCTTGACCGTGATATAGATGTCTTAAATCCAAGAACAAAAAATCGTCCATCAGTTGATGGTAGAGTTTCAGAAAATACAATGCTAGGATTTATTATAATCAATGCTCTAATTTTTATATTAGTAGCCTTTTTTATAAACTCTTTAGCGGTTAAACTATCAATTCCAATTCTATTTATCTTGGCTATTTATACATTTTTTAAACGCTTTTCATCATTAGCACATCTGATATTGGGTATATCATTAGGTTTAGCACCAATTGCAGGGGTTATAGCTGTATCTGGAGAGATAACTTTATGGTCACTATATTTAGCAATAGGTGTAATGTTTTGGGTAGCAGGATTTGATTTACTCTACTCTCTACAAGATATAGAGTTTGACAAAGCCCATAATTTATACTCAATTCCATCTAAATTTGGAGCAAAAAAGACAATGTTGATTGCTAAAGTGTTTCATATCTTGACTATTGTTTTTTGGACACTATTTGTTTTAACTGCTGAATTAACATTTTTTGCACAATTAGCTATACTTCTTAGTGCAATTATGTTAGCTTATGAACATTATTTAGTAAATCAAGATTTTACAAAAATAGACAAAGCTTTCTTTACCATAAACGGATATTTGGGGATACTATTTTTAATATTAATTATTTTGGAGGTTTTTTAGCATGGAACTATTCTACACTTTAACAATATTTTCACTTATAGGTTTTATGAGTGTAATTGTTTATCTATTTATAGAGAAAACAAAAGAGGTTCAAAGAAGTGAGCGTTACGAACTATTAGAAGAGAGAATAACAAGGTTAGAGAGCTATGTGTATGAGTTGGAATCAAAGGTTTTAACTCCAGATAGTAAACTTAAGGAGAAGATAATTCAGATGTATAATGATGGAAAGGATATTATATTAATAGAGAATATACTAGGTATCCCTCGTTTAAAGATTGAAATGATACTAAAACAGTATAAAAGAGAAAATTCTTAAATCTTCTCTTGAATTTATTAATGAAATAGGATATAATTTCGTCTCCTCACATAAGCACTCATAGCTCAGCTGGATAGAGCAACGGTTTGCGGTACCGTAGGTCAGGGGTTCAAATCCCTTTGGGTGTACCATATATATTGATAAACCAGCTAATCTCTAAAGAAGATTGAACATCTTTGACTAAATCTGTACATAGAGAAAGTGTGGTTGTTAACAATCCTAACGGTTTTAATATTATTTATTGATGGAATTGAATATTAGTTGTAACATATTTTAATGCCCTTTTTTTAGCCTCATCTATTTTTGAAATATCTCTCCCACCAGCTTGTGCAAAGTCGGCTCTTCCACCACCACCACCACTTAAAATTGGCGCTATATCTTTTATCCAATCTCCAGCTTTAATTGGTGTATTTTTAGAGCCACAAGCTATCACAACTTTATTCCCTTTTTTCTGAAAAAGCATAATTGCAATATTTGTGTATCTATTTTTAGCTTCATCTATAAGCTCTTTTATATCTCCTCTATCTACCTCATCAACAATTACATTTATACCATTAATTTCAATTGGCTTTAACTCTTTTTTTACTGAATTTAATGCACTCTTTAGCTCTTTTTTGAGAGATTTAATCTCATCTTTTAACCTTTTTACTCCTGCCACTACATTTTGATTTTTGACCTCCAATCTAACCTTGTGTAACTCATCTCTTAACTCTTTAACCGCTTTTATAGCACTATTTCCACATATAGCCTCAATTCTTCTAACTCCAGCACTTACTCCACTCTCTTTAACAATTATAAATAGACCAATCTGAGCAGTATTATCAACATGAGTTCCACCACAAAGCTCAATAGAGTCACCCATAGTAACAACTCTAACCTTTTTACCATACTTTTCACCAAATAGAGCCATAGCTCCACTATTTTTAGCTTCATCTATACTCATTATCTTAGTAACTCTAGGGATTGCTCTACTTATTTTATCATTTACCCAAGCTTCCACTTTTGCTATCTCATCTTTTGTCATTGCTTTTGGGTGAGAAAAATCAAATCTAAGTCTATTATCATCATTTAAAGAACCAGCTTGGGTGATATGATTACCTAAGATAGCTCTTAATCCCGCATGGAGTAGATGTGTGGCTGAATGGTGTTTCTCTATCTCTACTCTATTGTCATCTACTAAAGCCTCTACCCTATCACCAACAGAAAGCTCCCCCTCTATTTGAGATAGGTTCATATCCAAAAACTTTTTTGTATCAACTACTTTCGCTTTGCCCAATAGTTCACCCTTATCTCCAATCTGTCCTCCTGCTTCAGCATAAAATGGAGTTTTATCTAAAAGTACCCAACCTTTACCATTTAATTTATCAACTCTTTTAAAATTTTCATCTAAAAGGGCTAATATTGTAGCCGTAGTCTGTTTGCTTTCATATCCTACAAATTCATTATACTCTCCAAACTCCTCTTTTAAAGTCTTAAAATCACCTGTAGTGGAAATATCGCCTGTACCTCTCCAATTTGCCTTAGATTGTGCCTTTTGAGCCTCCATTTTTCTATTAAATAAATCAATATCTAAACCCATCTTTTTCTCTCTTAGCATATCCTGAGTTAAATCAAGAGGAAATCCATAAGTATCATATAGTTTAAATGCTACTTCACCATTAAATATATCTTTTGTATGAGTTAACTCTTCATTAAACAGTTTAATCCCAGCTTCAATAGTATCAAAAAACCTCTCCTCTTCCATCTTCATAGATATTTTAATACTATCTGCTCTCTTTTCTAAATATCTATACTCTTTTCCCATAACAGAAATAAGCGTATTTACCAATCTATACATAAATGGTTCTCTTAATCCAAGTAGATAACCATGACGGATAGCTCTTCTCATTATTCTTCTTAAAACATATCCCCTTCCCTCTTTATCAAAATTAACCCCCTGTGCTAAAAGGAAAGAGACAGAGCGGAGATGGTCAGCTATTACCCTATAACTTGCACTATTTTCTGCTTCATATCTGTATGGAGTACCAACTATATTGCCAATTTTCTCTAAAAATGGCATAAAGAGAGTTGAGTGATAGTTGTTATCAACACCCTCTTTAATTGCTACCACTCTCTCTAACCCCATACCTGTATCTATACTAGGTTTTGGAAGAGGGGTAAGAGTTCCATTTTCATCTCTCTCATACTGCATAAATACCAAGTTCCAAATCTCTAAAAATCTATCTCCATCTCCACCCATTTTATCTTCAGGAGAGTTGAATTTATCCTCTCCTTGGTCATAAAAGATTTCACTACAAGGACCACAAGGACCTACATCTCCCATTTGCCAAAAGTTATCTGTATCGCCAAATCTTAAAATTCTATCTTTTGAAATATATCTACTCCATATCTCTTCTGCTTCATTATCACTATTATGAACTGTCACCCAAAGTCTATCTATAGGCAATTCTAAATAATCACTGCTTGTAATAAACTCCCAAGCATAAGTTATTGCCTCTTCTTTAAAATAGTCAGCAAAAGAGAAGTTTCCTAACATCTCAAATAGTGTGTGGTGTCTAGCTGTATATCCTACATTATCGAGGTCATTATGTTTTCCACCAGCTCTAAGACAAGTTTGAGAACTTGTTGCACGAGGAGGGTTAGGGATAGGAGCTTCACCTGTAAAGATATTTTTAAATTGTACCATACCTGCATTGGTAAACATTAAAGTTGCATCATCGGGTACTAAAGCAGAGCTAGGTACCAACTGATGCCCTTTACTCTGAAAAAAGTCCAAAAATTGTTGTCGAATATCCATAATTATAATCCCATGTTTTAATTAAAGATATTTTAGCTAAAATGAGGTTAAAAAGTTAGTCTAATAGATTGGAATTTATAAAATTTTTTTTCAATAATCTATACTATCTTAACTCTACATATTAAAATTATTAACTAAGTTAAAGATATGTGTATAGAAAAGTAAACAATATATTTATATTATATATTATAAGACATAGATAAACTTGTATAAATCCTCTTTATGTTATCTTGTTATCATAAAAATAATTAAAAAAGGAAAAATAGTGAAACAGATATTGTCAATTGTAGCAATTACTGCTTTATTCTCAATTGGAGTAGTAGCAGATGAGGTGAAAGCTGAAACAAAAACAGAAGTGGTTCAGACAAAACAGCAGAGTGGAGTTGTAATCAATCTTGCCGGAAAGCAGAGAATGCTTACACAAAAAATGAGTAAAGAGGCACTTTTTATTGCAAAAGGTATAGATGTAGAAAAAAATAAAGATAACTTAAAGAAAACTGCTGAACTTTTTGATAAAACTCTTAAAGGTTTAGTAGCAGGAGATAAAGATTTAAATCTTCCAAAAACTGAAAACAAAGAGATTTTAGCTCAATTAGAAGAGGTAAATAAACTTTGGACATCTTTTAAAAAGAGTATAGATAAAGTAATTGAAGGGAAATCTGATAAGGCAACACTTGAAGCTATTGCAAAAGAAAATCTACCTCTTCTTAAAAATATGAATAAAGCTGTTGGAATGTTTACTAAAGCAAGTGGTTCTAAATTAAATCCAGAGATGGCAAAAACTATTAATCTTGCAGGAAAGCAGAGAATGTTAACTCAAAAAATGACAAAAGAGTTGCTTTTAGTCGCTAATGGTATTAATGCAGACAAAAACAGAGAAAATGCTAAAAAAACAGGTCAGCTATTTGAGTCAACTTTAAAAGATTTAACTGATAAGTGTAAAAATGAAGATATTAAAAAGCAGTTGGGTGTAGTTGCTAAATTGTGGGGTGATTATAAAGCCATTATAGAAAAAGTTGACACTTCTGATGCTTCATTAAAAAAAGCAGAAGAGTTAAATATGCCTCTACTAAAAGAGATGAATAAAGCTGTTAAAATGTATGAGGCATCTATCAAATAGAATTTCTTTTCTCTATATGGAATTATTTAATAAACTCCCTAGCACTAACGCTCAGGGGGTTTAATTCTTGTATTTTAAACTCTTAATATATTTCTTAAATCTTCTATTTAATGTTGATTGTGATAATTTATCTATCTCTTTTTCTATTTTTGCAGAAGCTGATTTAATTTTAGGGTCAATATATAAAATAAGTGGGTCAACTTTTAATGCTTTATAGTTAATTCCTATTAGTTTTAATCCATCAAGCTCTTTAATTCGAGATAGAGCCACATACCCTTGCCCAACTTCAAATGTTTTAGATAGGTCTATTTGAGCAGAACTTAATGTCATACCTTGTGATTTATGAATTGTAATTGCCCATGCAAGTCTCAATGGTATTTGAGAAACCGTTGCTAAAATTTCGCCTTGATTATTTTCTAGTGTCCAATCCTCATATTCAACTCTTATTCTATCTCCATTAGATGTTCTAACTATCGGCATATTATCTATTGGACTAAAACCCTCAACAACTCCTGTTGTTCCATTTACATAATCTTTTTCATGGTTGTTTTTAATAAAAATTACAACAGCATCTTTTTTAAGAGTTAACTCTTCTAATACAAGTGATGATTTAAAGATTTTTTCAACATTTTTTTCACTTCCTTTGGACTCATATAGATATACTTTTGGTTCACCTTTTAACTTATTTAACTCAATATTATTAATCTTGTCCACATCTGCATTATGTGTATATAGTTTTGTAGGTGTAAAATTTGGAGTTAACTCAATATTAAATCTACTCTCTAACATATCATAAGTATAGTCTGATATTTTACCCCCTCTAATCTCATCTAATATCCTAATAAGTCGAATATCATTTTGTCTAAATTTCTCCTCTAGGTAACAACTTTTTAGATTTAACTCTTTCCAAGATTGGGTTTGCCAAGCAAATCGTTTCTCTTTTTTAGTTTTAGATACGGGAGGAAGTTGAAAGAAATCACCTGATAGTACAACTTGGACCCCTCCAAATGGTTCTATTGATTCCTTAAAATTTTGAAGTATAATATCCATAGCAGAAAATATCTCAGGAGAAACCATTGAAACCTCATCAACAATTAGAACTTGAAGATTTTTAAATCTCTTTTGAAGATATTTTTTATCTAAAAGATAATCTATATAACCCTCATCAATTTTATCTCTAATACCTAAAGAGAAATAGGAATGAATAGTTTGCCCTTTTAAGTGGGAGGCTGAAATTCCTGTTGGGGCTACAACAGCCGGATATATCTTTTGAGATTTTAGGTATTTAATAAATTCTCTTAACAGATATGTTTTTCCCGTTCCAGCACTACCTGTAATAAAGACATTCTCTCCTAATTTTAATATATTTAATGCACTTTTCTGTTTCATAATTAAACCATTATACTATCTATTTTCTCCTGCATCTGTTGAAAGGAGGTTAATTTATATGTTATATCTTGATAAACCTCCATATCACTATCAGTAATAATATTTTTATCATCTATAAATAGAAGGCTGGGTAGCTTTTCTGTTTTTATTATTTGAGTAATATTTTTATGAAGGGAATCAGATTGTACCCTGTCTAAAAGAACACTATAATAATTTCCACTATTTATTAACTCCATAAATTTATCAATCTCAAAAACTATATCAAAATCATAACCCAATTTCTCTATTATGGCACCAACTATTTTGGCCTCTATTTTTGTCTCTTTATATATTAGAATATTTTTTGTAACACTCTCTATCTCTTTTTCTGCAAAAAACTTTTTTAAAATATTTAAAAAAAGGTTTAAATCAATAGGCTTTGGTATATATTCGTCCATTCCACTAGATAAAAATCTCTCTCTATCTCCATTTAATGCATTTGCTGTTACTGCTATTATTGGTATATGGGTTAGATTATTCTTTTTTTCATACTCTATTATGGCTTTGGTTGCTTCAACCCCATTCATAATGGGCATCTGTATATCCATAAAAATAACATCATATTTCTTCTCTTTTCGCATCTGAAAGCCTATCTGCCCATTTTCAGCTATATCACAATTAATCCCTATATTTTTCAGTGTATGTTTCATCATTTTTCTATTAATAGGATTATCTTCAACTACAAGTGCATTTATATTATTAAATATGGGTAAATTATTTTTCATTTTTAGTAATCCTCTATTTTTTTTAAATTATATCTCAGTTATTATAACAAGAGAGATAATTTTATATTTATTTTTCTATTCATTTTGATAAGTGAAATCAATAATTGAAAAAAAATTCACAATTTATTTATCTTTATGTAAACAGTTGATATAATTTCATCGTCAAAAATAGTGATATTAAGTAAACTTTTATAAAAAATGTATTTGAGATTATCTTCAATAGGAGAAAAGATGGGTAAAAAGAGAACTATAGGAATGTGGTTATACTCCAATAGTGGTGGTAATGCTATTGGAAAAAAAATTGTTAAAAAATTAAAAGAGAGAGATATTGAGACAATAGAGAATATTAATCTAAGACATGCTACAGCCAAAAATGGAAATATTATTTATAATGGGATAAAACTAAACAAATTAGACCTATTTTTCTCATATAATGCAGGGGAACAGACACAATATCAAGTATATCTATATCAAGCTCTTAATCGTGTTATTCCCATGATAAATAGTTACGACTCTTTTGCTCTTACAGAAGATAAGTTTCAAACTGCATTTCTACTTAGACAACATGGTATATTGACACCAGATTATAGATTATGTCACAGAGATGATACGGAGGAGCTAAGAAAGACAATTAAAAAGTGGGACAAAATGGTATATAAACCAACTGATGGTTGGGGTGGTATAGGACTTACAAAAATAGAGAGTGAAGCGAATTTAGATATGTTAATGCCATTTCTAAATCAGATAGATTTGAGATATTTTTATGTAGAGAGGTTTATAAAATATGATAATACAGATTTTAGAGTAGATATAGTTGACGGCAAATTTGTCAGTTGTTATGGTAGAAAAGCTAGTAATACGGATTGGAGAACCAATATAACAAGTGGTGGTTCTGTATTTATGAGAGAGGCTAATGATGAAATTATAAATATAGCCAAAAAAGCCGCAAAAGTTTGTGGGACTGATATAGCAGGTGTTGATATTATATATGATTTAGAAAAAGAGGAGTATATTGTTTTAGAAGTTAATGGAATTCCAGCTTTTGCAACACCTGAACAAGAGAAAATGGGACTAAATTTTAATGATAAAAAGATAGACCTCATAGTAGATATGATAGATAGAAAAACAAAAAAATAATAAAATTTAAATAAAATAGAGGATATGTAAAATGGGCTTAAAAAATAGTGAATTACCAAAGTTAGGATTTTTATATTTAGATTATGTATTAAGATTTTTTGACCATTCAAACTTTAAAGGTTGGCCAAATAAAATAGAAAGTGTAACTTACCATTGGAAAGATGATAAAGATAGATTTATAGCTGAGGTTAAAAGAAAAAAGATTGATGTATTAATTGGAAATATTCCAGCTACTGCCTATGAGACATTTAGAGAAATAGCACGAGAATTACCAAATGTGAGATTTATTCCATCTCTTGACACTCAATTTTCAAATAAATCAAAAGAGAATGTAACAAGATTTGCATGGAAATATGGTCTGCCAATTCCTAAAACATACATATATTATAATAGAGGAGATGCAGACACATTTTTAAAAAAGACAAACTATCCAAAAATTATTAAAAAGTCTTACGGTCCATCTAACTATGGTGGATATTTCGTTCATAAAGTTAATTCATATAAAGAGGCTAGAAGCCTATTTGATGAAAAGAAATATCACCCTATGTATATTCAAGATTTTGTTCCTATGGAGGCAGACATTCGTGTAATGTTAATTGGTCATAAACCGGTTTGTGCATTTTGGAGAAGAGCTCCAAAAGGTGAATGGCTAACAAATACATCTCAAGGTGGAATAATGGACTATATGAATGTTCCAAAATCTGTATTAGATTTAGCAGTTAGAGCAAGTAAAGCTGCTAATGCAGAGTATTGGGCATGTGATATAGCCTATGGAAAAGATGGAAAAGTGCGAATTTTGGAGTGTGCTACAGCCTTTGCAGCATTCCCTTATATTCGAGATTGGATTGGTCAATATTTAATGTGGTCTCTAAGTAAGGGTAGATTTAGAAAACCAAATATTCCAATGTTTAATTGGGAAGAACTTGGTAAAATCTCTCCAGATTTATTAAAAACTATGAGACATATTACATTTGGTGAGTATAGACCATCTTATGATGAAGCTTTTTTTAGTGCTAAGAAAAAAGTATATGGTGAAAAAAAGATTTATCTACACCAATTAGACTCACAATATAAGATGTTTAATGTTAAAGAGAGAACATTTGAAGAGTGGCCAAGTGAAAAATGGAACTATCAAGATAGATTTGCACTCAAAAATTTAAAATCTATGAAAGTACCTTTACTAAAAAAAGAGGAAGCACCTGAAGTTAGTGGAGATGAAGCGTCAGAAGTTATAGATATAACTAATGAAGAGTTAGAGAAATTTCTTCTATCTATAAAAGGTATCGGTCAAAAGAAATTGGCTAAAATTGTTACATATTTTGATACCCATGCTAATATTATAGAGACACTTCAAAGAGAGCCTAGAGCCTTAGGAAATGTAAAGAGTATTAATGTTAAAATAGTTACAAGAATAGCTGAGGCGTGGGAAAACTATAAAAAAGAGTTATTAGTGTCTGTAATAGATTAAATTGCTCTAAGTTTCTAGCTTAAAATATGCTCTTGAACTTCCCAATCACTAAAGATGATTGGGCTTTCCTAAAACTCTGCTACTTAAAGCAGAATAATTCACAAATAAATGAGTATAATAGTATGATATTTAGGTGTTTATTTTTATTTTTTTTTATCAATGGCGAAAGCCGATTTTAATACTACAAGAGTAGATAAATATTATAATAATCTATGTCAAATCTTAATTGATAGTAGTAATAGTGTCGATGATTACTTTATAGATGGTAATGGTAGCAAAAGTAGTAAAACAGAAGCAGAACTTAAAACATCTTTTGCTATGGAAAGTGGCAAAAGAAGTGAATATGCTATGCGTCTAAGAGTTCGTTTAAATTTGCCCAAAATCCAAAAAAAACTCCATCTTATCTTTGAAGATGAAGACAGTGATGATATATTTTATGATGGTACTACACTGGATAATCAATATAAAGTAGAAGATAAAAAGTACTTTTTGCGTTTGGATTTCTTTAATGAGGTTGTAAAAAAGATAGATTTGACTACAGGTATTGGTGTTAAATTTAGAGGTTTTAATCTATATCCGTATTTCAATCTAAAAACTAAATATATATTAGATAATAAAAATGCAGTAGCTAATAATCGTTTCCGTATATATAGTAATGGAGATTATGAGGATACCATAAATCTTAATAAATTAAGCTATTTTAGTGGTACTGTTTATCTATTTTACCGCAATTTTTTTAGATATGGAAGTTGGATAGATAGAACAAGTATAGTAAATAGTATATCAACCACAAAAATATTAACAGACAAAAAGAAATTAACCATAGGTGTCTCTTTGGCTAGTGAACTTAATATTTTTAAGATATATATCAAATATAGACAACTATATTTAGCCTATAGAGAGTTATTTTATAAACATTGGTTATACTATGAATTTTCCCCCTCTATATTATGGAGAGAAGAAAATAACTATGACCGCTCATATAGATTTATGTTTAATATTGGTATAAATTTCAAAAAATATTAATCTGTACTAAAAATTCTGTTTTCTATGATTTTTTATTAAAAAATAGATTATAATTTGTAAAAAGGTAATTGCATGGAAAGAACTATTAAGTTGGAAACCTCTTGGTTAGAGGAGCTAAAAGATGAATTTAATAAACCATATATGAAAAATCTAAAAGAGTTTTTAATACAAGAGAGAAAAGCGGGTAAAAGAATTTTACCAAAAGGTTCACTCTGGTTTAATGCACTTAACTCAACCCCACTATCTAAAGTAAAGGTTGTAATTATTGGTCAAGACCCATATCCAACTGTTGGACACTCTCATGGACTCTGTTTTTCCGTTCTTCCAACAGTTAAACCTCTTCCTAAATCACTTTTAAATATATATAAAGAGCTATTTGATGATTTGGGGATTAATAATTTTCATACAGGATACCTCCAACCTTGGGCAGAGCAGGGAGTTCTACTTTTAAATGCAACTCTTACTGTTGAGGCTGGAAAATCAAATTCGCATCAAGGAAAAGGGTGGGAAATTTTTACCGATAAAATTATTGAAATAATCAATAGAAAACTAAATCATATTGTCTTTATATTGTGGGGGAGTTATGCTCAAAAAAAAGGTTCATCAATAGATACAAGACGACATTTAATTATTAAATCTCCTCACCCGTCACCACTATCTGCATATAGGGGTTTTTTTGGGAGCAGACCATTTTCATACACAAATACCTATCTAATTCAAAATGGTATAATCCCAATAGATTGGAGAGTATAAATTAATCATTTTCACACTGTTGAATATTTAAATTAGAGAGTAATCTCTCTATAAATTCTCCGCAAGTTCTACTACATATATAGTCATCTCCCGAAAACTCCACACTACAAAATGACCTCTTCTCATCGCCTTTTCTATAAATCTCCTCAGGATGTATATCCAATTCCTGTTCTAAATTGGCAATATTCTTACATATTTCAGATTTATAAGATGGATTATCATATTCAATAATCAATCTCATATAACTCTCTTCCATTCTGACCATGGCTGTTTTTTTACACAACATAACATTTCCTTATAATTTAAATAGAATGGCAATATAATAACACCATTTACTTTATTTTATACTTTAAATAAAAAAAAAAGAATATATAAGAGATTTTTTTTAAGAAAAAAATAAATTGATACCTTTCTACACATATAAATTAATAGATATAATTTGCCAATATATAGAGCTAACAACCCTTAAAATTAAATGTGTATTTTGTTTACAATTTTTATAAATTAACTATGGATTATGTAACTATTAACTCCATATTATCTAGCTTAATCGTATAATATTGTCAACTTTAAGAAATAAAAGGAGTACGAATGAATATTCATGAATATCAAGCGAAACAGATTTTCGCTAAATATGGTGTACCAACACCTAAAGGCATTGTTGCTCATACAGTTGAAGAGGCTGTAGCAAATGCTAAAAAACTTGGTGGAAATATTTGGGTAGTAAAAGCTCAAATACATGCAGGTGGTAGAGGACTTGGTGGTGGTGTAAAACTAGCTAAGTCTATAGAAGAGGTAGAGAAGTTAGCAGGTGAGATTTTAGGAATGACTCTTGTAACTCACCAGACAGGACCTGAAGGGAAATTAGTACAAAAAGTATATATTGGAGAGGGAGCCGATATTCAAGATGAGCTTTACCTGTCTGTTGTACTTGACCGTGCTGCAGAGATGCCGATTATCATGGCTTCAACAGAGGGTGGTATGGATATTGAAACTGTAGCAGAAAAGACTCCTGAAAAAATCATCAAAGTAGCTGTTGACCCTACCATTGGTTTTCAAGGTTTCCATGGAAGAGAGCTTGTATTTGGTTTAGGTATTACTGATAAAGCAGAACAAAAAAAGATGATACAGTTTGCATCTAAACTCTATAAACTATATATGGAAAATGATGCAGAGATGATTGAGATTAACCCTTTAATTAAAACAGGAGCTGGAGATTTCTTAGCACTTGATGGAAAAATGGGATTTGATGATTCTGCACTCGGACGACACCCTGATATTGAAGCAATGAGAGATATAAGCGAAGAAGACCCAGATGAGAGAGAGGCTAGTAAATATGGACTAAGTTATATTGCACTTGATGGTGAGATTGGTTGTATGGTAAATGGTGCAGGTCTTGCAATGGGTACTATGGATACAATAAACTATATGGGTGGAACACCTGCTAACTTCCTTGATGTTGGCGGTACTGCAAATGCTCAAACCGTTGCAAAAGGTTTTGAGATTATTCTTAAAAATCCAAATGTAAAGGCTATTTTTGTAAATATTTTTGGTGGAATTGTAAGATGTGATAGAATTGCAAACGGTATTTTAGAGGCAACAAAACTTGTAGATGTAAATGTACCTGTGGTTGTTAGACTTGATGGAACAAATGCACCAGAGGCTGCAGAAATTTTAAGAGATGCAAATATCGCAAATATCATTACGGCTACTGATTTAGGTGATGGTGCAAAAAAAGCAGTAGAAGCAGCAAAAGGAGAATAATATATGTCAATTTTAGTAAATAAAGATACAAAAGTGATAGTACAAGGTTTTACAGGTGGTGAGGGAACATTTCATGCAGAGCAGTGTATGGCTTATGGAACTCAAATTGTAGGTGGTGTAACCCCAAATAAGGGCGGAATGGAGCATTTAGGAAAACCTGTATTTAATACGGTCAAAGAGGCAATCAAAGCTACCGGTGCGACTGTTTCTATGGTATTTGTTCCACCTGCATTTGTAGCAGATGCTGTTATGGAAGCGGCTGATGCTGGAATAGAATTGGCTGTAATTATTACAGAGGGAGCTCCTGTTAGAGATATGCAGATGGCAAAGGCTTATGCTGTTAAAAAAGGAATGCAAACAATTGGACCAAACTGTCCGGGTATTATTACAGCAGAAGAGTGTAAAATCGGTATTATGCCGGGTATGATATTTAAAAAAGGGAGTGTTGGTCTCATCTCTAAATCTGGAACCTTAACCTATGAGGGAGCAAATCAAGTAGTTAATGAGGGGTTTGGAATAACAACAGCAGTTGGAATTGGTGGTGACCCAATTATTGGTTTAAGCTATAAACAACTTTTACCTATGTTTGAAGCTGACCCTGAAACTAAAGCTATTGTTATGATTGGTGAAATTGGAGGAGATTTAGAAATCCAAGCTGCTAAACTTATTAAAGAACAGATAACCAAACCTGTTGTTGCATTTATTGCTGGTCAAACTGCTCCTAAGGGAAAAAGAATGGGACATGCCGGAGCAATTATTAGTGGAAGTGCAGGAACTGCAAAAGAGAAAATGGAAGCATTAGAAGCTGTTGGAGTTAAAGTTGTTATAAGTCCAGCTGAAATTGGTAA
>CAZROY010000012.1:0-12421 GCA_964601885.1 uncultured Sulfurovum sp. | reverse complement strand
AGCCTACACGGCTACGCTTCGCTCCGACCGTTTCGGTTCCGTCGCTACAAACGACAAACTATTGTCGTTTGCTTAATGCTCCTCATCTGACTGTCTTTGACGATAAAGGCAAGTAACGAACATCACATATAATATTTGTTTCTTTTTTAATAGTTTTAATAACTATATATCTATCTTAATCTGAAATCCATATTTATAGATATATTTCTCATTGGAAATTTATTTATAAGGTTATCTGGAATAGATACTGGAAAACTCTTCTTTAAAGAGATTTTGGCTGACTGTTGAAGAATAGATGGTGCATTACTAGTACGAATATTAACGGCTTCACCATTTTTATCTATATCAAATAGTATATGAACACTCCCCTCTAATCTTCTCCGTTTTGCCTTTAATGGATAGTATTTATTACTATATATATTGGCTCTAATTCTTTTCAAAAACCTATTTTTTTCATTTTCTAAATTGCCATCTGCTACTTTCTGTACCATTTTTATAGGTGTAGGTGAAGTTATATAATGGGTTTTTGGAGTTATAATTTTTGGTTTTGGAGTTGATACTATTTGTGGTTCATATATATAATCTTCTACTATTGGTTCAGCTTTTACTATTGGAATTTGTGTCGGTCTAATTTTAGGTTTGAACTTTCTTCTTTTAACAATTTGCTTTTTTACTACTTTTTTATGTTTAATCTTTCGTTTTTTCTTAATTCGTACTCTTTTTTTAGGCTTTATCTTATTTGTTTTTCTTATTCGCACTATTTTTTTAGGTTTGGGTGTAGATAAAATAGTAGGAGCATGAATTATAGGTTTTGGAGTAGGTTTAATAGTGGGTTTTGGTGTTGGATTTATTAATGAAATTTTAATCCGATTTATATTCTCTTTTTTTATAAGAGGCTTATTTATCTTGATAATATATACATAACTAAAGGCTAAAAAGATATATACTATAGTAGTCATTAAAAATGATAAACTATGCCGAAATCTACTCATTTTTTGTAATAATTCCTAAATTTTCATAGCTATTTTTTTTTAAAATATCTAACAGAAATACAAATTTTTCAAACTGCACCTCTTTATCACAATATAGATTAATTGGTATTTTTTTATTATAATTTAAAAGTTTTTTTTCTACATCTTCTTTCTCTATTATCTCTTTATCAAAAAATATTGCTCCGTCTTTTTTAATAAAAATTTTTAACTCTTTTTGAGGTTTTGTTTTAGCCTCTGAAGTTCCATGTGGCAAATCCAATTTAATCAAACCCATCTGAATAAAAGATGCAGTAGTCAAAACTATAACAAGTAGAACCAACATTATGTCTATAAATGGAACGACATTAATTGTATCAAATTTTTTCCGCTCCATTGGCTATTTTTCCTTCTGATATATTGTCCATTTTGTTAAAAGTATATCAACTTTCCTATTTAAGTGGTTATAGAAAAATATAGCAGGAATTGCAACTATTAAACCCATTGCAGTGGCTTTCAACGCTAAAGCTAAAGATGTCATAATATGTTTAATATCTATATCTCCGGTCTGTCCCAAAGTATAAAATGTGATAATAATACCCAACACTGTACCAAGCAGACCAATATATGGAGCATTTGCCCCAAAACTAGATATAATAGATAAATTATTTGTAATGTCAATCTCTAACTTCTCTTGTGTATTATAATCTTGAACCTTTATGCCTCTATAGTATATAAGTCTCTCTATCCAAAAAAATAGAGTTAAAAAACTCATCAATCCTAAAATCCCAATGATACCATAATCCACAATATGACTCAAAAGTTCTATATCCATTATTTATCCTTTATTTAAATAAATCAGCTAAAGCATCCGTACTTTTTGTTTTTTCAATCTCTTTTGGTTGATGACTACTATTGCTCGTTCTTTGTGTTACACCCTCTATCTCATTTAATTCAATACTATATCCTGTTAACATTGAGGCTAGACGGATATTTATACCACTTTTTCCAATAGCTTTAGCTTTTTGGTCGCTTGTAATATTAACTAAAGCCTTCTTATTCTTTCTATTTGTTACTTTTACGCTCTGAACTATAGACGGGGATAATGCTCTTGTTATAAATATCTCTGGGATTGGTGAATACTCTACACAATCTATATTTTCACCATTAAGCTCTTTGCTTACGGCATTTATTCTTGTTCCCTTGACTCCTACTGCTGCTCCAATTGGGTCAATATTTGGATAATCCGTTTTCAGTGCCAATTTTGCTCTTTGTCCCGGTATTCGTGAAGAGGCTATAATTTCCACTGTATTATCGGCAATCTCTGGAACCTCTTTTTCCATAAGTTTTTCTAAAAATTTTGGTGCCGTTCTTGTCAATTCAAGAACCATTCCAAACTCTGGGTCAATAGTTACAAAACGCAAAAGAGCTTTAACCGTATCTCCTATTTTAAATCTCTCACCTTTAATACGATTTCTTTGACTTAAAATCCCCTTTAATTCACCTATTTCTATAAATGTATTGTCTTTGTCATCAACTCTATTTACTGTACCTATTAAAATAGAGCCGACTTTCTCTCTATACTTTTCAAACAAATCCTGCTCAACTCTTCTTTGTATATGATATTGTAACTCTTTGAATAGATTATGTGAAGCTGTCCTACCATGCTCTTCTAAAATAAACTCACTTCTAAGTTCATCTCCCAAATCAATATCTTCTCCATATTCTTCTCTAGCATCTTTTAGAGTAATTACACTATCTGGCTCTTGTTTAAATTTTTCATCATCATCTTTAACAACTGTGATAATCTGCTCAATAGTATAATCTTTCTTCTCCATATTAACATTAACTTCAAAGTGTGAAGAGTGGGTTGTACATCTTTTAGCTGTTTTAATCAATGCCTCTTTAAAAGCATCTATAGCAGACTCTAGTGATATATTTTTCTCATGAGCCATAGCCTCTATAATATCAACAATCTTTTCCATACTTAATCCTTTAACCGCAAACTTAACAATGACAATGTGTAATTTTTGTGAATTTGTCTGTTGTTTTGAAGAGTTAAATTATAGCTAAACTAACCTTTAAGTAAAATTGGTATAATAATTTTAAACATAAATATAACATATTATATGGATTTTTAAGGAATGAAAGATTATGAAATTGAAATTAGCAAGGGCTTCAATAACTGCAAAACCAAAGCAGATAGAGCTAAGTAAAATTGAAGAGGATTTAGAAAAGAGGTCAATATTCTATTTTGATAAAGAAAATTCACATAAAGATTTAAAGAGGCTTATTGAATATTTTGAAGATAAGGATTACTCTGTTTATATGAGAGAGGTTAGATTTGGTTTAAATGATGAGGACTTTATTTACGAAGTTCATATTGTCCAATAAATTTTTTATTAAGAATTAGATAAATGAGTTGCAAAAAACTTTATATAAAAACCTTGGGGTGTGCGATGAATGTTCGTGATAGCGAACATATAATAGCAGAACTTAATCGAAAAGAGCCTTATGAGTTAACAACTCAACTTGGTCAAGCCGATTTAATTATTATTAATACATGTAGTGTAAGAGAAAAGCCTGTGTCAAAGCTTTTCTCTGAAATAGGTGTCTTTAAAAAATATAAAAAAAATGGTGCAAAAATTGGTGTAACAGGATGTACCGCTTCACACTTAGGAAAGGAGATAATAAAAAAAGCTCCTATTGTTGACTTTGTACTTGGTGCTAGAAATATATCTAAACTCTCACAAATAATTAATAAAAAACATGCTGTTGAGATTGATTTAGATTATGATGATAGTACATACAATTTTGGTGATTATAGAACTAATCCTTTTAAGGCTATGGTAAATATATCTATTGGGTGTGATAAATCCTGTACCTACTGTATAGTTCCAGCAACACGGGGTGATGAGGTCTCAATTCCTGCCAACCTAATTATTCAAGAGATAAAAAAAGCCGTCTTAAATGGAGCTAAAGAGGTTATGCTTTTAGGGCAGAATGTCAATAATTATGGAAAATATTTCTCTTCAGGTGATAAAAAATCGAATTTTACAGAGCTTTTAAGAGAGATAAGTCTTATTGATGGCTTAGAGAGAATTAGATTTACATCTCCCCACCCATTACATATAGATAATGAGTTTTTAGAGGAGTTTGCATTTAACCCTAAAATATGTAAGCAGATACATGTTCCACTTCAGAGTGGTTCAACTAAGATTTTAAAGGAGATGAAAAGGGGTTATACAAAAGAGTGGTTTTTAAATAGATGTAATAAAATAAGGGAACTTGCTCCAGAGGCTACAATATCAACAGATATTATAGTGGGTTTTCCAAATGAAAGTGAAGAGGATTTTGCTGATACTTTAGATGTATTAGAAAAAGTTCGTTTTGAACAGCTATTTTCATTTAAATACTCACCAAGACCACATACGGTAGCAAAAAACTTTCCAAATCAAGTGCCAAGTGATATAGCATCTAAACGGTTGACTAAACTTCAAACGAGACATAGCGAAATTGTAGATGAAATTATGAACGCTCAAATAGGTAAAATCCATCGTGTATATTTTGATGAACTAAAATCCGGTGGTAAAATATCAGGACGAAGTGATAATGGAAAGCTATTTTTTGTAAATGGGAGTGAAGAACTTTTAGGAGAAATAAGAGATGTTAAAGTTACCAAAAGTTCAAGATGGGCTTTAGAAGGAATAGTTATCTAGTGTTTAATCTATCTAAAAAAAAGGTATTAAGAGGAGCTGGAGTTATATTTATACCAACCATTATTTTTGCTATTATGCGTATATTGTGGTTCAGTTATAGAAAAAAATATCATTTTATAGATAAACTTATAAATGGTCAATGTATAGCTGTGTCATGGCATGGAGAGCTTTTTATTACTCCACAAGTATATAGAAAACTGAGAAAAAAAGAGCCAACATCTGCCATTGTATCTAAACATTTTCATGGTGAACTTATGGTTCGCGTATTGGGATTTCTTAATATTTTACCACTAAGAGGCTCTTCTAATAGAGGTGCAAGAGGTGCATTAATAAACTCTATAAAAGCAATTAAAGAGAAACAGAACATTTTAATCAGTCCAGATGGTCCAAAAGGTCCTCGAAAGAGTATGAGTGATGGAGCTGTTGCATTAGCTCTAAAAGCAAGACTTCCCATTGTAATTATCAATTATAGACCATCTTCATATTGGCAGTTAAAAAGTTGGGATAGATTTATTATTCCGAAACCATTTAGTAAATTAGATATTTACTATCAAGTTGTTAAAGTTGGAAATATGGATAAGCAAAAAGCAAAAGAGTATCTTCAAACTGTTATGAATAAATACTCAATTTAGTTATTTGATATATGGTTGAAAACCATAGACTGTTTTTTGCTATAATATTATCTATGGCATAAACTATCGAAAGTGAAACCTACGAGGATAAAGAGTTGGAGTTTGACCTCTCTAAAATCCTCTTTAGGTGTGTGTTAACCTATTTATGATTTATCGGCAATACCTTTAACCCAACTCTCCATTGCCTCGTTTGCAATAGGATTTGGAGCCTCAAGAAAACTTATGATAAACTCGTCTGCTAACTCAGCAACACCAATAGAACGAGGTCTTACAGCTAAAAGATTTGCTTTATTTAACCCTTTACCAAAACAGCAAACAATATTTTTAGCATCTAATATCTCATCTGCAATTTGACCATCTGCCAATGATTTAGTATGCTTATAGTGGTCAAAGGTAGTGATATATACCGCTATAGGATGATTATCCATTTGCTCTTTTAAATAAGTAAGTATCTCATCAACACTTTTAAAATCTGTTTCACTCTTTTTTATATCTATTTCAAATATTGGATATTTTTCCATTATTATTGTCTGTTTCATATTTTTCCTTTCTTACATACCTAGTATTCTTGGAATTTTTCCAAGTTTAGAATTTTTACAATACCAACCCCAACCCTTTTTTAGCCAATGACCGATAATTGGTAATGGTATCATAATTGCATTTTTATCACTTCTATAAACAAATGCTGCACCATCACCTGTATCCATTACACACAATATATTAATGTGGTCAATATAACTTCTTTTGGAATTGATATTTTGCATTTTTTGGAATATATTATAGGCTATATTTTTTGCCATAACTTCAGCTACATGTCCCTGTTTTGCTCTCCAATCTGGTCCTAAAAGTGAAGCACTATCTCCAATGGCATATATTCCTTCAAATCCTTCTATCTCATTATACTCATCTGTTACTATAAATCCAGCTTCACTTAATGGGAGACCTGATTTTGCCAAAACATTATGACCAGTTCCAGCTGATATAAACATAATCAAGTCTGAATTTAATTTGGTACCATTTTCAAAATTGATACCATCTTTCTCAAAAGAGACTATTTTTGAACCAATCTGTGTATGAATATTTTTCATTTTTAATATTTTATGCATCATCTCAACAGCATTATGCCCCATTTTCAATCCCGGCTTTTCCATTGGAGCAAAAAAGGTTAATTCAAACTTATCTCGAACCCCCTTTCTTTTCAATATATTATGAACATTAAATAGTAATTCAAAAGCTGGACCTCCACGAACTGCTGATGTATCTTTTGGATTTCCACCAAATCCAAAGGCAATTTTTCCTGAACCTTTTTTTATTAGAGCATCTAATCTTTTATTTAACTCGACTGCTTCTTCAGGTTTACCACAAATAGACAATGTGTGTTCAATACCTTTAGCTTTTATTTTATCTTGACCCATAGCTAAAACTATATATTCAAAATCGTCAATTATTTGACCACTTGCAAGGGTCACTTTTTTATCTTTTGCATCAAATGCTGTTACAGCATCAACAATAAAATTAAATCCATGTTTATCAGCCAACTGTTTTAATGGTATAGAGACATTCTCTCGTGTTGTCTCTCCTGTTGGTATCCAAATAGAAATTGGATATATATAGAAGTAACTACGGTCACTTACAACCGTTACATCTATATCATGTTTTCTTAAATAGATAGCAGTTTCGACTCCTGCAAAACCACCGCCCAATATCAAAACCTTTTTCATAATGTTTATTGCTCCATTTTAATAATTTTAAATTATTATCTATATTATCTTAGATTATGTAAAAAGTAGATAAAAATTATCTTCTTTATACAATCTATATTAATAGACAAGTATTTTTTGGGTAAAATTGTACTAAAGGATATAGAAAAATGAACTTAACTCACTTAGATGAAAACAATAAACCCAAAATGGTAGATGTATCTACAAAAAAAGATACAACAAGGGAAGCCATAGCGTCTGGAATTATAGAAGTAACACCAGAAGCTTATAATATAGTTATAAATAATATTGCTAAAAAGGGTCCCGTACTACAGACCGCTATAATTGCTTCAATTCAAGGAGCAAAAGAGACAAGCAGATTAATTCCAATGTGTCACCCTCTAATGCTAACTTCCATTAAAACGGATATAGAAGAACTTCCTGATATTCCAGCATTTAAATTAACCGTTACAGTAAAATTAAATGGAAAAACAGGTGTTGAAATGGAGGCATTAACAGGAGTTAGTATAGGACTACTTACTATTTATGATATGTTAAAAGCGATAGATAAAGGTATGATTATAAAGAATATCCAACTAGAAAAAAAATCAGGAGGAAAATCGGGTGATTTTGTGCGGTGAAATTCAAGATAAACTAATGAAATATTATAATTAGGACATATAAATATGAGAGCTATGATACTATCAGCAGGACTTGGTACACGAATGAGACCACTTACAGAGTATAAACCAAAGCCACTATTAGAGGTTGGGGGTAAACCTTTAATTGTTTGGCATATAAATAGATTAAAAGAGGCTGGATTTAAAGATATTATTATAAATGTTGCTTACTTAGGCAATATGATAATAGACTATTTGGGAAGTGGCTCTAAATATGGAGTAAACATTTTATATTCAGATGAACAGATTGAAGGTGGATTAGAGACAGCAGGAGGAATTATAAAAGCTTTACCTCTTTTAAGTGATACATTTTTAGTTGTCAATGGTGATATTTGGACAGACTTCAATTATAATAGTAACTTTAAACTTCAAAATGAAACATTAGCTCACATAATTTTGGTGGATAATCCCCCACATAATTTAGGTGGAGATTTCTATTTAGATGGTACAGATAGAAAATACACTTTTTCAGGAATAGGTTACTATTCAAAAAAAATGTTTAAAGATTTAGAATATGGTAAATTAAAATTGGCTCCTATACTCTTTAGAGCTGTAAAAGATAATAGATTAACAACAGAGTATTATAGTGGTAAATGGTATGATATAGGAACACCCGAAAGATTAGAAATATTAAATAAAGAAATAAACTACTCAATCGCTAAACAAATTGAAACACCATTATCAATAATCACAAATACAACTAAAAAATATTAAAAAGGATAAGATATGATAAAAACCATAATAGGTAATATAGATTTTATAGAAGTGTTAAGAGGCAAAAGTGCAACCTTTATATTGGCTCTAAGCAATACAGATACAGTTAATATAAAGGGTATTACACAAGCAGGAATTCCTAATCTAATTCACTTAACACCCACTCTTGATGCTGAATTTTTAGCAGTTGGAGAGGTAAGATGTTTAAAAAATATTGCTAAAACCCCAAAAGGTGTTCCAACACCTGCCCTAATGAGTCGAGGAGTACATCTCTTAAAACCATTTAAATCCATTGAATTTCTTGATTTAGGATTAAAAGTTAAACCTCAATTTGATTATTTTACTCAATATCAGTTTAATATTAATCCTAGTGGCTCAATTGATATTGGTGCTAATATTGATGCAGAGAGTATCTTTCAAAAAGGTATAAATTTTGGAAGAGAATATAATTTAAATAGTGATTATATTATATTGGGTGAGTCTGTTCCAAGTGGTACTACAACAGCAAATGCTACAGCTTTGGCGTTAGGTTATGATGTAAAAGAGTATTTTAGTAGTAGCTTTAAAAATATTCCTAAAGGTATAAAAGAGGCAACTATTAATAAGGCTCTTGCTAATATTAATCAAGATGATGAACTATTTGATATATTGGGTAAAGTCTCTGATAATATGCTAATATTTAATGCCGGATTTATTTTAGGACTCAATAATAGATTAAAAATTATATTAGCCGGTGGTACACAGATGGCAGGGGTTTTACTTATAGTAAATAGTATATTAAGATATATGGGTGGAAAAATAGATAGTTCAAATTTAGCACTATGTACTACAAAATGGGTAGCAGAAGATAAAAACAGCAATATAAAAGCCCTTCTTAATATGTTAGATTTTCCTATCAATAGTTATTATGCTGATTTTGACTTTTCACTCAGCAAACACCCTGCATTGAAACTTTATGATAATGGTGAAGCAAAAGAGGGTGTCGGTGCAGGTGGTGCATTGGTTTATGGTGTGTTAAATGGACTTGATAAAAAAACTATTACTAAGAAAGTTGAAACATTCTTAAGTTAACCATTCTTCATTATCTAATCATTAAAGATATTTAGATATTATCTCTAAAAATCCAACGGAATATTAATGGTAATATTAACACAACATATAAAAGAGAAAATGTCTCAAAGAGGTATTCACAAAGAGTTACTAGAGATGGTTTTGATATATGGTGTTGTTAAAAAAGATAAGGTGATTTTAAATAAAAAGAGATGTAAAAAAATATTAATAAGATTAGATATGTACTATAAAATGGCAAAGAGATTAAAAAATACAATACAAATACAAAATTTAAATAAATCTCGCTCTATAATTTTAAAAGTCTTAGATAAAGGTGGAATTACTCTTGTTATTATGGGGAATACTCTTATTACTACATACAATACAGATATAAAATTCAAGAGAAAACGGAGATATAAAGGTAAAAATAGATAGATGTTAAAGGTATTATATTTTGGAGGACAGAAATCTGGAAAAACTCAAATATCGGAAAAAAGAGCAATAGAGTTATCAAAAGATAACAAACCTTACTATATTGCAACTTATAATAATAGTTATGGTGATATTGAGATGCAAAATAGAATTTCCAAACATAAAAAAAATAGAAAAGATAGGTTTATTACTATAGAAGAGAGTACAGATTTGATAAGACATATAAAACAAAACAGAACATATCTTATTGATTGTATCTCTATGTGGATATTAAATTCAATAGAAAAAAGTGAAGAAGAGCTTCTATCTTATATAGAAGAGTTGGCTAAAATAGATGCAAATATTATATTTATATTAAATAATCTCAATGAAGGTGTAGTACCATTAGATAGGGAGAGTAGGAAATTTGTCGATTTAACAGGCATTATTGGACAGAAATTGGTATCTATCTGTGATGAGGTTTATGAAGTCAAATTTGGAATAAGGAGTAAATTAAAGTAAAGAGTTATAAATTCACTCCCATCTTAAAAAATAAACTCCTCTTTACCAAATTTTGCCGTAATAAAACGACAAAAATTTAATAAAAAGTTTATCTTAATAAATCTCACTGAGGTTTGATAAACTTAATTATTTATGAGATAAATGCTTAAGTTTATCTCGTGGTACAAACTCTAAAATCGAAGCATTAATAGAAAATCTCTTTTTACCATCTGGTGCATCATTGAAAACATATCCTAAATGAGCACCACTTTTTTTAGCAATAACCTCTATCTTATGCTCTTTTGTACTATTATCTTCTCTTTGAATTGTTGCACCTTCTATAGCATTATAAAAACTTAACCAACCTGAATTTGACTCAAATCTATCATTAGTATCGAAAAGTGCATCTCCTGATATTCTATCCACAAAAATACCATCTTTTGCTTTTGTACTATTAAACTCTTGATACTCTTTAGAAAATTTATCATCATCAGCACCATTAAAAGCTACCTGAAAAACATGACTCTTGCCAAATTTAAGTATTGCAAGTGCTTTATAAAATAACTTCTCTTCCATATATCCTTGAAACGCATATAACTCTTTTCCATTCTCTATAAAAATAATTGTAGGAGTACCTTTTATTCCATTTATATTAAATCCTTGAGCTTTATCATCTCTTTTGACTACTCTTATAGGAACTGTTCCATGATAATTGGCTAATACATCTTGTTTAAATTTTTTACAAAATTTACAATTTTTTGCTTCAACTACTAAAATCTCTTTTCCACCAAGAGGTGTAATAGTCTCATTATTCTCATTCACTTTTACATCTTTTGCAAAAAGAAAAGCACCCACTAATAAAAATAAAAATATCTTTTTCATCTCTAACCCTTTTTTATAGGAATTATATCAAAGATTATTGATTTCTATTGCAAAATATCATCTATTTTTCTTTTTATTAATATTGTTATGACTTTAGCCACATTTTTTTAGTTTTTGAGAAATTTCAGTAACATCACCCATTTGATTTATTATCTCACATGCCAAATTGTATTCATCATTATCAACAAAAGCTATAGGGGTTGTACCACTACTTTTTATAAGATTTATAACAAAATCATCTCTATTTACTCTTTGAAACGGTTTTATATCAAAAAGTGCAAATTTATAATTCCTATCGAGATGTTCTAAAAACTCATCTTTTGAACTATACATATCAACCTTATAACCCAAATTATTTAAAACAGCTGAATATATTTTGGCAGTTAAATCTGTCTCTTTATATAGTATAATTCGGGACTGTTTTTGAGTTTCTATCTCTTTTTGATTATCCAAGGGAATAGACTCTCTTATATTATGAATTGGAAAATACTCCTCTAATATATTGGTTAACTCATCTACTTCTATAGGTTTTTTTAAATACCTATCCATACCTGCAGATAGATATTTCTCTTTGTCACCCGATATAACATTAGCTGTGAGTGCTACTATTGGGGTGTGTTTTTTGCTATTTTTGCTCTCCCACTCTATAATCTTCTCTGTAGCTTCAACTCCACTCATAATTGGCATTTGAATATCCATAAAAATAATATCATAACTATTATTTTGATACATATTAAAACCCCCTCTAAAAAGCTCTCACCATAATCTAACATTAAAGAGACATTTTTTTTATTTAAACCTTTTTCAATTAACTTTTTTACGATATTTTTATTATATGTTAAAAAATTTAAAATATTTTTGCTATTTTGATTATTTGTAACTGTATCTATATCTTGAATAGACTCTTCTAGTAGTTTAATATCTTCATAAAGTTGCTCTTTTATATCAAATATTAATTTTTATATTTAAATATTATATTTAAAATGATATTAAGATTTGCTTACCCTATGCTATATATAATTATTTGCACAAGCAATAATCAAATTATTACTCATCTGTGTAGAGCAGTACTGAACTGCTTTGCATCTCTATTCCTTTATTTCGGAGATATAGCCATTTATGACAATGAGGAGAAATAATCAGTTTTACTAACCAAAAGTAGTA
>CAZROY010000011.1:0-31296 GCA_964601885.1 uncultured Sulfurovum sp. | reverse complement strand
CACCACCAAACTAACTATCAAACCAACCCCTACACCCCACGGGGGTGTAGGGGTTGGTTTGATAGTTAGTTTGGTGGTGGTATAACGGAGTGGTGGTGTGGCGGGTTGGTAGTATAATTTCTGACTTAATAAAAATAACTTTATATTAAAATAAAAGTTATTTTTTGTTATAAGAATTCTTGGATCTAGGAAAAATTTAAAATAGAAAATCATAACTATCAATAGCAATAAAACAGCAAATATTAGGTATTATAATAAAAATATGATAATTATTACAATAAGCTTGTAATTTATTACCATAAATAAGGATTATTTACTATGAAAATAAAAAAAGTAATTATTGGTGGCAATCGTGAAGAAATTAATCGTACTAATGGAGAACATGTGCCTAATTTAATAGATGGTGTACAATATAATGATCTTATTTTTACACCAGAACTACTTATTAAAAAACTATTTAAAAAAAACAATTTAGAGTATGAAAATTGGTTAAAAAAACATCAATTGCACCCATCACAAATAAATCATTATAATATTAATCAAAAACAAGAACTTTTAGAATGGCTTAAAATATATACTGAAAAATTACTAACTGAAGCAAAAACTGATCCTTTGTTTTATAGTGAATTGGGGAATTTAAATATTAAGAAGTGGCTCGAAACTTTTAATATATTAGAAAATCATATCTATGATTTAAATGATTTTGAAAAAACTGAATTTATTAAAATAGTAGATGCATTTAAAAAACGATTTACAACATCTTCTCCTTTTGCTTTTTTAACCGTTGATGATATAAATCAACAAATTAAGGTTGTGGAATCACATAAGGTATTATTACTTCTTAATAGAAAATTACCTATGGGCAAAAAAAGGGGTACTCCTGTTGGACAAAAACCAAACAAAATATATCAAAATTTTTTTACTACTATAGGATATAAAGGCAAAGGAGAACTAACTGAAGGACTAAATTATCATCGAACAAATTTTAAGAATTTTAATTTTAATCTTAATATAGAGATAAGACTTTTACATGATATTATTTATGAAATACTTAAATATAATAAGTTGGAAATACAAATAGCATTTATATTTGGAATATATGGCAAAAAACCATACTTTGAAAGTGATATAAAGGGAACAGAGCGAACTAAAGAGGAGCGTGATGCTATTGATATACTAGAGAATATAACAAAGTCAATTGAAAAAAAACTTCATAAAGAGAGACAGGGTTCAATTGCTGTTGATAAAACATCTATTGAAGTTAACAAAAGAATTAAATACCCTAAAATATCCAATATGCAAGATACTAAAATGCCTCAAGTTCAAACCGATACTACTCATGTTGCAATGACACAGTCAGACATATTAATATCTAAAAGCCTTAAAGATTTTGAAAAAGAACTTGTAAAAAGACAAAAAGGATATGCTGAATTAGCTAAAGAAAAAATAAATCTAGCACTTACTGATAAGGAAAAATATATTGAGGAATTTTATAATTTCTTAGAAAAAGGAATGAGTATTAGTGATGCTTTAAATAAATTTTCTCAACGATATGCAAATAATCCTTATATCAAGGGTATTATTGAAACCTCAATTACAGGTGAACTTCAACTTCAAGCTCTAAAAAATAGAGGAATTAATGAATTAACTGATAATATTAATCTATTAAATTATAAAATCCAAATACTTAAAGAGGATTTAGGCAAAAAAGAGACAGAGATAGCTTTGCTTAATCAGACTATTGAATCAACAATTGTCTCTCATACAAGACAACTAGAAGAAATAGAAATTAATATAAATCAACTCATAGAAGAAAGAGACAAATTAATTGATAATTGCAATAAAAAAACTGAAATAATTCAAGGATTAGATAAATTAATTATCCAATATGAAGAAACGATAAAAAATAAAAATAATGAAATCAAGAAACTTAATCATTTAATAGTGAAATTAAATCATAGAATTAATATTTTAGAAGGGGATAAAGAACTATTATCTAAAAAAATAGAACACTATAGCTCTGAAACAAGACTATATCTTAAGCAAATAGAACAACTTAAGGAGGAGAATAAGCTAATAATATCAACTACCGATTTATTGAAAATGAGTAATAAACAGTTAGAAAATCAACTAATTTTTTTAACAAAAACTAATGAAACATTGACATCTAAAAATATAGAATATGAGAGAAATAATAATTTATTAACTGCAGAAAATAAAATATTAAAAGATAAATTAATAAACCTAGAGAAAACAAAAAAATAATAAACCAAAGTAATATGTCTTAATTGTATAAAGTTTAATCAGCTGATACTCTTTAAATAGTTTTGCCATTTTAATTTTTCTTTTGACCTTTGACTTTTTTCTTGATTTGCTATATATTGCTTGATTGCTTCAGGCGATATATCTCCTATTGTAGATATAAAATAACTATTAGTCCAAAGTGTTGGTAATTTAGTTTTTAAGTATATGAACTCCTCTCTTAAAATTTTTGCACTCCTACTCTTTGCAAGTTTTATAAATCTTTTGACTCCAAACTGAGGGTCAACCTCACAAAGAATATGAATACAATCTTTATTAGTATTTATATTAAGTATCTCTACCATTGCCTCATTTGCAACTCTTACTATTACCTCTTTTAATTTTTTTTCTACATCATCAACTAAGACTTTTCTACGATATTTAGAACACCACACTATATAGTATTTACAAGAATAGATAATATTTTTATGGGATTTATATTTTACTGTATCTTTCATAAAAGTATTATAACATACTTTATGGAATAATACAAATATTATTAAACTATCCACTATCTATTATTGCACTCTGACTCTCTATCAAAAAATATAAACTTTACAATCATTTCAAATTTACTATCAGCTTTATAATATTGAAGTTATTGTAAACTTTTGTCAATTAATCATATATGGAAATAAGTTGAAAAAAGTTACTAAAAATACCAAAAAGACACAAGATAAACTATTTAATTCTAAAAGAGTTTTTTTACTGCTATTTTTTATATTTATAGTTCTAGTTATTATAAGATTTATTGCAATTATTGGTCTTAATATCTCTTCTAAAGATACTTATCTATACCAATTTAATAGTGATATTTATGCCAATTTTTATATTGAAAACAATCAAACTATATATTATAATGGTACAATAAGGAAAATCTTATATCCATATAGCTTTATAGAGTTAAATTTTAATAAACAAAAAGCTATTTATCAACTTATACCTGATAAAAAAGAACATACTATATCACTATTTACAAGACCCAAATGGTTCGAGATTATTGGAGGAGATTATAAAAGTAGAGATGGAGACTCTATTATTCGTTTTAATAAAAACGACAAACCATCTTTACTTATATTTAATGCAGATAATAAACACAGCCTCGTAAAGGCTAAAAAATTAAAAGTTATTGCATTAACCAATGGATATATATATCACTCCTTAGATAATAAAAAAATACCAATCCCTATATATAATGGTAAACTAGAAAATATTCGCAATAGTAAAATATGGAAAATATTATCTCAAAATGGTGTTATATTAAATAATGGATATATTAAAAAAGGGGATGATATTATTAAAATCTATCTAGATTCAAAAAATAAAAGTGTATTAATTAGTAAAAAACCAAAAAAATATAATCTAGTCAAGAGAGCTACAATCAATATATCTATTGTCGATAAAAACATACCGTCTTCTAAATTAAAATTAGTATATGCCGATAAAGATCTATATAAGAGTAGGCTATCCTATAATTTTGTAAGAATTGCCCATTTACTCATAAAATATGGTGTATCCAATGCAAAAAATACTATTTTAAATAAGATAGATAAAGATAATTTTTTACAAAAAGAGTTACTTAATTTACTGATTGATAGCAAATCTTTAAAAAATGAAAAATTTTATCAAGAATACCTAACGAGAAGAGCTAAACTATCTAAAAGAAAAAAAGATAAATTGGATTTGGAACTACTTAAGTATGTAAGTGATGGAGACTACTATAGAACAAAAATGGCTATTTTATTTGGTGCTAGTGTTCATATACTAAATCAAGATGGCAAAAATCTATTAGAGATTGTCCTATCTAATCAAAAAAATTATTTGTCTATTCCTGAAATAATGGAGTTCCAAGATAATAAACTGACAATTAGGGGAAATAAAAATATCTTTAAAAATACTACATATACAAAAAATGCATACTTTCCAAGTAAAGTCCCTATATTTGATAAACCTAAAATTCCAAAATATGAATATTTAAATGTTGATAAATTAAATGAATTTGTAGATGTAACTCATTTAAATGGTATATATATTAGTGATAAGGATGCTAAAATCTATTATAGTAAAACCCCTAAGAATTTTTTACAAATAGCTAAAACAGATTATAAAAAATCCCCTCCCCTTTTTTTATATGACGGCAAAATAGATGGTAGATTTGTAGCTCCAATTGAAAACCTTAAAGGTAAGTTTTATTATAAAATAGAAACTAAGAAAAAAAAGATACAAGTAGCCTTTAATGGAAAAATTAAACAAGATGGTAGATTAATTAGTAAAAATTATAACCAAATTACACCATTTTACTCAAAATATACCATCAATATCAAAAATAATAGTACAATTTTAGAAGTATCCTTAGACAACGACTTTTTGCCATGTGGTGTTATATTTAAATCATCTAAAAAAATTAAAAATTTCAGATATAGCTATAATGGAAAAGTTTTTAATAAATTTAAAGTTTTTACTAAAGGTCATGAATACTATTATAAAATTCAAAAAGATTTATCTAAAACTTTTAAACTCTATTTTTTAAAAATTAAAGCAGACCAGAAAGCAACTGTTATATATTTAGGAGATAATAGAAGATATAATATAGGTAAAAATGTAAGAACCATAAATTACACACCATCTCTCATATGTCTAGCAAAAAAATATACTGAAAAAAATAGATTATCATTATATGATAAAGATAATATGATGGAGTTAATTCCAAAATCATATCAAATCAATAGTACAATACAGAAAAATGGAATTAAAACTACTGTAAATAATGATACAAATATCACAAAAAACTCAATAAACACTCTCGCGATTTCAAAATTACTTCCTATCTACGGTGATGGTATGCATTTTGGATTAACTTCAAAAGGAATTAAAGCTCAAGACTTAACCATAGACGCCTCTTTTTCACAAAGAGTTGCAAATATTTTTGAAGAGGTAATACAACCTTTAAAATCTAAAGAAAATACAAAAAAAAGAGAAAAATATAATAGTATCTTAGAGGGAGCTGTAATAGTATTAGCAGATAAAGGTAAAGATAATCTTGAAATTGTATCTATGTTCTCATATCCATATCCAACAAACTTAGATATAAATAAAAAAGAGAAATATAAAAAAGAGATATTTAAATATATGTTGATAGACGAATTTAATAATCCTAAAAGTTTTATAAGAAATAGAGCCATAGATATGCGAATTCGTCCCGGTTCAACATTTAAAATAGTCACCTCAATAGCTGGATTTAAAGCTAATATGATTTCAAAACTAGATAAGTATTACAAAAAATATATTGAAGGCAGACCAGATATTTATGGGACTCTCTTGAGGGGAGCATCATTAATAGACATTAAACTTAAAAATTTCTCCTTTTCTAATGGATTTACAGAACGAACTGATGAAGCAACATTTAAAAATTCATTTACTAAATCCTATAATGTATATTTTGGATATTTAGCTCTTCTTCTGAACCATAAATTAGATAAAGGATTTAAAAAAGTTCTGCTCCCTATTAGTAATAGTATTACAGATAGGGAGCAAGAGTTTTCACTTTTAAAAGTAGCAGATAACTTAGGATTTAACAAACCAATTATACTGTCAAAAGAAAGAAAAATAGTTGCACCACCATCTATTTTTCCTCAACAGTTTATTTTATCTAAAGAGATTGCCGATAGTGGTATTGGTCAGTTTGAAGTAGCTGCTACACCTCTCCAGATGGCAATAGTAGCAAATACAGTGAGAACAAGAGATATAGTAATTCCAAAAATCATAAAAGATGAAACTAGTCAAATCATATATAAAAACTTTATCTCACTATCTACTCAACAAGCAATCAGTGATGCTATGAGAGATGTTATTATAGATAGAGATGGAACAGCAAAATGTGCATTTTACTATAATAGTTTTATAAATCAAGCACGAGAATATAATAAAAAAGTACCTCAAGAGAGGAGTATTTCTATTCCATGCTTAAGATATAAATCAAAATTTAAACAGATAAATCCCAAAGATTTTGCATTCTCTGATGTAGCGGTTTATGGAAAAACCGGAACGGCAGAAAAAGGTAAAGGTGGACTATATGATGGTTGGTTTGTATCTTTTACAAAAAATAAACAAAGAGGAGATATTGTAGTGGTCACTATTATTAGAAATTCATAGACTAGTGGAATATATAGTGCGACTATTACAAAAAAGTAATAAAAGCTTGGTATAACAGAGATAAGAGAAAGTAAATATCAATAAGTAATTTCTATCTATTTAACTAGTCCTCTCTCTAACTCATCTATAATCTTTTGTTGCAAAATATCTCTATTTAAACTGTCCATATTTAAAATATGAATAAATAGATTATTCTCTCTTAACTCTACAGTAATAGTGCCGGGTGTTAAGGTTATAGCATTAGATAAAATAAGCCTGTCATAATCACTTAATAAATTTGTTTTCAATTTTACTATACCTGTATTTATTGGTAATTTTGGGTTTAAAACTATTTTTGCTACAGCTATATTTGATTGAACTAAATTCTTTAAAAAAATTGGTATAAATTTAATATATTTTAATATAAGCTCTTTTAAACTAAATCTGCTATTCGGAGTAAAAAAATATGCAATTATAAAAGATACAACCAATCCTACAAAAAGTTCCTGAGTATCAAAAGAGTTAGTAAGTCCAATCCAAACTAAAAAAAGCAGTGTAATTTTAACGAACATTATTTATCCTTTGGCATATACAAGAAATTATTACTATTATCACTAACCCAAATACAATCATCTTCCAATTTGAGTGAACTAGGAGGACAAACATCAGTACATAGACTACACCAACAACATCTACCATAATCTATTCGAGGAATACACCCACTACTATTTTTCGGATTTTTATCCTCTTTAATTGGTATCATATCAATAGCATCATTCATACATACATCTTGACAATTTGCACACCCTATACATGCTGTTAACAAATTGGTATGAAATCCCCTATATCCATTAATTATCTCTTTCTTTTCGGTTGGATAACATATTGTACTCGGCTTTTCTAATGCTCTGGCAATAGCAATTAATGGAGTAATAGTTCCCTTTATATCTAAATTAAATTTCACAATAACTCCTATCTTTCAATTTCAGGTGGACAAATACCAAGTGAATTCATAATCATAGCTACATTAGAAAGCTCTTCACCTATAAGTAATTTCTCCAAAAGAGTAAACCCATGAATAAGTGAAGCTCCTCTAACCTGCATTCTTCTAATTTTTTCAGTTCCATCTCCAGCCATATAATAGTTATACTCGCCTCTTGCTGATTCAGTTGATACTAAAGTATCATTTTTAGGTATTTTAAACCTTCTATGTTTAGGAAGCTTTTGCATAATTGCTCCTCTCTGTGGCATCTGCTCTATAATCTGTTTTAGAATTTTAATAGATTCTCTAATCTCTTCTCTTCTTACCATCGCCCTAGCATATACATCACAACTCTTAAAAGTTGGAATGTTAAAATCAAGTTTATTATAGACTAAATATGGATTATCTCTTCTAACATCTCTTTTAATTCCACACCCCCTTAAAACTTGACCAACATATCCATTTTTTATAACCTCATCTACATTTACAATCCCAACACCTATAGCTCTCTTTTTAAACGAGGCATTATAAAAAAATATCTTATCATATATAATTAATCTCTTCTCTAAATAGCTTAAAAATTGAGATAATTTAGATAAAAAATCTTCTGGCAAATCTCTTCTAACTCCACCGGGATATATATACATGTGATATACTCTCCCTCCCGTTAACTCTTCAAATAAATCAAGAATTAAATCCCTATCATAGATACTCCACTGTCCAACAGTTCCCAATCCAATGGCACTACTCTGTCCACCTATCCATAAAAGTAAAGAAGCAATTCTTGCCATTTCCAAAACCATTACTCTTATATATTTAGCCCTCTCACTTATCTCTATTCCAGCTAAAGTCTCAATGGCTCTTGCAAAATTCTCCTCATTTGGGTCGGGTTCGGGTACACATATACGACACACTATAGTAAAAGCTTGAATAATAGTTCTTCTCTCTACCAATTTCTCAAATCCCCTATGAAGATACCCCACATGAGTTCTAGCACTTTTAATAGTCTCTCCTAAAAGGTCAAGTTCTATACTCATATTTCCTGTAATTCCCGGATGTTGAGGTCCATGATATATTTTTATGGACTGATTACTATTATTTTTTTGCATTTTTTAACCTTTTGGCTTTGACTCTTCTCTTTTTAATCTCAGCCTTAACATCTCTATTATCCTCTCGTCCTTTTCTAAAATCAAAATGTCGATTTACATACTCTAATGTATCAAACTCTCTTCTAAGAGGTGGAATATCATTCCAATTTTCCAATGCAAAATCATATAAAGTTGGATTTCCAATAAATTGCACTCCATACATTTCATGTAAATCTCTCTCCATAACTTCAGCTTGTGGAAATAGATTTAAAATAGTTGGTAGTTTACTATTCTTCCTCGAAATTTTCACCTCTACCATTAAATTTTTATCTTTTTTATCGGTAGTTAAGATATAATTTAAAGCAAAAATATCATCTTCTATCCAATCGGTACAAGTAATTTGAGATAGAGTTATAAAATTACTATTTAAAGAGATAAGACCTATCACATCAAGCAACTCTCTATCCTCTATACTTATCTTAAATAACCTCTCCCCTTTCTCCTCTATTTTGTAAATCTTTTGCAAACTCTTTATCATAAATTCATTCCCGCAAAATTAGTTTCATAACTTGGCTTTATATTATTCCCAAATATCTTTTTTTGATTATTTTTATAAAACTGATTATTTTCTCTATATTGAATATATCCCACCTCTTTTTTTGCATTTTTTATATTTTCCTGCAACTTTACAAAACCCTCAATTAAAGCTTCAGGTCTTGGCATACACCCATTTACATACATATCAACAGGTATATAATCCTCTAACTTTTTAATAGTATTATAGCTATCCCAATACATACCGCCATTGATGGTGCAACTTCCAAGTGCTATTACATATTTAGGCTCATTCATCTGCTCATAACTTCTTATTACTCTTTTGAGTGTTTTATAAGAGCAGTAACCGGACACAATCAAAATATCAGCTTGTCTTGGTGTGGCAACTCCTATTACACCTAATCTTTCAATATCATATCTACTTGTAAATGTTGGTGGCATCTCAATAGCTCCACAACCTGTACCGTATGCTAAAACAAACATACTTTTAGAGCGAAACCAATTTATAATCTTTTGAATAACACCCTGCGTACTTCTTATTATGTGTTCCTCATTCTCCAAAACCTTTTGATACTCTATAAAGCCTTCCTCTTGCATATTAAATCCTCTTTTTCCCTTGAAAAGATACTAAAATAACCACACTACTATATGGTTCTAACTCTCTTTTATACTTTTCTCTTATTTGACTAATATTATCTTTTTTCAATATATTCAAATCGGCTTTTAACTCTTTTACCTTATGTTCTAACTTCAAAACTTTTAAAAGAGTCCCATTAAGTCTCATATTAATGCTATTTAAAAATAAATCTTTATTCTCTTTCACTTTAATAATTGAACCGCTATAACCCAATTCTATTAAATCTTTTTTAACACTGAATGCCTTATTGCTCCCTATAGAGATAAAATTTGAATGTCCAATAATCTCTATACTCTTAATATCTTGCGATTTTTCTATACTGTGTTCAAATACCTTTTTAATAAATTCTAAATTACTACTAGATAGATTTTGAAGAATTATCACCTTATAAATATCAAACTGATATATAGTAGCTTTTGCCGATGGTGCAATATCATAACTACACTCCTCTACATCAAAATCTATAATAGATGATTGCCTACAACCATTTGTTATCTCTGAACTTCCTATAGTATATATATACCATACAACAGAACTCATAAGTAGTAAATTTATCAATATAGATAGACTATTTACTATAAATAGCACTATCTTAAACTTTTTACCTCTTTTCATATTTTTTCCTTCCATTAATAACTTATAGATAATAACCCAAAAAGAGCTATTATTGTAGGTATTTTTATTAAAAACTCAACAGCCTGAATTGTAGTAAATCTAGCATAGACACTACCTATTAAAACAGCCACTATAAATAGTATAAAAGTTTTCACTACAAGTTCAAATAGGGTAGTAGCTCCACCTAAAAATAGGTCAACCATTAAAAGCAGTTTAGCAAATGAAAATATTACATTTTGTGATAGAATTAATCCAAAAAATTTACCACTAAACTCTGTTGCTGGTCCACTATAAACCTCCTGTGGAGCAGATACTACATCAAAAGGGGAGTTTCCCATAAATCCCAAAAACGATATAAATGCTCCAATAAATAGAAGTGGATAGGAAAAGATATTCCATATGTGACTTTGATTAGTCATAATTATTGAAATATCTGCACTATGATTTGCTATCATAATACCAATAGAAGCAATATAAAAAGGTAACTCCAATCCTATTAATCTAGTAAGTCCTCTTGTTATTCCCATAACACCAAATGGATTTCCATTACTTCCAATCCCTACAGCATTGCCTAATGGTCCCAAAACCATAAGATATAGTATAACAATCAGATTGCCATATTGACTAAAACCAGACAAGTGAAAACTATTTTTTAAATATGGAATAAATAAAAGCGTTGTAACTGCACCAGTTGCTGTAATAACTATACCACCATAAAATGCCCAACCAAAATTAGTACTATTATCTTTTAGAAATAACTTAATACTATCATAGAATGATTGAGCAATTGAAGGTCCAACTCTTCCATGAACTCTTGCAGTAATATTTCTATAGAGTCCATAGTACAAAAAACCAAAAAAGTATGCCAAAAATATCATACATATTACATCTAATAACAACATTATTTAGCTCCTATAGAAATCAAAATAATAAAGAGTATTACTGTTAAAATAGCAATACTTTGAATACTTAAACTATATAATCTTTTTATAATTATAGATAAATCTTTAACTATATATGAAAGATTGTCCCAATATGAACTTATACTATTCTTGAGTATTAACTTAATAAAACCGACTCTCTTTAACTCCTCTCCTATTCCATAACCATAATGAAGATTGAAATTTGAGTTTGGAACCTCCCCACAGTAACTTATATCATATCTATCTTTCACTTTCACAGCCTGATTTTTCATAAAAACTACTATAACCAAAATAGACAAGAAAATAGCTATAAATATTGTCATGATTATGCCACCATTAAATGAACTAAAGTTTGAATTGAGTTCAAATATAGAACCGTATATGTTTGGCTTAAACCCCAAAGATATTAATATAGGATTAAATATTTTCATTCCAAGTGAAGGCATTAAACCTAAAATTACTAAAATAGTAGCACTAATATATTGTGAGAAATAATATATATTAGGTAATTTTTTACACTCACCCTTACCATCTGTTGGTTGTCCCAAATATATACCATATATTAACTTATAACAGTATAGAAATGCAGTAACTGAACTAAACATTACAGCTATTAAGAGTATAGGCTTCTTCTCTTCTAAAAGAGTAGTATAGATTAAAAATTTACTATTAAATCCTCCAAGTGGTGGAACTCCTGCTAATCCTATAATTCCTATTAGGAATAGAATAAAAAGAGTTGGATAGTTATATAAGAGTCCTCCAAGCTGACTAAATCTATCTCTACCTGTGACATATATAATTGAAGCTAAATTTATAAAAAGTAGTAACTTAACAGATGTATGAATAAGGGTGTGGTATAATCCAGCCTCAAGCCCATTATCATTTAAACTTGCAAGAATGGCTATAATATAACCAATTTGAGCAATAGATGAGTATGCTAATACTCTTTTTACCTCATCTTGAGTGATTGCTTTAAATGTGGCAACTATAGATGTAATTATTCCTAACCATGCTACAATATTTAATAGATTTGACTCTATATATCTATATCCTATTATTTTTACAAAAAGTGTAATAAATAGAAAAATTCCACTCTTTGAGATAATAGCACTCAAAATGGCACTAAATATATCATCAGATTCACTATATGTATCTACTACCCAATAGTGGAATGGAATAATACCCGATTTGATAAATATAGTAATGAATAACAAAATATATACAATCGCTCTTAATGAAATTGGAACTTTATTAAAATAAATCTCCTCATATATAAAAGTTCCTGTAAAAGAATAGATTAAAATAATTGCTCCTAAAAGTGCAAAACTTGCACCTAGATTAAATATAATATATTTTTGTGCTGTTTTTAATGTTGCTCTATTGAGTATAATAAAATAGCTACTCCAACTCATTATCTCCCAACCTATAAATAGAGTAACCAAATCATCTGCATAAAATACAACTCCTAATGAGCTAAATAGCAATAATAGAAGGGGAATATTCTCTCTTTTTATAAAAATCAAAGAGCTAAACACTATAAAACTTAATCCAAAAAATAGATTTCCAAGTGGTGTAATTTCAAAACTAAACATTGGTTACTCCTATAAGAGCATAGACTACAATTTTACATAATACCAAAAAATATTGAGGAAAAATTCCAAGATATAAAATGACTATAGAAAGTAGAGAAAGTATAATTTTTTTATACAAAGGAACATTGAGTTCTATCCTCTCTTTTTTATCTCTATTTAAATTTACTCCTAAAAGTCTAAAGAGATAAATAGCTTCAACTAATGAAATAACCAAAATAGCACCAATTAAAAGATAATCACCTCTTGAGGCTAAACCTTTTAGTATTGTAAGTTTTGCAATAAATCCACCAAATGGTGGAAGTCCAAGAAGTGATAAAAACCCTATAGTAAATATACTAATTAAAAAAAGAGAGTTAAATTTTGCAAATATCTCTATTTTTGTACTATTAAATCTGTCTTCTAAAATATCTAAAGATAAAAATAACATAAACTTAGTAATAGCATGAACTGCAACCAAAAATATAGCTCCTGTTAATGCTGTTACACTAACACTTGATAGTCCTATAAAAAGAATACCAATCTGCCCTAGCGTGGAATAGGCAAAAATCCGTTTAATATCTCTACTGCTTAAAGCAGAAATTTCAGATATGGCAAAAGAGATAATTCCAATGGTTGTTAAAAATGCTAAGATTGTACTATCAACTTTTAATGTATATGCTATATGAAAAAAGAGAAATATATAGGCTTTAGATACAATAGAACTAAAAAGAGCATTAACCCAATTTGTAGAGGCTTGATAAATATCTACTACCCAAAAATTTAGAGGAAAAATCTCTACCTTTATTCCAAATCCGATAAATAATGATATAAGAATGAGAGAGGCTACCTTACTATCTATTGTTAGAAACTTCTCCCCAATAGTGACTAAGTTTAGAGTTCCAATATTTAAATATATCCCCATTATTCCAATAAGTAGAAAAATAGATGCTATCGTACCCATTATCATGTATCGTATAGCTCCACTATATGCCTCTTTATCCCGTTTTAAAGATGTTAAAATATAGGCTGTAATACTCACCATCTCAAAAAAGATATAGATATTAAAAATATCACCACTTAATACAACTCCTGAAACACTTGCTAATAATATATTTCTTAGTATAAATATGTCTCTTCTACTATCGTCTTTAATATCATAAAGTGATAATAGAGTCAAAATAGAAACAAATAGTATAATAAAAAATAGAGATGCACTATTTAATACAAAGGCGATACTTAATGGAGAATTAAAAGATATAGACTCTCTTAAAGGAAGTTTATCTATAAAACTGAATGCTAAAAGCAGTAGAGAAAGATTAATGGCTATAGATATATATTTTAGATAACTCTTAAAAAATGGAGCTAAAAAGGAGGCAAAGAGAGGTACGATTATAAAATGTAAAAGTGTCATCTATCCTCTCCCAACTCACACATTTTATCTATCCTCATATTATTAGTAAGTTTAAAATAGTTAATAATAAAAGATAGTGCCAAAGCCAAAACAGCAATACCAATGACAATTGTGGTTAAAATCATAGCTTGTGGAACAGGGTCAACCATATTTACACTAAAATCTACTTTCTCATCAGTTAAAATTGGTGCTACTTTGCTTATCTCAAAGTGCATACCTATAAAATATAAGAATATACTACTCTCAATAATAGCAAATGATAGAAAAATTTTAAATAGGTTCTTTTTTGCCAATACTCCAACTAAACCTATAGTTAAGAGTATTAATGAACCAATAGTTATTACCGTATGTAAAAATTCTGTCTGATTAAGACTATCTAACATCTTTAATCCTTATAAAATAGTCAATTAAAGCGGTCATCTCAGCAGAGACTTTAACTCCTACAAAAATATATATAAGTGGTATAACCCCTCCACTACATAGGGTTTTAACTCTCCCTAAAGGTAAAAAGTTACCAAAAAATCTATCTATTAAAAGAACCCCTAAAAAACCAAGCAAAATAAATCCTGCACCACTTAAAGCCTCTGCGATAGATATAATTTTATGGTTTAAAGTAAAATCATTATGTTTTGCCAAAAACATTAAGAGAAAAGCACTAGCAATTATAACACCACCTTGAAATCCACCACCGGGAGTTAAATGTCCATGTATAATAATATAAAATCCAAATAAAATAATTAGAGGAAAGAGTATATCTACAGCAGTTTTTAATAATCTATTCTCATAAGCAAATATATTTAACTTTTCTCTATATCTATCAAGCCCCAATCCTATGCCAAATATAGATACAAAAAGAACTGTAATCTCCCCTAATGTATCAAGACCTCTAAAATATGTAACTACAGAAGTAACAGCATTTGCACTACCTGTTTGAACTAAATTCAAATCTATTAGTGAGTTTCCAAGAGAAGTTAAAGTTAGATTAAAGTCTAAAAATATTGGAAGTAATAAAATAGTCATAATGGAGACTATTAGTGAGACAATGAAAGTTGACACTTCAATCTCTTTTTTTAAATTCATCTCCTTATCTCCTCCTTACTTCTTATCTGTAACAGTGTTACTAAAAAGACCACTCCGCTGACTCCTGTTCCAATTACAGCTTCAGTCAATGCCACATCTGGAGCAGAAAATATAAAATACAATATTACACTTCCCAATCCAAACCCCATAAATAAAACAACACTATGCGGTAAATCATCATTTATTATAATTAAAATAGCTAAAACTATAATCGTTGTAAAAGTAGCTAAAACTATCAATCCTATCATCTACTCTCCTTTAAATCATCAACTCCACTCTGATTTAGAAACCCATATTTTAGATATGTACTTCTAGCTAAAATTGAAGATGAAAGTGGATTAGTAATTAATATAAAGAGAGCTAATAGTGCAAGTTTGAACCATAATATGGGTTCCAAAAAAGCTATACCAATCAAGGTTGACAAACTCCCAAGGGTTGATGTCTTTGTTCCTGCGTGCATTCTAGTAATGGTATCAGGCATTCTTAAAAGTCCAATGGCACTAATAATAAAAAGGAGTACCCCACATATTATAAGTAAATATCCGATTATATTAAACATCACTGTCCTTAGCTACATTAAACCGTGCAAAAACTATTGTACCAATAAAACCAATCAGTGCAAATACAAAAGCTACATCTAAATATATAGCATCTTTAACCGTAACTGACAATAAAACCAATAGAGATACAGCCATTATCCCCATAGTATCAAATGCAACAACTCTATCAGTTAGATGAGGTCCTTTTATAAACCTTAAAAAAGACAAAAAAATTGCAAATAAAATTACTAATATTAAAAAATTAAGCATATTATTACCTTTTTACATTTAAACCTTATAAAGTTTAAATATTAATGCAATTATATATTATAATTAGTATAAATTTGATTGATATTCTAAAAAAAATATTTATTTTTGTGATTTCTTTATATCAATTGATTTTGATATAAAATATAGATAAAAGATTACAAAGAAGAGGCTTTTGTGTGAATTAATAATTAAAATACAATTCACACTCTATTAACTACTTTTGAAGTTTACTCTGAATAAAGCTATCCATATCTTCAACAATCACATCAAGTCTCCTCTCTCCATTAATTACATGAAGAAGAGATTTATCCATATAGAACTTCTGAATTTCTGGGAGTGGGTCAGTATAGATTTTCATTCTATCATAAAACACCTCTACACTATCATCGCTTCTAACTTCACCATCTTTGGCTTCAGCTGCACGACCTAAAATACGCTCTTTTGCTACCTGTTGACTAACCCGCACTTCTATAACAGATAGTAGCTCTATATCATCACTATCAGCTAAAATCTTATCCAAAGCTATCATCTGCTCTCTATTTCTTGGATACCCATCTATTAAAACAGTATCTACTGGTGCTTGATTGATAGCCGATATAATTGTATCTATAATAATATCTAAAGGCACTAATGCACCCTTTGAGATGTAGTTTTCTATTGTAATACCTAACTTACTACCACTTGCTACCTCTGCCCTCAACATATCCCCTGTAGAGTAGTGGACAATAGTACTACTATGCTTTTGTGCTATTAAACTTGCATCTGTTGTTTTGCCCGAACCGGGTGCTCCAATAATTAAAAATAACTTTTTTGACACTATCTATTCTCCTATCTATATTGTTTTCGTATTCTAATATTAAGCTCTGTTAACTGTTGAGCATCAACAGGACTTGGGGCATCTGTTAATAGACATTGTGCCTTTTGAGTTTTTGGAAATGCTATAACCTCTCTAATACTACTAGCTCCTGTCATCAGCATAATAAGTCTATCTAATCCAAATGCTATACCTCCGTGTGGAGGGGCACCAAATTTAAGAGCATTTAAGAGAAAACCAAATTTAGCTTCCGCCTCTTGGTCTGATATGCCTAAGAGTTTAAATACCTCTGTTTGAATATCCTCTTTATGAATACGGATAGAGCCTCCTCCCAACTCTGTTCCATTTAAGACTAAATCGTAAGCGATAGAGTCTATCTCTTCTATATCGTCAAAAGTAATTTTTCCATTTTTATCAGTTTTTGGCATAGTAAATGGGTGATGTAGAGCTTTAATTTTTCCATCTTCCTCTTCAAACATAGGAAAGTCTGTAATCCATACAAACTCAAATTTATCTTTTGGAATTATATTCATAATTTCAGCTAAATGTATTCTAAATCTTCCCATGTAGTCCCAAACAAGCTTTTTATCTCCGGCACCAAAGAATACAACATCACCAACTTTTAAATTACATCTTGTTATAATGGTATCTATCTCTTTAGATGTAAAAAACTTAGTAAGAGGTCCTTTTAAACCCTCTGGTTTCATTTGCAAATATCCTAAACCAGATGCTCCAAATTTTCTAACAAAATCTTCAAATCTTTTCATTTCTCTTTTTGAAAATATATTATCACCATTTGGAACTTTTAAAGCTTTAATTCTATTCTTTTTTGTATCATTGGCAATATTTGAAAAGATTTTATTACTACATCTCTTAAAAATATCGATAACATCAACCATAGCCAAGTCATAACGAATATCAGGTTTATCTGAACCATACTTCTCCATAGCCTCAATATATTTCATTCTTTTAAATGTATTAGGAATATTAAAGCCACACTTGGTAAAAATAGAATATATAAGCTTTTCAGCAACCTCAATTACATCCTCTTGGTTACAAAAGCTCATCTCTATATCTATCTGGGTAAATTCTGGTTGTCTATCTGCTCTTAGGTCTTCATCTCTAAAACATTTTGCTATTTGAAAATATCTATCAAAACCACCAACCATTAATAGCTGTTTAAATAGCTGTGGAGATTGAGGTAGAGCATAAAACTCACCACTATGCACACGGCTTGGAACTAAATAGTCTCTAGCACCTTCAGGTGTTGATTTTGTAATAATTGGAGTCTCAACTTCTAAAAAACCTAACTTATCTAAGGTATTTCTAGTTGCAATAGTTGCTTTTGAACGAAGTTTAAAAATATTAAAAGATTTTTGAGTTCTTAATTCTAAATATCTATATTTAAGCTTAATCTCCTCATTAACCTTTTTATCACCCAACTCAAATGGCATTGGAAGAGATTTATTCTCTATGATTAACTTATCGACTACAATCTCAACCCTGCCTGTTTTCAGTTTTGGGTTTTCCAATCCCTCCCCTCTAGCTCTTATTTTTCCTGTGGCAATTAATACAAATTGGTCTCTAACCTCTTCAGCCTTCTTATGAGCATCTTGACTATCAGCTGGGTCACAAACAAGTTGCACCACCTCATCTTTATCTCTTAAATCTATAAAAATTAAACCCCCATGGTCTCTTCTACTAGATACCCAACCGGCTACCGTAACCTCTTGACCAATAAGGGTCTCATCTATTTCTGCACAATAGTGTGTTCTCACAATTATTCCTCTATTCTTACATAAAACCATTATGTATATTAAAAATTTTTTGCGATTATATCGCAAACTTCCCAAGAGTTACGAATGCTAAATTTAATAAAATCACACTATACTTTTTAATCTTGAACTAAATTTAAGTGCATCTACATGACACACATCTATACATCTTCCACAAAGAGTACAATCGGCTCCTGTTATATACTCATTTGTTATACCTTTTTCATCTATCTGCTTTTTATATTTTGCTTTGGTAATCTCTAGTACCTGTGGTTCAAAACAGACATCATGACATACCATACAGCTATCACAGTTATTATTCCACTCTACACGAAGAGCTGATACTTTTCCTATCATTCCATAAGTTGTACCAATAGGACATATATAACTACACCATGCACGACGAGAGAAAAATACCTCTATTGTAAATACTACAGCTACCCAAATTAATGCTAGACTCCAACCATAAGCTATGAACCTACTCATAATTCCAACAACATTAAATGTTTCAAACACTAAATATCCACTAAAAGCAGACATTAGTAAAAAACCTACCCAAAATATATATTTAACTCTATGGTCAAATTTTCTATTTTTAATAATTTTTTTAGCTACCAAACTGTTATGCAATTTCTCTCCAATCTCACTCAAAATTCCATAAGGACACACCCACGCACAGTAACTTCTACCTCCTATCAATAGGTAAAAAACTATAATCGTAGTGACACCTATGATAATATTTATATGAAGATGGTGTTGAGCTAAAAATAACTCTATAGTACTAAATACATCTATAAGATGAAAACCCAAAAATCTCGAACCATTCAATGTCCCTTCTAACATCTGAATATCTACATGAAATGATAAAAAGAATAGTAGATGTATAATAAAAACCAATATCCATCGTTTAGCTCTATAACTTAATCTCTTTTTACCATCTTTAGTTGTAGTAATAAAAGTGGAGAGAAATGATGATTTGTTAATGGTCTCTCTATTATGATATTTATCCATACTCTTCCTCTCTACTTATTCTCTTGTTGGGCTTTAGCTCTTGATGGAAATTCCCCAATCTCTTTGGCAAAAGATTTTAAATCATCATCACTCATAGAGATTAATAATCCTTTCATGACTATATTCTCTTTTCGTCCTGATTTAAAATCAGATAGTTTTTTATAAATATCATCTTCACTCTGTCCAAATAGTTTAGGTCCCATCATCTTTTTGCCATTTTGATAACCACTACCATTAACACCATGACAAGAGGAGCATTTGCTTTTATAGGCATCACTCACTTTAAATGCACCAATGTTTCCAGCCTTCTCTCTTAAACTTCTCAGTTTATCTTGCTCTTTCTGCTCATCACTCTTCTCTTGTGGTTGAGAATTGACAGATTTTGATTTTATACTACTCATATTTGCAATACCTTTTCCTTGCTCACCACCATTATAGGCTTCTCCTTTAGATGCAACCCAAAATGCTGTTGCTACAATCACAACTGTTAACATGCTTACAACTATATTTTTCATCTATTCTTCTCCCTTATCTTTCTGAGTTCTTCATTAAATGAGTAAATCTCATCAGCTATAGCCCTAATCTCATCATCACTCATTATATTAATCAAATCGTTCATAAGAGGATTAAATTTTTTACCTCTTTTAAAATCCATAATCTTTCCATATATATAATCGCTATCTCTACCAATTAAAGATGGTCCAATAATCCCATTTGCATAATCTGAGTGACATGCAGAACATTTACTTCTAAAATTTTTACTGAGCTGTTTAACCAAAAGTTCAACCTCGACATGCTCATACGGACTTCTTATGTGTAAAAATGCTTCTACTACAGTTCTTGGTCTAATTCTAACTTCTGCTTTAGAGTTTGCAGGTTGAGATTTAAGGTCAAAATTACTTTTAACCCCATAATCATAGTAGTAAGATTTGCTCTGATTTTTGTCTATTGATTTATCAGCTACTTTTATCTCTTTGGGATTTTTGTTTTCTACTATCTCAATCTTTGGAGTAGTATCTTTCGAAATCATCTCCTCTTGCTGTTTACTCTTCTCTTGTCCACAACCCACTAATATAGTTAATAGGCTCAAACCGACTATAAATCTACTCATTACTACTCCTGCTTTTTATCTTCATAAAATGATTTATATGTTGCTCTAGGCTTAATAACTATAGATGGGGTATTGGTAGGACACACCTCTTCACATGCACCACAACCTATACACCCGTCATAAATTTCAGGTCTCTTTCCACCTTTGCTATCTGGTACCATTGAAATGGCACTCATAGGATTTGGAATAGGACACATATCAGCACATAAGGTACACTCTTTACCCTCATATCCATCAAATTTATCTAATAACTTAAGCTCTAGTTCATTTATATTTGTAACATTAGATACAAACTGTTTCATTCTATCATTATACCCTTTTGGCACAGGGGTTTTACTAATCGCTAAACATCTATCAGGAAACTCTAAAACAGCAATCCCTAAATTTGCATCTTCTATCTTTGAACACTTATGGTCTAATGCTCCACTAGGACATGCCAATACACAAGGAACTGCCTCACAACCCCAACAGCCTCTCTCTAATGGGTCTATATATGGTGTCCCCTCTCCATGCCCTGTTGCAATATCAGCTAATTTTATAGAGTGAAATGGACACACCTGCAGACACTGTCCACATTTGATACACAACCCTAAAAACTCTTTTTCTTCAACAGCACCCGGAGGTCGTAATCTCTGTTCAGCTTTTAATATATATGGGCTGACTATCACACCTCCTGCTAAAACAGCACCCAATATCCCCAATGTTGAGTATTTTACAAACTCTCTTCGCTCTATCTCTATTTTTGCCATATAATTATCCTTTTATCTTAACTTTAGGTTTTTTATCTTCCATTAAAAAGATTGGTTCTGAAAATGGAGCTAACTTTGATAAAAAATTAAGAAGTGAAATTACTGGTGAACCATAAAAAAATTTTACATTAGGATTATATACCCAAAGCTGGTCTGCATATTGATACACCTTATGGGAAGTGTCTCCAATATTATCACCATCTCTATCAAATCCTGCATAGTTATCCCAATAGTTTCCTTCTATCTCATTCTCATCTGTTTTACTACCCCTACTATCATTTACAATATCTTCTATATTACCTTGAATAACATTATTTTTAATAATATTATTCTCACTTAATGAGTGAAAATGTATAGCTTCCGCATTATAGAGTATCTTATTGTTCTCTATCCAATTATGCGTCTCAGGTTCAAATGGTGACCTATCTATATAGAAACCTTGCGCACAATATATAATAGTATTATCTTTGATTGTAAAATTTGATACATCTTTTAATCCAATACCCATACCTGTAGCTCCTATTGAACTTTGTACCACATTTCCTGTAGCTATACTATCTTTTGAATACATAAAAAATATTCCTACAGAGTTATGTTTGTAGATATTGTTTTGAACAATATTCTTCCCTGCATACATAAAGTGTAAAGAGTAGCGATTATACTCACCATAATTATCTTCTATAATGTTTCCATGTGAATACCATACTACCATATCTCGCGATTTTACTAATCTATTATTTTTTACAATATTATCATTACTATACCAAAGTCTAAGCCCATCACCTCTAAGCCCCAACTCTACATCTTTTGATGATATATTATTATCGCTAATAATAGAATTTTTTACCATCTGCAAATCTATACCAAATAGTGTATCTTTAATATTGCATTGAGTTATCTCACATTGAGTTGCATCAGACACTTTTATTGCTCCATCTAGTCTATCGTGTCTGCTACCACTACCTATGATAGTTAGATTTTTAAGAGTTACAAAAGAGCTTTTAATAGTAATAACAGTTCCTTTCCCTTCTCCATCAATTACCACACCACTCTCTTTAGCTATAATCGATAATGGTTTATTAATAATAATATTACCTTTATAAACACCTTTAGGAAGTTTTAATATTGAACCCTCAGGAGCTTTATCTATAGCATCTTGTAGTGCATTTGCATCTAGTAATGTAGATAATATTAGCAGAATGAAAAATAGTCGCATTAACTTCTTGACTCTTTCATAGCTTTATTTTTTGCTAAAATTGCCAATAAACTAAATAGTGAAATAGCAATAAGTAGATAAAATCCTATTGTAGGGTATGAGTGGGTTGTAAATTGGGCTATTTTACCGTCTCCAAATACTGTTGGCATAAAAGGTTTAATTTTAAATGCTCCCCAATCGTGTAAATTATGTCCAAACCAATATAACCAATAGGCATAATCTATTAAAAACAGAAGTGGTAAAACCACAGGAATTAACATAAGATAGTTTAAAATTTTATTATTATATGCAATAAATAAAATCATAACTAAAACTAAAAATAGGAGTGCATACGGTCCTATTGCTCTTTCAAAATGTCCACCAACCCACATAGGGTCCATTCCAACATAGTGGTTGATAGTATTCATCTCATGGACCTCTCCACTATATCCATCAAAGTGAAAAAAGACAGGGATACCTTCTGGAAAAGCCTCTTTTGGATAATTTGGAGCTTCTAATGAAACAGCCCAGATGGGAATAGAAGCTACTCCTATCTCTGAAGCAGTCTCAATCATTTTTTCCAAATCATTATATGCCTCTTTTGGTGTAGTCACACTCTTATAACGACCTCTATTGTATATGTTCCAAACTTTTATGGCCAGTGGTGAAATCTCATCTTTATCACCGGCTTCTATCTTATTGAGTGTACCGTGAAATACAACAATAGGAACAACAAAAGCAACTATTAAAATAACTAAAGCGATAGTTGCAAATATCTTAGCTTTAATAAAACTTGGGTGCATCTTTCCTCCTCAAATTTATGTTAGTAAAACTTATAATATTTATAAGATTATAAATGTAGATTATTATAGTACAAATTATTTTGTTCAGATATGATTTATATCAAGTATTCTAATAGTTATATCAATTTCAATCTTTAGAAAAAAGGGGAAAATTGGAGATTGAGATGAGCTATATATAGACTCATCTCATTTTATTTAAAATAGATTAGCATTCTCATCAACCCATTTGAGATACTCGATAATATTTTTAATATCTTTGTCACTCATATGTTGATTAGGCATTTTTAGATTAAAGTAATCAATCATACCTTTTACATAAGGGTCTTTATATTTAGATGCTGGGTCTTTAATAAAATCAGCTACCCATTTTTCAGCGTTTTCATGTCTTTGTAGTACACCTGTAAGGTCTGGACCCGAACTTACTTTACCAATAACATGACAACCACCACAACCACCTTCTCCAAATGCTCTTTCACCAGCTTGAACAGCAGGAGACTGTTTTGTTGCGATTAATCTAACAAGTGCATCTTTAGCTCTAATTCCAACATCGGCAGTTTTAACCATATATTGCCAAATCATATTTTCAAAAAGAATAGCCTTCTCATAATCACCAGCTTTTACAGCCTCATCTGATTTAGCTTTTTGTTCTGGAATTTTACCATATTGGTCAAGTGCATCAGTTACAAGGTCTTTGACAACTTGGTGTTTCTCATAATGGTTCTCTTTGAGGAACTTAACAACAGATTGAATAACGGCATCAGTTGCTTTATTTGTTGCTACTGTTTTATCATATTCTGCTTTTAGTTCTTCTTTTGACATAGTTTTCATTTTAAGTTTTTGAGCTGAGATATACTTTTTATTTGGGTCTTTAACCATTAGATAACCCATCATCTCTAAGTGTAATGCAGAACAGAACTCTGTACAATAATATGGGAATACCCCCTCAATATCTGCTTTAAACTTAAGTTCAATAGTTTCACCCGGTTCTAATGAGCCATGAAGGTCATAATGGTCAATTGTAAAGCCATGAGTCTCATCTTGAGCTCTCTCAAGATTTGTTAAATAAATAGTTACCTCATCACCCTTATTTACTGTAATTCTCTCAGGATTAATATGAGACCGAACCAAAGTTGCATAAACTTTTACTTTATTTCCATCTCTCTCAATTCTCTCTTGACCTGCTAGAGTTTTACCGACATGAGGCTTACCTGTTTTAGTATTTGTTCCCATTGCATATCGCACTTTTGGGTGCAGTTTACTTGCACGAATTGCTACAGCTTGGTGAGGTTCACCTAAAGGTAGAGGCATATCAACAAGTAAATCCATCTTTTTACCACTCACATCAATCAATTGGTGATTTTGTGGGTGAAGAGGTCCAACTGGGTCAAATCTATCAATAGCCAATTTATTTAGAGAGATAATATATTTTCCTTGTGGGTCAGCAGATTTACCTTCCATTCCACAAAGGTGTCCTACATTATAGTGAACATTAACTTTATCAAGAACTTTCAAAGTTTTATAGTTCCATTTTACAATTTGACTATCAACATATAATGATGTATAAATCTCTCCATCAACATTTGAATATTGATTATGTAAAGGTCCAAGACCCAATTCAACTTGACCATGAAGAGCTGATTTCATATCTAAAATAGGAATACCATAAGGGTCTTTTCCGGCATATTTTTTATCTGCTATAAGCTTTTTAATCTTACTCCATTTATAAACAGATGCATGAGTATCTAACTTACCACAAACTGTAATATATTCACCATCAGGAGATACATCAACTCCGTGCGGAGATTTTGGCTCTGGAATTAAGAATAGACAATCATTTTTAACAGCTACCTCTATTGGAACAATTCTCATTCCATTGACTACTTTTACATTTTTATCATCTTTTGCAAGTTCAGCCAATTTTTTCCAATTATATACATGCAAAAAGTCTGTATCATTTCTACTACAACCAGCTTCAAATGGTGGCATACCTACTTCAATTCCACCTGTGTACATTTCAGAGTTAAATGAGTTAGTAAATCCCCAACCATCACTTGCACCTTTACCAGAATCTGATAAATCCTGCATATATGGAGGTAATTCTATTGTATATGATTTTTCTGGATGAATTTTTCCCTCTTTAGGGTCAAAATTCCATACGGTAACTCCACCTCTATAAGTCTCTTTATACTCTTCTATTGGGTGATAATTATTATCATAAGGTGCTGCATATTGACACGCTTCTAAAATATATTCAGAGTTTGGTGTGAAAAATGCTCCACCATGGTCAGATTTAAAAATAGGATTGACTACAATCTGCTTGGTCTCAAAATCCTCTAAATCAATAACGGCAATTCTAGGGTTTGCTTTATCATTAATAACTAACCATTTACCATCATATTTACCATCAGTTTCAGACAGAGCTGGGTGGTGAGTATCTCCCCAATTTATCTCTCGTCCTCTAATATTACCTTGTCTTAAGATTTTTTTACTATCCTCATCATATCCATAACCTTGCCAAGGTTCAGGAGTAAAGACAGCAATATATTTTAAAAGCCTCATGGTTGGAACACCATAAACAATAATTTGTCCACTCTGTCCACCAGAACTAAATACAATAAATTCGTCTCTTCCACCTGTTGGGGTATAGGTTTTAGCCGCACGAATTAAATCATTTTCTGTCAAACCTCGCTTCTTCATAATCTTTTGAAGTTCACCATCACCAGCTGTTGCTACAGACAGGGCAATAGTAGTTCCTAAAAGAACAGAAGATAGCCTACTAAACAATTTAGCCATACTATTCTATGTCTCCTTCTATTTTTTGAGCAATCAATACCCAATAGTGTTATATTATTGTATTTCTTAAAGTTATGTTTTGACTAAGGTCAAATTATAATTTTATTATATCCATTCATTACTTCTAATTAATATAGTCATAAAAACCATTTAAAATTGTTTTATTAAATTAATGGTTTTAAACAAATTTATTAAAAATCACTACATTGATATAAGTCAATATAAAATATTAATAAATCAGATAATATTTCTCTTATTTTACAAGGAGATTAGTAATGCGTTTAATATTGACCATACTCACACTGTTTTCATTAGAAATTTTAGCTAATGATTTAAATACCTGTAACGGTTGTCACCCAATTATTAGTGCTGAATTTGAACAATCGATACATAAAAAATCATCTATCAAAGACGATAAAGTACATAAAGCTGTATGGAATAAACACCCTGCTAAAGTAGAGAATAATTATAAATGTGCAAGATGCCATACACCAAATAATAAATCCCATGATGGAATAACATGTATTAGCTGTCACACAATTATAGATGTAGAAAAACACCCTAAAGCCAATAAAAATATTTATGAGCAAAAAGACAAACTACTATATTCTGCCCAAAAAGGAATGGAAAACAAAAAAGTCATATATAAAGAAGAGAGTTCATGGTTTGGCTTAGTTACAAAAACAATAGGCTCTCCATATCACAATATAGACTATACAAATAAAAACTATTATACAGGAAAAGTATGTATGGGGTGTCACTCTCATAAACAAAATGAGAAAGGATTTGATATATGTAGAACCGATTTAAAAGGTGCAAACAATACAACTAATAACTGTATAACCTGTCACATGCCAAAAATTAATGGAAGTGCTACCACTATAAGAGAGAGCAAAACTCATGCATTTCACGGTTTTGCAGGAGTTAGAAATGGACACAAACTTCTATCTAAATATATAGATATAAACTATCAAAAAACCAATAACGGATTTAATATAATCATACACAATAAAGCACCTCACAATCTATTAACACACCCGTTAAGAGTAGTTAAACTTAAAACCACTCTAAAAAGAGATAACAAAATAGAGAAGTTAAAAGATTTTACATTTGTAAGAATTATAGGAACAGACAATAAACCATCTATGCCATGGTTAGCTACTAAGGTTATAAAAGATACAATGATTAAGGCTAATGAAAAACGAGTAGTACAATTTAATGTCAAACTACAAAAAGGTGATGAGATAGAGACACTCTTAGGCTACTATATTGTAAATCCAAAAGCTGTCAAAAAATTAAATTTAGAAGGAAATATGGAATTATTCGAGTTTATACCTCTAAAACATAGCTATTTTAAAAACTAAATGGTAAAATAGTACTATTATAGAAAGGAGGTAGAGAGAGATTAAAAGGATTATTTCTAAATTAGAATTTTTCCGTAATCTAAATGAAAATGAGATAAACCACTTAACTACTATCTCCTCCTTAAAAAATTATCAGAGTGGGTATCTCTTATATTATGAAAAGAGTCAACAAAACAGACTTCTATTTTTGGTTAACGGTTTAGCAAAAGCTTATAAAATAGATAAACATAAAAATGAGATTTTTTTGTATTATATATATAGTGGTAATATATTATCTGAAATCTCAACAGTTCAAGATACCCACCTCATCTCATATTCAAATATTGAACTTGTAGAAAACTCACAAATTTTGACTATTGATTATAATCGATTTAAAAAAGAGTTTTTAGATAGTGGTTTATTATGCTTAGAATTTGCAAATGAGATAATAAGACAATCTAAACAGTTACAAGATTTAGTAAATAGAGAGTTTATATTTGACTCAGTCTCTAAAGTGGCAATGATGCTATCTAATAGTTTAGATATGTTTAATCATTTAAAGAGATATGATGTCTCTTTAATGTTACATATTCAACCTTCAACCCTCTCTCGTGTATTAAATCGATTAAAGAGAAATGATATTATTGATATTCATAAAGGTAAAGTTATTATATTAAATAAAGAAGCATTAGACAGGATATATAGTGAATAAAATAAAAATTATAAGTGGATTGATTTTTCTTCTCTCTATTACATTAGCCGTTTTATCACACACTATAGCACAAAAAAATAGAGAAAACATTCTATTTTTAGAGAAAATAAATCAACAAAAGGCTTTTACTCAAGAGGTAGCAAAATCAATATTTTATATATATAAAACAGGAGATAATTCATCAAATATTTTAAAAGTTACTATAGATAAATTTCTAAAAGAGAACAACAATAGATTTTTAAATATAAAAGTATCAAAAATAACCCTTTTATGGAATAGATTTTATTTAGATGTTGATAAATTTCTCAAAGAACAAAAATTTACTACACCATATAGTTCTATTATATTAGATAGGCTTGTTAACGAGATATATACTATTAATCTTGACCTTATTTTAGCTTTTGACAAATTAATTGATACAAAAGAGATAGAGTATTATAGATTGATAAATAGATATAAAAATCTACAAAGAGTGCTATTTATTCTTCTTTTTGTTTTACTTATATATCTATTTACACAGATAAGGGATATTATCTCTTTTATATGCAAATTCTCTAAGACCTCTAAAACTATTATTAAAAACTCTACTATAAAAGGGATAGAGCCTCTTACTATAGAGTCTAAAGAGGACAAGTTACAAGAGGTAACAAAAAATTATAACTATTTAGTGGAAAAGATAAATAGGTCAATAGAGTATGCAAATAAATCTATAGTAGTCACTATACAATCCATAGAGAGTGTAGAGCAAAATATAGAAGATTTTATGGAACTACTTGCATCAATGGAAAATAAAAACTCTGATGAAATATTTAAAAAAGAGGATATTATAATTGAATCATTAGAAACCCTTATATCATTAAAAGATAAATTAAATAATCTCCAATTTTTATCTCAATTTTAACGATAATTAATAATTGTGATTTCAACTATTTAGTTATTAAAAACCTCTCTTCAAACTCTTTTGCAGGAATGGCTCTACTACATAAAAAACCTTGATATGAAACATCTTTATTAATTTCAAGGATTTTCTGCTTCTGCTCTAAGGTCTCAATACCTTCTACAATGATTTTATACTTAAACTGTCGTCCTATTTTAATAATACTCTTTACTAGCTCTAAGTTATCCTCATTTATTAAAATCTCATTGATAAATACTCTATCTATCTTTAATACTTTAAATGATAGTTTCTTAAGATATGATAGAGATGAGTAGCCTGTACCAAAATCATCAATATTGCACTCTATACCTATATTTTTTAAATCTTTTATAATCTTTTGTGTTTTAGTAAAACTATCTATTAATGTGGTCTCTGTTACCTCCAATTTTATTAAAGATGGCTCAATATTATACTCTAATATACACTTCTCAATATGTTTTGGAAAATCTATCTCATGGAGTTGCCTAGCATTGATATTAATTGCAATATATTCAAAATTGATTAAATTCTTTTGTTGCCAGATAGAGAGTTGTTTACAAACCTCATTCGCTACCCACCAACCAACTCTATTAATAAGTCCAGATTCTGTAGCCATAGGTATAAACTTATCTGGCATAACCATACCTTTCTTAGGGTGTTTCCAACGCAAAAGAGCCTCTACTGCATTTAGTTTATCATCTTTAATAGTCACTATTGGTTGATAGTAAAGTTCAAGCTCTCTATTATCTATTGCATGGTTTAAGTCTTGTTGAAGTGCCGTTAATGCTTGTCTCTCTAAATCAAGGGTGTGGTCATAAAATTTGATATTATCCTGCCCATCTCTTTTAGTTTGATACATTGCCATATCAGCCTGTCTAATAATTACATCTATATTGTCTGTTTTGGGTTGAATAATAACAATTCCTATACTTGAGGTCATATATAAATTTAATCCCTCTATCTCAAACACTTTATAAAACAGCTCTTTAATTTGATTAGCAATTCTTTTTGCTTCTTCTCTTGCATTTAACTCATCTTGTGACACAAACGGTACAGCTAGAGTAAACTCATCACCTCCTAAACGACTTAAATGGCTATTTGGTATATTTATATTTAAAGATTTAAATCTATTTGCAACATCAAGCAAAAGCTTATCCCCTATAGAGTGTCCAAAGGTATCATTTATTTGTTTAAAATGGTTCAAATCCATATAGAAAAGTATGGAGAAGTGGGTACGATTTTTACTATTGTTTATTACTTTCTGCATAAAATCTTTATAACATCTTCGATTTGGAAGGCCTGTTAAAGGGTCATGCATAGAGATATAATTTATCTTCTGATACGCTTCATGCTCCTTTGTCTTATCCTCCAAAATTCCCACTCCTCCTATTACATCACCATTCTCATCAAGAAGTACGGAACATCTAAGTTCTGCCCAAAGTGTTCTATCTTGAAAAGTAAAATCATAAGAGCCTACATAATGTTTTGAGGTCTTGTTTACAATAACACTTTTCATAATGTTTACAGCATTCTTATCGGCTAGATTATTTAGATTAAACCCTTTTAGATTTGTCTCTAATCCAAATATTTGATAGAAAACCTTGTTATAGTTTAAAATTCTTAAATTTACATCATAATAAAAGATACCTATCGGTGCCTGACTTAATAGAGAAGATAATTTTCTCTCCTTTATTTTTAATCTTCTCTTGGCTTTTTTATATTTTTCTTCGCTCCGCTTTTGGTAAAAAAGTTTGTAGTGAAGATAGTCATATACAAATATGAAGTTGAGTATATTTATCATAACTATCCAACCAATTAACAGTTTATTACTTTGGATTTCCCATCTAAATACATAGACAAACAGCATAGACATAATTAATATGCCTACTACTATTTTAGGCATGGAATAGTATAGTGTTTTTAGGATTTTGTGTTTGACATTTGATGATAATATTTTTTTTGATAAATAAT
>CAZROY010000010.1:0-3969 GCA_964601885.1 uncultured Sulfurovum sp. | reverse complement strand
CTTTGGCTTTAGCTGCTTTCTCTTCTATAATATATTTGGATGCCAATTTCAACGCATCAGGATAGGAGATTAGTGGAAGGTTTACGACTGTTATATCAATCTCACTTTGTAATGAGTAGAGTAACTCTCCTGCCTCTTGTACATACCCTTTATCTAATAATGCTTTGACCTTATCAAGAGCAATCTCTACATCTTTTGCCGAACCAATAAAATTTTTGACCACCATTCTATTCTCTATAGGCAGTAGTTTAGGGGTATCTTTTGCTAAAAGAATTGATTCTAGTTTACCTAGTGCCAACTCAATATTTTTTTTGGCATCTTCTGTTTTGTTGTTATTGAGTGCATTCAGTGCTTTTGCTGAAAGTTCAAGAGAGCTTAGTGCCTCTTTGACCAATTTAACTTGTCTATTCTTGGCATTTTGAGTAGCTATTTTAGTCGCTTGTGCTGAGACCTCTTTACTACTTAATGTAGTGGTATTGGTATCTGCCATTGAGTAACTTGTCAAAAGTAGTGTTGATACAAGTGTTGATAAGAGTGTTTTTTTCATCTGTCTAATCCTTTTGTACTATTATTATTTTTATATAAAGATTGTTTAGCCATTTAGACTAAACTTAATCAAATTATATTAGAATAATAGAGAGACAAGTGCTACCTAAGTAGCATTTCAATCAAAAAAATAGATTATTTAAAAAAACATGAAACTTTAGGGTCTATTATTAAAATTAGCAAGAGATAAAGAGTTTATCTAAGTCTAATTATTATGATAGACCCTAAGTCCTAAATCCTAAAGTCTATAGTTACAGCTAAAACATTGTTTATTTTGTGCTAGTTTTAGTGACTCTTTTATATCTCTGACATCAAAGAGAAACTTTTAACAAATGGTCCTGCCATAGATGGGTTTTTCATCATAGCTTTAAAATCACCTTTTAAAAATTTTAATTTGCCTGTAGCAAAAGCCATACTCATACTAGCCATTCCTAAAGGTTTTTCCATCCATTTATTCCAATCTTTTTCATCTGCTCTCATATCCCAATCAGCATTTTCACTATTATAAAGTCCAGCCGAGACAGCTTTTCCTTTTTCCACAATAAAAACACATCTTGGTTTTTCTTCATTTTTAAATCCACAAGCAATAACCGAATTAAAATCTATTTTTGCTAATTTATTTACAATTTCCGGAGTTTCATTCCATTTATCTTTTAATGCATTTATCCATTCATAAGAAAATAGTTCTGCCATTTTTTATCCTTTTTTATTTATTAAATTCAAAAAAAAATTTGAGCAACAATTTAACCTAATTTTCTTTAAAATATAGATAAAATACATCAATATTTAATTAATTATAACTTATTTACAAAAAAATCAACAGCCTCTACTATATTTTTTTGAGTTGAACAGAACAGAAGGACACAGAAAACAGAAGGGGTTTATTCAAAATAAATTTTGCTATAATTCGTTCTATTTAAATATAAGGATTTTAGAATGGGACAAACCATTACAGAAAAAATCTTCTCTGAACATGCAGGACGAGAGGTTAAAGCTGGAGAGATTGTTAGAGTTGATATTGATATGATTATAGGTAATGACATCACAACACCTATTTCAATAAAGGCATTTGAGGAGAGTGGAGCTAAAAAATTAGCAAGAGCTGATAATTTTTGTATTGTTATGGACCACTACATTCCTGCTAAAGATATAGCTTCTGCCAATCAGGCTAAAATCTCAAGAGATTTTGCATATAAACACAACTTAAAATACTTTTTTGATGAAAAGGATATGGGAATAGAACATGCTCTTCTTCCTGAAAAAGGACTTGTTGTCTCTGGTGATATAATTATTGGGGCAGATTCTCACACATGCACACATGGAGCGTTGGGGGCATTTGCCACTGGGATGGGAAGTACTGATATATCTTTTGGTATGATAACAGGTGGAAATTGGTTTAAAGTACCTGAGAGTATTAAAGTTGAGCTTATTGGAAAACCAGCAGAGCATATTTATGGAAAAGATATTATATTGGAGTTAATCCGTCAAATTGGAGTTGATGGAGCTTTATATAAAGCTATTGAGTTTACAGGTGAAGCTATTGGCTATTTAGATATGGCAGATAGATTTTCTATTGCCAATATGGTAATTGAGGCGGGGGCAAAAAGTGGTATATTTGCAGTAGATAGTATAACCAAAGCCTATTTAGAAGATAGAGCTAAAGCAAATGGTCAACTTAGAGCCAAACCTAAATTCCACTATTCTGATACAGATGCCTCATATTCTCAAACTATAACTATAGATGTATCAAAACTGTCACCTATAGTGGCATATCCATTTTTACCATCAAATGGGAAAAGTATTGAAACAGCTGTAGCAGATAACTTAAAAATCGACCAAGTTATGATAGGAAGCTGTACTAATGGTAGAATAGAAGATTTAAGAATTGCAAGTAAAATTATACAAGGTAAAAAGGTTGCGAAACATACTAGAATGATAGTAACTCCCGCTACTCAAAAGATTTTCCTTCAAGCCCAAAAAGAGGGTTTAATAGATAGTTTAATTGAGGCTGGAGCTGTTGTCTCAAATCCCACTTGTGGTGCATGTTTAGGTGGATATATGGGAATTTTAGGAGATGGCGAGAGATGTGTAGCCACAACAAACCGTAATTTCGTTGGAAGAATGGGGGCTAGAACATCAGAGATATATCTTGCAAATTCTGCTGTGGCTACTGCTTCTGCTATTGCAGGAAAAATTGCCGACCCTAGAGATGTTTAAAGTAAAATTTTAGATGCTAAAGCAGATACTGCACTTTGACTTTTTAAGATTAAAGCTGTATCAAACCCTACTATGTCGGTAAATAGTTTTAGCTCACTATCTGTAAATCCACCTTCACAACCGACCACTATGTCCTCTATATTTTGAGGATTTTTTACTTTTTTATCAGAAAAATGTAACCCTTTAGCATACGGATACTTCTCTATAAACTCCTCTAAACTATCTATAAAATTTAATTCCATTAATTTACTTCTTCCACACTGTTGAGAAGAGTTTAGTAAGATTTTCTTTAATCTTCTAAAATCCAATCTAAATACTCTTTGTGAGCGTTTACAATATATAAAGGTAATGGAGCTAACTCCAATCTCATTTAGCGTTGGTAAGGTTCTCTCTATATTTTTAGGTTTAATAATACACCAACCTATATGTAATTTTCTCTTAGCCTCAACTATTAACTCCTCTTTACTCTCCAATATTAAATCTGCCTCTTTTCGATTAGAGGAGACCACTTTATAGTAATAGATATTATTATCTTTAAGGTTTCTAAGAGTAACTACTTCACCCTCTTGATGGCGACGCACTTTAAAGATATAGCGATGTTCCTCTCCTTTTAACTTTAAATATTCAACTCCTGAATTTTTATGGTATAGATACTGCACTATTATAATCTCCTAACTTCCAAATTGTAAAAGCTAATAGTATAGATATATTGATAATGGAGTATTTAATATTAACTGCTTTGATATTGTCTGTTTTTAATATTTTTAAATACTTTATACTCTCTATAGTGGGAATTGTAATAAATGCTAATATCATGGTGTATATTGTTAAATTCAACTCCATTTTTGCGAATATAAAGGCGACTAAACCACTAAAAGCTACAGAGGTTATAAGTCCATGAAAAACGAAGATATAAATTCGCATTCTTTTTATAACTAAGTTATAATTTTTACTTAATATTGGAATAGTAAAACCTACAATAGATACTGCTAGTAGAGTTTCGATTAATATAAAGTGATATAAAACCATCTCGTTGAACATTAATACCCTTTTTTAGTAAAATTATACCGTTCAATAAAACTTACTCAAACCTCTCCATAGCTAAGTTTAATAACCTAAGCTACAGATTTGGTCTGTCGTTTACTTCCTGCTTCAATGATACTGGTTAAATTTAGAAGTCCAGCCTCTAAATTCATTGCCGTTATC
>CAZROY010000009.1:0-18889 GCA_964601885.1 uncultured Sulfurovum sp. | reverse complement strand
CGCCCATTGCCCAATATTCCCCACTGCTGCCTCCCGTAGGAGTCTGGACCGTGTCTCAGTTCCAGTGTGGCTGATCATCCTCTCAGACCAGCTAGGCGTCATTGGCTTGGTAGGCTATTACCCCACCAACTACCTGATACCATATAGTCTTATCCCTTGGCACAATTAAGCATTTCCCTTATACATTTACTGCATAAGGAGTATAAGGTATTAATCATCGTTTCCAATGGCTATCCCTCTCCAAGGGGCAAATTAACTATACTTTACTCACCCGTTCGCCACTCGTCAGCATACCGAAATATCTGTTACCGTTCGACTTGCATGTGTTAAGCACGCCGCCAGCGTTCACTCTGAGCCAGGATCAAACTCTCCATAAATATGAAACTTTGAACCCTTATATTTTTTCAGTTAAAATATAAAAAAACTCAAATAGACTGGATTTTATTTTACTTATATTTGGTTGTTAAAGACCATCTCTACAAACACATTTTAATCGAAACTCTTAAACTCTAAGTAGTCTCTTGGTTTGTCGGGGCGTATTATAGTTTTTTTTTTATTAAATGTCAAGTATTTTCTAAAAAAAATAGAAAAAAATATTATTTTTATACTTTTAGGATATATTTTCTATTTTTTTATGGATTTCTTCAATAATCTCTTCTAAATCTTTATCTTCCACATTAATAACTATATCAGCAATTTTAAAATACTCCTCTTTTCTCTCCTTGTAAAGTTTTTTGGCCTCTTCTGGTTTAGAGAAAAGAGGTCGTTTTTTTAATTTAGCTTTAGCATTTTGGGCAGTTAATAATCTATTATAAATCCACTCATAAGAGGCATCTAATAAAATCACCGTTCCTAACTTTTTTATATTATTAACCTTATAAAATCCTCCTCCACAAGATATAAAAGAGCCTCTTACTGATTTTTCAATCCAATTAGCACACTCCTGTTCCAATGCACGAAATCTATCTTGACCATATTTTTTGAATATCTCTTTAATACTCATATTTTCTTTAGACTCAATTAAGTCATCTGTATCAATATTAAAAGATGAGTACTTTTTAGAGTAGGCTCTAGCTGTTGTACCTTTTCCCACTCCCATAAAACCAATAAGAATAATATTGCTCTTTAACACAACTTCTACCTTTAATCTAATAATAAAATATCGACCTCATCTCCAATCACTTTAGAAGAATCATCTTCAGAGGTCATCATGAGAGCAGTTGAACCTAACATGTTTGTTAAAATTGCACTTGTTCCACTTTTTTTACCTTTAAAATCAATAAAATAAGAACCATTCTCAAGTATAACTCTACAAGCTGTAAACTCTGCTTTTTTATGCCTTTTTATGAAAGGTTCTTTTAAGACTGCTTTCACTTTTTTTAGTTTAGATGTACTATTTTGCAATTTTCTTATTAATGGAACGAGATAGAGAAGTGCAGTAACTGTGGAAGAATATGCAAATCCCGGTAGTGCTACAATAAATTTATCATCTTTTTGTGCAACCAAAATGTGTTGACCCGGTTTTATCCTAACACCTTTAAAAAGAACTTTACAACCCAATTCCACTATAACATCTTTAACAAAATCAAAATCTCCTACACTAACTCCACCTGTAGTCACTACTATATCACTTTGAGATATGGCAACTTTCACACTATTTAGAATATTCTCTTTATTATCTTTAATGCAACCTAATTGCTGTGGTTCTCCTCCATATTTTTTAACTATTGCCTCTAAAATATAATTATTACTACTTCTAATTTGTGAACTAATTTTCTGCTTCTCTCCCAACTCTAAAAGCTCACTACCTGTAGATAGTATAGCCACTTTTGGTTTCTCATAAACTAATGGAGAGACTATATTTAAACTCGCCATCACTCCAATATGAGAAAAATTTATCTCTGTACCTTTTTCTATAAGCTTTTCACCTTTATGATAGTTTTCTCCTACTTCTCTAACAGCAAAACCTAAAGGTACATCCTCATTTATAATAATATCATCTCCATCAACTGTGACATTTTCAATAGGAATTAGAGTATCACTTCCTTTTGGCATTAATGAGCCTGTAAATGTTTTAATACAATGACCACTAGTAATCTTATCAGAAAGTTTACTTCCAGCCGGATTAATACCAATGATTTTAAGTCGTTCCAATTCCAAATCTTTATGTTGTACAGCATATCCGTCCATAGCTGAAGTTGCCTCTTCTGGAGAGTTACATTCTGCTATAATATCTTCTGCTAAAATAGTTCCCAAAGTATCAATGAGATACTTTTTACTCTTTTTATAATCTCTAATTTTAATACTATCAATAATCTCCATAGAGTCATCAAAATGTAAAAATGTCATCTTATATATTTCCCTTATTTGCTAATATTCCACTACCACTCATAGGTTGACTTCTCTCTTCTGCATAAATTCTCTTGCCATCTATTACATCATATTTCCATATAGGTGCATTTGCTTTAAAATCCTCTACAAACTCATCTATAAGTTCTAAGGCAACCCTTCTTTTAGGTGAAAAAACAGCAGATACATAAGAAGATGTATGGATAGGAACATCACCTATTGCATGAGCCATCTTTACCTTTGCTCCCCTTTGACTAGCCTTCTCAACCCACTTATTAAACCAATTTTCTAAAATAGGCTTATATATATCAAAGCTTAGAGCCTCTATACTACCCTCTGCCCTTACTATCCCTATAAAAGGTATAAAAGCACCATAATTAGACTCCATCTCTTCATCTAGCCACCTACTACAAATAGATTTGACATCTAGTGAACCGTAATAAAGCTCCATACTATCCACCACAAACAGGTGGTAATATTGAAATAACATCACCACTTTTTAAAGTTTTTGCTAAATTATTTGTCATTTTATTATTGACAGCTACAGCACATCTATCTAACCAATCCTTAACACCATCAATCTTTTGCAATCTATCAGCCACATCTTGTAGAGAAGTTGCCTCTATCTCTAAAGGCTCTTTGGCTATTGGTCCAAGAAATTCAATTTTTACCATTAATCTACTCTCTTTATTAAAATTGCTTGATTATAAAAGTTGTTTGATATAATTACGCTTAAATCCAATCTATAGGTGAACTATTGTGATATTTGGCTCTATAAGCTACCTAAATCTCTTACCATTTCAAATTTTTTTAAAACGATATATCAATCATTCTGCTACAAAAATGGCATTTAACTATAAACGAGCTGTTCCTAGCAAAATAAACTCTGCTTTAAAAAGACGACATATTAATGCAGGATTTATCTCTAGTATTGAGTCTAAATCTTATAGGTGTAGTAACTTGGGAATTATTGCAAATCGTGCAGTTTATAGTGTATTTGTAATTGAAGGAGAGGAAAAAAAGGATAATGAATCTGCTACATCTAACGCCTTAGCCTCACTACTTAATCTTAAAGGTGAAGTGATTATTGGGGATAAAGCACTAAAATACTATTTAGAAGGTGGAGAGTGTATTGATTTGGCCACAGAGTGGTATAAAAAGACTGCTCTTCCATTTGTATTTGCACAACTCTGTTATAACCGCCATAGTGCAATAGTAAAAGATATTGAAAAAAAATTTTTAAAACAACCTATAAAAATACCACAATATATCCTAAAAAAAGAGGCAAAAAAGAGAAATATTTCTTCTAAAGAGCTTAGCTGGTATCTTCAATTTATTGAATATAAGTTAGATTATAAGGCTAAAAAATCTCTCAAACTATTTTTAAAAAAAGTTAAATAAGGCAACTATTGGTTATAATCTAACTATAGAAATAGATAGGAGAGAGATTGTATAATAAATATATAACATATTATCTAGTTTTAATACTATTTTCTAGTTCTCTTTTTTCTGCTAAAGTTAATAATAATTTTTGGAACAAAGGCATGAGTTTTGAAAACTATTTAAAAAAATATAAAATATCTAAAGATATTATTAACCTCTTAGATAAAGATGATGCTCAACTAATATCAGAAATTGATGATAATAGAAAATTTTATGAAATGGTAGCAAGTAATGGTGTATTACTGCAAACCTTAATTCCAATAGGAGAAGAGTTACAGATACATCTATTTAGAACACCAAAAGGGTATAAAGTTGAAATTATACCTGTAGCATATCAAAAAGATACATATCTAGCACTACTCTCTATAAACAAAAATCCATATATTGATATTATTAATAAGGTCAAAAATAAAAAACTTGCAAATGAGTTTACTAAGGTATTAAAACATAGTATAAACTTTCGTACAGTCAAGGCTGGGGATAGATTGGTAATAGTGTATGACCAAAAAATGCGTCTGGGTCAACCTATTGGTATTCCAGATATAAAAGTAGCAATGATGGAGACTAATGGTAAAAAACATTATGTTTTTAAGCACTCTGATGGAAAATATTATGACGATAATGGGAAAGAGTTGATTAAAAAATATATGGGAAAACCTTTACGACATATAAGAATTACCTCCCCTTTTACATATAGGAGATACCACCCTATACTGAAAAAATACACAGCACATTTAGGTACCGATTTTGGAGCAAAAAGAGGAACTCCTATTCTATCAGTAGCAAATGGAACAGTTATCTTTTCCGGTAAAATGGGTGGATATGGTAATGTTATTAAGATAAAACATGCGGATAATTATGTGAGTTTATATGCTCATCAAAGCAGACTTAAGGTAAAAAGTGGAGATATAGTAAAAAAAGGTCAAGTTATTGGATATGTTGGAAGTACGGGAAGAAGTACAGGTCCACATTTACATTTTGGTTTATATAAAAATGGAAGAGCAATTAATCCAATGAGAATGGTAAAATTCTCCTCAAAAAGGCTTAATGGGAAAAATAGGGAAAATTTTTTAAGACGAGAAAGAAGGTATATAAAGATAATTAATAAAATTTTTCATGAAAATATGCCCTCATATATATGGAATACAGTCGAAAAGCGTCTAGTATCTCCTAAAACAAAAAAATATTATAAAAGTATAGGTTGGTAAAATGCAAAATGTAATAGAAGATTTTAAGGTAGAAAAATTAAGTAATCCAAAGTTTATAAAATCTAAATTGGTAAGATATAAACAGAATGGTATAGCTAAAAGCTGGGAAGTAGTAGAAGCTCACGACTCTGTAGCTATATTAATATACCATAAAGAACATGAAAGTTTTATCTTAGTTAAACAGTTTCGCCCCGCTGTCTATATGGGTAATGGCAATGGTTTAACAGTTGAGATGTGTGCGGGTATTGTAGATAAAGATTTATCTTTAGTAGAAATAGCTAGTGAAGAGATTACGGAAGAGTGTGGATATTTAACCTCAGTTGACAAGATTATAAAAATAACAGAAGTCAATAGTGCTGTTGGATTTGCTGGGTCAAAACAGACAATATTTTATACAGAGGTTGATGAGTCTATGCGTATAGGTAATGGTGGGGGTATAGACAATGAACTTATTGAAGTTATTGAAATACCTGTTAGTAATATAAGAGAATTTATATATAATGAATCTATTGCAAAAACTACAGGACTACTTTTTGCACTAATGTGGTGGATTGATAAATATCAAAGGTGAACCACTAGCAGTGAACTACCCTACTCTTAATGACGAGGGTGCATAGTTTAAATAAATTCATTTACTATATCGTCTAATTTAACAACGCCTCGTACAAGAAAAGCTTGAATTGCTACTAAATTATTATCAGGTTCAAATTGATGTAAATCATCTTCAAGATTTCTGCTAAATGTGTGCCATGTTCCATCTGATGCATCTGCTCCTAAACCAATTCTTATATATGGACCATTGAGACCCCTAGTATCATCTCGCGGATTATATACTAGATATCTTATACCGTTATCTGTTTGAATTTGAATATAAAAAGTAAAGTATGAAGATGAATTTATACTCCATCTAACACTATTATGAATCCTATCCCATATATCATGTCCATTCTTATCTCCTAAACGGTAGCCATCAGAAGTACCACCTCTTAAATCTATAACTCTACTACCCTTTAATTCATCTTCTATATTATTTATAGTAGCACTACCTGAGATATTATCATAAATACTCCAACCATCTATATTTTCATCTTCTGCATCTTCACAAACCACTTTACTATTATCCTCACCCTCTGGTATAGTTAAAATATCATCAACCATACCATCTCCACGAATTAAGAAGCCATTTATAGCAATCAAATCATTATCGGGTTCAAACTGATGTAAATCATCTACAATATTTCTAGTAAATGTGTGCCATTGCCCATCATTTACCCCACTTCCTAAACCAAATTGAATATAGTTATTTACAACTCCATCACTAGTATCTATTGGTCTATACTGCATAAATCTCTCACCATTAGTTGTCATAATTGCGATAAATACAATAAAGTTTTTACTATATTTCATACTCCATCTAACACTCTTATCAGTAGTATTATTCCATATTCCATCACCCCTTCTAGCTCCAATCTCATAACCATTATTAATACCATTACCATTAAACTCTATAACCCTACTACCTCTACTACTATCTAAAACAGATGATATTGTAGCACCTTCAGGTCTATTATCATAAATGTGCCATCTCTCAGTTGAACCATCTTCACCATTTTCATAAATCGTAAAGTGATTACTACTATTATCATACTGCTGAGATATATCTGCTTTTGATAAAAGTTTAATATCATCAATTAGTCCACTATTTCTAACCTGAAAGCTATCAATAGATATTAAATGGTTATTTGGCTCAAAATCCTTTATATCCTCCTCTAAATCTCTAGTAATACCTTGCCACAATCCAAGCTCATTTCGAGGAGTATCACCTGCCCATACAGAACCTCTAATCCTATCATCTCCTAAACCATGATGAATAGTTGCTCCATTTTCAATTAATCCTAAATTTTCTTCACCCAAAGTATATACCAATGCTCTAACACCATCTGTCGTGTGAACTTTTATTCTAAATTCAAAAGCATTCACATCTCTAATAATGCCTCTTGGGTCAATAACCTCAGGAGCCTGACCAAAACCTCTAAAACGCCATTGAATTATCTGCTTGTTGGAACTATTTATTGAAAAGCGATACGAATTATCGAACCCCGAACCATTTAAGTCAATTACACACCCCTGTAAATGTCTGCCCTGTAGGTCACTATCCATGATGTTTGTAATAGTAGCACCATTTGGAGTATTATCAGATACAATCCAACCATCAACTCCACTCTCTCCATCTTCGTATATTGTTTCTTCAGAATTAAATAGAGCAAGATTATCAATCATTCCTCCATCTCCGCCATTATATATAAAACCATTAACAGATATTAACTCATTCTCAGGCTCTGCATCTTTTAAATCCCTACTCAAATCCCTAGTTATAGTTCTCCATCTACCATCAATAGTACTATCTCCCAAACCGTGATGAATGCCTCCTTCAAATCCATGAAGAAGTCCTCTATTTGGACTATTGGTGTAGAATATATATCTTAATCCAAGCGTTGTTTGAACAGCTATATATATGGTGTATGGGGTGTTGGTTCGCATATCCCAAGATATATGAGTATGCTCCCTATCATTCCATGCGTTAACACCCTCTAATGCACCTAACATATATACTCCACTAGCTCCTCCTCTAAATTGAATAACTCGATTATCTCCATCTTGAACATTATAAATATCATTAAGAGAGCCTATTGTAGCACTCCATCCTGTAATTGTCCCATCTTCTCCATCTTCATAAACCTTAGCAGAGTTAGAAGAGACACTATTTAAAAGTTCTATATCGTCAATTAAAGTATTTCCTCTAACTGTTATACCATTAACCGCTAATAGTCTATTATCACTCTCATAATCTTTTAAATCATCAGCCAAATCTCGACTAAATGTTTTCCACCTATTATCTGTCCCTTGTCCATACGGAACCCCCTCTCCATTCCTCGATATTCCTATACCGTGATGTATCTGAAAACCGTTAGATAACATTCCACTATTACTTCTACTATCTGTATAGAGTAGTTCTCGTTGACCTTTGGTTGTTAGAATATGAACTATAATAGTAAAATGTTCACTAGTTCTCATCTTCCATTGTAAAATCTGTTCTGTTCTATTATTCCAACTCCTATCACCACTACTAGCACCTAAAGTAAAAGCATTATTTCTATGATTGCCATTCAAGAAAATAGCATTATCATTATAGGCATATAGTAGTGGTTCTTCACCTCTTACTTGATTTATCTGAACCTCATCATTATCATAAACAACAGTAACAGATGCTCCATCTGGAGTTGTATCTGTAATATACCAATTTGATATACCATTTTCACCATTTTCATAAACCACTCTTCGCGGTGTATATAGTGTTATATTGTCTATTGAACCACCACTCTCTATTAATCTAAATCTCATACCCTCTACAGAGATTATCTCATTATCTGGTTCTGTATCCTTTAATGCCCTGTCTAGGTCCACCACAACTCTCTGCCAACTATTGTTGTTTGTAAGTAGTCCCAAGCCTTTTAAGATACCTCCATTGTGAAATCCAACATCTACATTTAAATCATTAAAAAATATCCATCTAAAACCTTGTATAGTATTTAATCCCACATAGATGGTATAGTTTCCACTAATTTTCATATCCCAAGATAAAAATCTATCTTGCCTATTATTCCAACTTCTACTATCTAAACCTATATCATATACCCCACGAGACAAACTTCCTACTCGACTATTTATATCACTATCATATACATTTGCCATATTTGTACCATTTACAGATAAAATCTTATCCATACTCTTATCTTCACCATCAAAATAGACACTCTTTGCAGAAATTGTAACTGTTAATATGCTAAATAGTAGTAGGCTGTATATTAATCTCATAGTATATTCCCTGTTTTTTTTTCATATTATACAATAAAAAAGATTATATTAAGTTGAAAAATATTTAATTATATTAATATAAGAGTTAACCAATATTTAAATTGTAGAAATTGATATAGCAAAAATGTTACAAATATAGCCTGTTTATAGTGTTTTGGTAGATAATTTATAGATATAATAATAAGCGGAATAGATATAGCAACATATCGCTGTCCATAAACACCGAAAACTGAAGCAAAAAAGAAAAAGCTCATCATTGTAACTGAAAATGATATAATAATCCTCTCTTCAATATCTTGAATGGGTGCTTTTAAAATTAACACCAATGCCAATAAGAACCAAAGTAATGAGTATGATATAGATGTAGCCTCAATAATTGAATTATAGTTGGCTTTTGGACTTCCGACAGCAATTAATATAATATCAACTCCATATTTCATAAAAAATGCCATAAAAAGTGCTAAAATCATTCCATTTCGATATAGACTTTCTAACGGAAACTTTCTTTCAATATATTTTAATATAAAATATACAGTAATAAATATAAAAGAGGCAGAGTGGATAAATATTGCAGTTAAAATAGGAATAAGAGATATTGTTTTACCTCTCAACTCATATCCAACAAGTAAAAGTGGAAATGCAATAGACATTCTCAGTTGTCCCATAACTAAATCTATAAACATGGGAGTTATTAATAGAAGAGATACCAATATAATATTTACTCTTCTAAATGTAAAAAAAGAGTATAAAGATATAGAAATAAAAGATACTAGATATAACCCCGCCCTATAATCATTAAAAAATCTACCAATAGCTATAGAGATATATTTCCAAAGGTATTCACTAAAAAGAATACTTATACCGTGAAATTCCCTCTCTGGTAAACCTTGATGTAAATACTCTATCCTCTCCATATAATTTCTTATATCTGAAAAATCTTTACCCAATATATCTATCCAAGGTATAATATAAACAAAAAAATAGGCATAAGAGAGTATTAGTAAAAACAGTAAAATCATATCTATCTGTTTAAATAAATAGTATCTTTTATCTAAAGTTTCTGTTCTCATAATTTACACTTTTTTCAATTTATTTTTAAATAATAGCACATTTTGTATTAAAAAATAATTTTTTATGTTAAAATTATAAAAGCATAATAAAAAAGGATTGTTTATGAGAAATATACCCTTTATACTATTTACTCTACTAGTATTGACCACTTGGATTTTACTCTCTATTGACTATTTTAATATATATCAAAACACTAATAAATTTGAAGATAGCCAAAATCTCATATTAGAAAATATAGAGAGTCAAGATAAAAAGAAAGAGGTAGAAAAGAAATATCTTATACTTCATCAAGGTAGCATGGGCTGGAGACCGATGTTAGCTCAAAATCTAATTAAATATCATGATTATATCCAAACACTCCCTTTTGATGGATTTATTACTCTCGGAAATAGCTACACAGATAGAGTTATGGAAGCAAACTCTACTGTAACATATAATCAAGTTTGGAGAGAAGTTAAGGGATTAAAAAATCTATATAGAATAAAAACTCAAAATTTTATGCTTATCAATATCCATTTTCCAGCAGATTTTTGGAATGATAAAGCGTGGAATAGAGTAGCTAAAAATTTTGCAGTTATAGCAAGAGTAGCTAGAGAACTTGGCTTTAAAGGTATTGCTTTTGATGATGAACCATATACTAAAGATGCTTATAAAATGACAAATTTTCAATTTCCAACAAAAGATGAGGTAATGAAATATCCAAATAGATACGAAGCATGGGAAAAAAAAGGAGCAGAACCTAAATGGGTAGATTATAGTCAAAATAGAGAGGCGTATAGGAATAAAAACTATAATTTTAAAGAACATATAGACAAAATAACTCAAAGATTTAAAAAGATTATGGAAGAGATGGTGAAAGAGTATCCAGATATAACGGTTCTTGTCTATTTTGGTGCATCATTTGCCCACCCAAAAACTGACCAAAGAGATATTTTAACAAGTAGTACCGCAGGGGTTAGAACTCATGAGTATAAAGGTGCTATGTTTGTAGGATTTAAAGAGGGATTAGGAACAAAAGCAAAACTTTATGACATGGCAGAAAGATATGCGTATAGAAAAGATATACATTTTCAAAACTCATATTATTGGAGAAAATATGGAATAGCAGAAGATAGAAATAGCGATGTAAATAGTAGCTATCAATGGTCAATTCCGACAAGGGATAGAGAAGATTGGAGTAAAAGAGTAAAGATTGGATTTATGACATTTAATCAAGGGTTAAAAAATCCATATAATAGTGAGTATGATACACGAAATAAATCAACACCACAAGATATATCCTCATCTATAAAAAAGGCTCTTAAATATTCAGATGGTTATGTTATCTATTTCTGTTTAAAACAGAATTGGTTAATGCCACACATCAATAGATTTAAAATTAGCCGAGAGTGGAGAGAGGCTATTACTGATGCCTATTTATCAAAACTTAATAATTAAAAAAACAATATTCTATTCCAATCTGCCCGTTAAAATGGAGTGAATATAGGCTATACTAATACCTAAAATTAACCCCAAAATAAGACCTATTAAAAGAACTATATTTCTTTTAGGTCTTATTGGAATACCATTAGAATATGCTCTATCTATAATTTCATAATCTGATATTGTAGCCACTCTTTTCATCTCATTTTCAGATTTTTTCTCTAAAAGATATGAGTACATATTTGAATTTACCTCATAACTTCTTCTTAAGTGAATTAGTTGTTTCTCTTTAGTTGGTAAAGATTTTAACTCTTTTTCATACTCTCTCTTTAGAGAGAGGAGATTTTTATATTTACTTTCCACAGCAGATTTAATATTCGTAATATTTAAAGAGATAATATGTCTCTTTTTTCTAATATTTTCTCTAATAGCTCTCAGCTCAGGATATTTTTCTGTAAACTCTGTACTTAATTGATTTGCCCTATCCTCTAAGTCTCGTAGCTGTTCAATAACTCTAATTGTGCTGTCATCATTAAGCTCTCTTAAAATAGGAGTAATGCTCTCTAAATAGTTATCTTTTTTAATTAAAGGTGTTATCTTCTGAAGTAATCTCTTTTTTACTCTATTTTCATAAAGCTCAATCTCAATACGACTTAATCGCTCCAAAATAGATGTAGATTGAACTGATGGCTCTATTACATTATTAAAGACTCTATATCTCTCCAATTTATCTTCTGACTCTTCTAACTTTTTACCTATTATTTCTAATTGACCATTGATAAAATCTAAAATTTTATTACTCTTTTTACTTTTATCTGTTATACTCTGTTTAATATAGGCATCAATTAGTGCATCAACATATATTTTGGCTCTAACTGGAGATGTATCTTCATAACTTACTTGAATTAATGATACTTTATCATTTAATTTTGACACTTTTAAATTTTGTTTTACTATATTTTCATAAATTTTTCTATTATCGCCATTTAATTTAAAGTATATATCATGATTAAAATTGGAATTTTTTTTAACTATGAATTTAAAATTCTTTGTCTTAACCCACTCCCTATATTGATACTCTCTTTGACCTAATATTCCATTCTGTTTAAGTTGAAAACCATCTTTAATGGGGTGAAGTACAATCTCTTTTCCTATAATGTCTTTATTTAATATAGTGATATTTTCTATCTCTATTGGAGGATTTAAAAAATATTCAATCTTTTTATATCCCTCTTTTTTAAAGTATTGTACCTCTAAATTCAGTTTGTTAATTGCTTTATTATTTGTATAGAATGTCTTTAAAATCGCTAACTCTTGGTCAACACCTCTCGTTCCTGTTATTGCTAAAGCATTACTTAAAGGGTCTTGGTTTATCCTATGTTGAGTGTCTGATTTTATTTTTATTAGTGCAGATGAGATATATATAGATGGTTGAAAATATAGATATACTGCTGTTAATATTAAAGAAAACAGAGCTGTAGAGAAGATTAACCACTTATATGGAGCAGTTATTTTAATAAACTCCAAAAAATATATTTTATCTTTCATAATAAACCTCTATTTTAAAATTAATATAATTTTAACATAAAAAAAATAAAAAACAACAATAATTAACCAATTTTATTGCTGGGTGGTTCACCTTACATCTTCAAGTTTAGCCCAAGGTATATCCTTATAGAGTTCTTCCTCATTTGATTTTATATATATGGTCTCTTGCTCTACTAAAGGTTTTTTAGTTTTTAAACTCATAACCTCCTCTACAGTAACAGGTTTAACAAAAGGTAGAGATAGAATATCCTCTTCTAAAGGAGTGGGGTTTGGAGTTGAGATTATGGTTGCGATTGGAGTTGGAGTTGGAGTGGAGCTTGGTTTTACTTTTTTAACTCTCTTCGGAATTTTTTTCACCTTTTTAATAACTCTTTTTTTAATATGTTTTCTAATAACCTCTTTTTTAATATTAAGCTCTTTTGGAGCTAAGGACTTCAATGTGAGTAAAATATCTTCAACCTCATCTTCTGATGGAATATCATCATTAAAACTATCATCTTCTATCTCAACAGCAGATTTTAACTTTGATACAATATCGACACCATTTTCGACATTTATAACCTCTATATGGCTAAAGCTATTTAATTGAGATAGATTAAGAATTCTTTCTATACTATTTTTATCCTCTATATTTGTTGTCTTTCCACTAATTAAAAGTTTTCTATCTCTATATACTATAGACCAATTTAGATAACTATCTGTAAATCTATTTAATAGTTTTTTTAAAAAAGGTATAGTGGCATTATTCTCCTCTCTTTTGCTGTCTATTTGAATTTGATACTTTAAATTATCACTATCTAGTAATTTTGCTATCTTTTTTGGTGTTATAGTAGTTGAGAAGATACCATGAAATTGAATAAGACCATATTTATCTTTATTAATAGTAAATTCTATAGATTTTTTAGGAATTACAATTTTTGGTATATTGATAGGTTTAATAGTTCTATTTAGCTCCATCTGTCCATTCATCTTTGATTTAGATGTAATAAAAAGATATAATGCTATGGATAAACATAGTAAAAATATAATAGTAAATATCTGCCCGTATTTCAAAAAAATCCTTTAAATTAAAGTTATAATTATATAACAAAAATATGAAAAAGGTAAATTTTGTTTTTTAAAATTATTGATTTTAGTAGATTTTCAAGTATTAAAATAGGTCAACCAACAGAGGTATTGATAGTTGAAAAGGGTGATGCTATTCCAAATGACAGATTAATAATAGGTCATGCAAATAATTTATTAATCTCTCCCGCCCCCCCACCACTTATGATGTTATCTAAAGAGTTTTCATTTATAGAGTTAAAAGATAATAGATTAACTATAGGCGGAGCAACACCAACAGGTAAGATAATATCTTTCGCAAAAAGATATAATTTAGCAGGATTTGAGTTTATATCAAAGTTGCCGGGTAGCCTTGGTGGAATGGTAGCAATGAATGCAGGGGTTAAAAGTTATGAGATTTTCAATATAATTGATGAGGTTAAGATTAATAATAGGTGGATAAAAAAAGAGGAGATAACTTACGGATACCGAAATGTGAAATTAGAGGGTGTTGTAACAGAGGTTAGATTTAAAATAGAAAAAGGATTTAATAATAATCTATTAAAAGAGCTTCTATCGATGCGTCAAAATCAGCCCAAAACTCCAAGTGCAGGTTCTGCTTTTAAAAATCCAAAAGGTGGTTATGCAGGAAAACTCATAGAAGCTGTAGGATTAAAAGGTTTTAGCATAGGGGATATGCAGTGGAGTAGCATTCATGCCAACTTTTTAGTAAATAATGGACATGGAACTTTTAGTGATGCAAAAACTCTTCTTGATTTGGCAAAAAATAGAGTATTAAAAGAGTTTAAAATAGAGTTGGAAGAGGAGATTAAAATCTTATAAACCATCTCCTCTTTATCTATGCTATCGCTCTATTTGAGATAAATTTATTCTTATATTGAATTATTATGGTACTAATTAAAAAATTAATAAATAGTGTCAGAGTAATTTTTAATTAGTATTTAAGTGTACCTAATATACAATTATGAGTTTTAATAGATTATTGAGTAAGGAACAATATTTGGCTCGTAAGATTAGAATATTTATTAAAGATACAGCACAACATATCATCTTAAGAGGTCTCAATGATATTGATATTTTTAGAGATGTATTGGACTATACGATTTTTTTATCTATGATAAAAGATATAAAGAAAAATATAAAAATAAATATACACTCCTATGTGTTAATGCCGACCTATTTTGAATTTGTAGCCACTCCTTTTGATGAAAATAGTATATCCAAATTTATGCAGAGTTTGGGAAGAAGATATGTAGGCTATTTTAATAAAAAATATAATCGCAAAGGTACTTTATGGAATGGAAGATATAAATCATCAATTGTTGAGGATAGTTATCTTTTTGATGTGATGAGATATATTGAGTCCAGACCTTTTAATGAGCAGTTGATAGATAATCCCCTGTCATACAAATATAGTAGTATTCACCATAATCTATTAAACGAAAAGGATAAAATTATAACATCTCCTAAATGTTATAGAGAGTTGGGTTATAAAGATGAAGATAGAATTAAGCGATATTCTCAAATTTTTTACGCAAAAGTAGATGCTACAAAAGAGAAACTTATTATAAACTGTTTGGAAAAACAGCTTATTACAGGTAGTAAATCGTATATTCATAAACTCGAAAAGGAGATAGGTTTAACTCTTAGAGCAAAACCACGAGGACGACCTAAAAAAAATATTAAACAAGGAAAAAAACGAATGTATAAAAAATTGGTAGTATTAGATAAAAAAGCACATAGCAACTTAAAAGTTAACCCAATGAGAGATTTAAATTTTGCAAGGGGTAATGCTTTTATTCCTGTGATTGCAAATGAAGTAGCAGTTATTGGCGATAATTTTCCAATAGTATTTACAGCAGAGGATAATCCAATATTGGTAGCTTTGGTTTCACTTGGTGGAGATAGCTTAGCAATTAATCATGATGGTAAATGGATTACAAATTATGTTCCATCTTTTATAAGGAAATATCCATTTGCAATTGCTAGTACGGAAGGCAATCCAAATCAAAAGGTTATCTTAATTGATGAAGAGTCTGATTTAGTATCAACAACAGAAGGGAGTGAGTTATTTTTAGAAGATGGCAATCAAAGTGATATATTAAAAAATGCTATTAACTTCTTAACAAATCATGAAAATCAAACAATAATTACAAAAAATGTTGCAAAAGCTATTAGTGATAGTGGAATATTAGAAGATAGAGAAATTGCAGTAGGAGAAGGTGAAGAGAGACAGATTTTAGTTAATGGATTTAAAGTTGTAGATAGGAAAAAATTAAATGCCCTTAGTGATGATATTTTGGCAGATTGGGTCAGAAAAGGGATTATTACTCTTATTGATGCCCATCTAAAATCACTCGACAATATTAATACCCTTTTTGAGATTGCCCAAAAGAGACAAAGCTAAATAAGATTATAATAATTTACTCAAGGAGCAACAATTAAATGGCAAATATAAAATTACCAAATCAACAAATAGAGAGGGGAGAGTTAAGAAAAGCCATCTTTAAAGCTAAAACAGCATTTATTATGGCTGGTTTTTTTAGTCTTTTTATTAACTTATTAATGTTAGTTCCACCTCTTTATATGTTACAACTTTATGATAGAGTTGTAACAAGCAGGAGTGAAGAGACACTTTATATGATTACAGGCTTGGTTATCGTTCTGTTTATAACTTTAGCTCTTTTAGAGATGGTTCGTTCAAGAATTCTTGTAAGAGTAGGTAATAAAATAGATAGTCTTTTAAGCCAAAGAGTTTTTAATGCCTTATTTAAATTAGCAGAAAAATATCCAAGTAAAGCATCTTCTAGTGCGTTAAGTGATTTAACTCAAATTAGACAATTTCTAACAGGTAATGGACTATTTGCTTTTTTTGATGCTCCATGGATGCCTATTTATATAGGTGTTCTATTTTTGTTTCATCCATATTATGGTTATTTTGCTATTTTTGCGGCTATTGTGCTTCTTATTGTGGCTATTTTAAATGAGTACTCTACTAAAAATAAATTAAAAAAAGCAAATGAGTATAATTCTGCCTCTATGATGTTTGTTAATAGTAATCTTAGAAATGCGGAGGTTATTCATGCTTTAGGTATGAAAGATAATATTAGAAATATATGGCAAGATAAACATTATAGTTTTCTTAATATGCAAAGTAGAGCAAGTGCTTATGCTGGAATTTGGGCAAATATATCAAAAATTAGTAGAATGATGTTTCAATCATTGATGTTAGGTCTTGGTGCATATTTGGCAATTAAGGGAGAGGTGACTTCTGGTATGATGATTGCTGGTTCTATCGTTATGGGTAGAGCATTAGCACCGCTTGATTTAATGGTCAGTACATGGAAACAGTTTAGTGGAGCAAGAACCTCATACACTAGACTTAATGCACTATTAAATGATTTTCCAAAAGAGAAAGAGTATATGGAGTTACCAGCACCCAAAGGTGAGGTGACATTAGAGCAGATTGTAGTCGTTCCACCAAATGGAAAAGAGCCATCAATTAGAGGTATAACAATGAAGATTAATAAGGGTGATATAGTAGGAGTAATTGGACCTAGTGCAGCTGGTAAATCATCTTTAGCTAGAGCCATTTTAGGACTTTGGCCTCTTGCTAATGGTAAAGTTAGATTAGACGGTGCAGATATATCACAATGGAATAAAGTTAAATTGGGTCAATATATTGGCTATCTTCCTCAAGATATTGAACTATTTGATGGAACAGTAAGTGAAAATATTGCAAGATTTGGAAAAGTTGACCCTAAAAAAGTAGTAGAGGCAACACAAAAAGCGGGTGTTCATGAGATGATACTGAAACTCCCTGAAGGGTATGATACTAAAATAGGAGTTGGAGGCTCAACTCTATCGGGAGGTCAACGACAGAGAATTGGAATAGCTAGAGCTATATATAATAATCCCGTTTTAGTGGTGCTTGATGAGCCAAATTCCAATTTAGACGAGACGGGAGAGTTAGGATTAATTCAAGCTATTAAATTTTTAAGACAGAACGGTTCTACAGTCATTCTTATAACCCATAGACCAAATATACTCCAAGTTACAAATAAAATAGCTTTAATGAAAAATGGACTTTTAGAGATATATGGTAATACAAATGAGGTTCTGGCTAAACTAAGAGCTTCTACTCCTTCATCACAATCTCAAGCAAATAGACAAGCTTCAAGACCATCATCAGTTAGACCTACTATGTCTAAAGTAACTCTTAGTAAACCAAATCATTAAGGAAAGTTGATGAAAAAACTAGATAATCGTATGCCATCACACAATACCACCCCAGCAATTCTTACGGGACTCACAATAATTTTTATTGTATTTGGAGTTATTGGTGGTTGGATGTATTATGCACCATTAGATAGTTCCTCTGTTGCAGTTGGACAAGTATCTGCTGGAAGTGCAAAAAAAACTATTCAACATTTAGATGGAGGCATTATAAAGGCAATCCATATAAAAGATGGAGATGTAGTTCAACAAGGTGATATTTTAATTGAATTGGAGGATATTCAGATAAAAGAGAATTTAAATATATTAAAATCTCAATATCAGGATACGTTAGCACTCTATGCAAGATTAAAAGCTCAAAGAGATAATAAACAATCGATTACTTTCCCCAAAGAGATAACAAGTAAAAATATTATTGAAAATCAAAAAAATATATTTTATACTAATAAAAAATCCATCAAGGATGAAGATATTATCACACAAAAGAGAATTGTTCAGACTAAAAAGCAGATTACGAGTCTAAAAGCCCTTATTCAGAGTAATAAAAATAGATTAAGAGCTATAGCAAACGAAAGAAGAGAGCAGGAGATACTATTTCAACAGCAACTTGTGGATAAATTAAAAATACAAGATTTAGATAGGGAAGCAAATAGTATAGAGGGGGATATAGC
>CAZROY010000008.1:0-12450 GCA_964601885.1 uncultured Sulfurovum sp. | reverse complement strand
AAATGTCCGTAGATTTAACCTCCCCAGAACTCTATTTTAACCGTGAACTCTCTTGGCTTAAGTTTAATAGTAGAGTATTGGCACAAGCACAAGATACAACGCTACCCCCATTAGAGAGACTTAAATTTGTTGCAATATATGGGACTAATTTAGATGAGTTTTATATGATTAGAGTAGCAGGATTGAAGTCTTTATTTAAAGCGAGAATTCAAGAAACAGCTATAGATAAGATGACTCCAACTGAACAACTTGAGGCAATTCATAAAACTTTACATAGAGAGCAGAAAATATTAGAGGCTACCTTTAAAGATATTATGAAAGAGCTTAAAGAGTATGGTGTAACTATAAAAGCCTATGATGAGTTATCGGAAAAACAGCAAGAGATTATAAAGAGAGAGTTTTTTGAACAGATTTATCCTGTAATTATGCCGATAGCAATAGATGCAACTCACCCATTTCCACACCTCAATAATCTAAGTTTTGCATTGGCTTTAAAATTTGAAGATAGAAAATCCAATATAAAATATGGTTTAATTAGAATTCCAAGAATATTACCTAGTTTTTTAAAAATTGAAAACTGTTTTGTTCCAATGGAGTCTGTAGTTGACCACTTTAGTACAGAGCTGTTTCAAGGACTTAAAAAAATCTCCTCAACAGCCTTTAGAGTTACAAGAAATGCAGATATAGCTATAGAGGAGGAAGAGGCAGATGATTTTGTGGAGATATTAGAAGAGGGAATAAGAGCTAGAAATAGGGGTACAGTGGTAAGATTAGAGATGAGTAGTAATAAAGATGAGGATTTAATAGAGCTACTTACTACATATTTGAAGCTAGATAGTAATGATATATATGAGTATCAAATTCCTCTTAATCTTGGAACACTTTGGTATATTGTATCTCAAGAGTCTTTGGCTCATTTAACTCTACCAACCTATACTCCAAAAACGCTACCACCATTTGATGACAATGGGGATATGTTTGAAGCTATTGAGAGGGAAGATGTTTTACTCTATCACCCTTATGAGAGCTTTGACCCTGTTGTTAGATTTATTGATGAGGCATCAAAAGACCCAAATACTCTATCAATGCGTATGACACTATATAGGGTTGGTAAAAACTCCCCAATTGTAAAATCTCTTATCCGTTCGGCAAGAGAGGGTAAGCAGGTTACCGTTTTAGTTGAGTTAAAGGCTAGATTTGATGAAGAGAATAATTTACATTGGGCAAAAGCATTAGAGGAGGCTGGAGCACATGTCATATATGGAATAGCGGGTTTAAAGGTACATGCAAAAATAGCACAAATTACAAAGAGAAAAGGCAATAGACTCCAAGGTTATGTCCATTTAGGAACAGGAAATTACAACCCTGCCACATCAAGAATATATACAGATATAAGTTATTTTACTACAAAAAGTGATTTTAATCATGATGCTACTAAATTTTTCCACTTTATAACAGGTTTTGCAGACTATATTTCTATGAAAAAACTTATTATAGCCCCTATTGGTATAAAGCCTAAACTCCTTTCACTAATAAAACATGAGGCATCTTTTAAAGAGCAGGGGCATATTATATTGAAAGCCAACTCTCTTGTTGACCCAACTATTATACAAGCATTATATCTTGCATCTATGCAGGGGTGTAAAATAGAGTTAATTATTAGAGGTGTATGTACCCTTAAACCGTCTGTAAGTGGAGTTAGTGATAATATATCTGTATATTCTATTATAGGTAAGTATCTTGAACACCCAAGAATATACTATTTTAAACATGATGATAATGAGTATTATATTGCAAGTGCTGATTTAATGCCACGAAATCTTGTAAGACGAATAGAGATTATGACACCAATTATAGATAGTTCTCTTAAACAGAAGATAAAATATATACTCTCTCTACAACTTCAAGATAATAGATTAAGATGGAAATTGAAAAATACAGGTGAGTATAAACAGGTCAAAAGTGGAGATAAAGTTATAAATAACCATGAAATATTAGAAGATTATATAACTAAACTATATAATAAGTCTCAAAAAAAGACAAGAAAGTACATTAAGAGATTATCAAAAAGAGAGTTAAAGGATTGAAATGATACTAAAATATAAAAATTGGACTCCAAAACTTAAGAAAAATGCTTGGGTGGCAGAAGGGGCTACTGTAATTGGTAGAACTGAAATAGGAGAAGATAGTGCTATCTGGTTTGGTGCTGTTATAAGGGGCGATGTTCACTATATTAAGATAGGAGATAGAAGTAATATACAAGATTTGTCTATGGTGCATGTAACTCACCATAAAAGAGAAGATATGAGTGATGGAAATCCGACTATTATAGGTAATGATGTAACGGTTGGGCATAGAGTTATGCTTCATGGTTGTACTATAGAAGATGCTTGTCTTATTGGAATGAGTGCTACCATTTTAGATGGAGCTGTAATTGGCAAAGAATCAATAGTTGGAGCTGGAAGTTTAGTAACCAAAAATAAAAAGTTTCCTCCAAGAAGTCTTATTATGGGAACTCCTGCTAAGGTAGTCAGAGAGTTAACAGATGATGAGGTAGTAGAGCTTTACGCTTCAGCTAAAAGATATGTTGAGTTTAAAAATAACTATCTATAGAAAAATTACTTTCTGTCTATTTTGTATTTTATCTAAAAGCACTGTTTTCGATATTTCCTACCATCAATAATGGTGTTATATTAAATAGCAGTTCAATATCAAATTAATTTTGATACTTCTGCTATAATTCGTAGATGAAAAAAATTTATGCGTATAACCATCAACCTATATATTTTGATTTTAAACAGAGTAGTGATAGATTTTATGTAGAGGAGATACCTCTATTTAAATTTACAAATAGAGGCTCAAATCTTATCCTTAAAATTAAAAAATCTAATATAAGTACATTTAAACTTATTACAGTTCTTGCAAAAGCTACCAACTTAGAATATAGAGATATTGGATATGCAGGATTAAAAGATAAAAATGCAACAACTATTCAGTATATCTCCATTCCTAAAAAGTATGAAAAAGAGATACTATCAAATCTTACTTCGCAAAAAATAGAGATATTGGAGAAAAGTTATAATAGATTTCCAATTAAAATAGGAAATTTAAAAGGGAATAGATTTTCTATTATTTTAAATAGGGTAACTCCAAAAGCCAATATAAACATAAGAGCAGTGGCTCTTCAGATGCAAAAGGAGGGGATACCAAACTATTATGGGTATCAGAGATTTGGTAAAGAGAGTAAAAGTTATAAGCAGGGTAAAGAGATAGCACACTCCGGTAAGAGATTGAGAGGGGCTAAAGAGAAATTATTAGTATCTGCTTATCAAAGTTATCTTTTTAATCAATGGTTATCTAATCGTGTATCAATATCAAAAACTATCAATAATAATACTCTTAAAAAGGCATCTGAACTATTATCTTTTCCAAAAGAGTTGATAGTAGCTTTAGCTAGACAGAAAAATTTTTTTAAACTTTTTATTGGTGATGATATGAAAGCTTATCCCTATGGCAAATCGTATCCTCTACAAGATTTTAATATCTCAACACAAGCATTTTTAAATAGAGAAGAGAGTCCTACAGGTTTAATCTGTGGTGGAAAAGTGGATAGGTCTATGTCTGATGCTAGATATTTAGAGGAGAAGTATGATGACCAAGAGCTATATTCGTTAAAAGGAGATAGAAGATATGCTTGGGTATGGCCAGAAGATTTGGTATTTCATTATAATGAAACAAAAAGAGAGTTGAGAATGCAATTTTATCTTCCAAAAGGCTCATATGCTACCACATTTTTAGAAGAGATTGCCAAGAGAGATTTAATAACTAAATAACTGAAATTTCAATATAATATTATCTCTATCTCAAATATGCTCTTATTGTAGTTAACAATAAGCTAATCAACCTTTACATAAAATTTGGGTAAAATCACCATAATTTTAATATTAGGTTATAAATATAATGTTAGCAAAAATTTTTGGTTCAAAAAATAATAGAATTGTCAAGGGCTACTTAAAAAGAGCAAAAAAAATAAACAACCTAGAAGAGAAGTATGAGAAACTCTCAGATGATGAGTTAAAAGAGGCTTTTAATCAACTAAAAGAGGCTGTAAGAAAAAACGAAAAGAGCTTAGATGATGTGTTAAATGACTCTTTTGCAATTACACGAGAGGCTAGTAAAAGGGTTTTAGGTATGAGACCTTTTGATGTTCAGCTAGTAGGAGGTATGGTACTTCATGATAACTCTATAGCAGAAATGAAAACAGGTGAGGGTAAAACTCTTGTAGCTACCCTTGCCGTATCTCTTAATGCAATGGTTGGAAAGGGTGTTCATGTGGTTACTGTAAATGATTATCTTGCAAAAAGAGACTCCCAAGATATGGGAAAATTATATAATTTTTTAGGTTACTCTGTGGGGTGTTTAACAGATGATATTTATGATGAGGCTACAAAAAAGGCTCAATATGATGCAGATATTACTTATGGGACAAATAATGAGTATGGTTTTGATTATCTAAGAGATAATATGAAAACGAGAGCTGAAGAGAAGGTTCAACGAGGACATTTCTATGCAATTATTGATGAGGTGGACTCCATTTTAATTGATGAGGCAAGAACTCCACTTATTATATCAGGACCTGTAAAGAGAGATAGCAACTATTATATAAAAGCTAATGAGATAGCTCAAAAAATGATAAAAGGGGAGAAAAAGGAGAGTAAACCCGGAGAGCCGGAGGAGACAACAGGAGATTTTTATATAGATGAGAAGAACCGTCAAGTAATTATGACAGAAGATGGACTTCAAAAAGCCCAAGATTTATTTGAAGTTGAAAATCTCTATGATTTAGAACACGCATCTATGGCTCACCATTTAGACCAAGCTATGAAAGCCCACTATATATTTGTTAGAGATGTGGATTATGTAGTACAAAATGGAGAGATTATTATTGTAGATGAGTTTACAGGACGACTTAGTGAGGGGAGACGATTTAGCGAGGGACTTCATCAAGCATTAGAGGCAAAAGAGGGTGTTGAGATAAAAGAGGAGTCTCAAACATTAGCAGAGATTACATATCAAAACTACTTTAGAGGGTATGAGAAGTTGGCAGGTATGACAGGAACAGCTCAAACAGAAGCAACTGAATTTGCTGAGATTTATAATTTAGAGGTTATCTCAATTCCTACCAATTTACCTATTGCTAGAAAGGATTTAAATGACCTAATCTATAATACAGAGAGAGAAAAATTAGATGCAGTAACAAAAAAGGTAAAAGAGCTTTATGAGAAAGGTCAACCTGTTTTAATAGGTACAGCATCTATTGAAAAATCCGAACTTATCCATAAGAGACTCAAAAAAGCAAAAATTCCTCATAATATTCTCAATGCAAAAAATCATGAACATGAGGCGGAGATTATAGCTCAAGCTGGAAAAAAGGGAGCTGTTACTGTAGCTACCAATATGGCAGGACGGGGTGTCGATATTAAAATTTCAGATGAGATAAAAGCTTTGGGGGGACTCTACATTTTAGGTACAGAGAGACATGAGAGCAGAAGAATTGATAACCAATTAAGAGGTCGTTCAGGACGACAAGGAGACCCCGGTGTTTCACAATTTTATTTAAGTTTAGATGATAATCTTTTAAGAATTTTTGGTGGTGAGAAGATTAGAACCATTATGAATAAGTTAGGGGTTGAAGAGGGTGAGTATATAGATTCTAAAATAGTTACTCGCTCAGTTGAAAAGGCTCAAAAAAAGGTTGAGAATATGCACTATGAGTCAAGAAAACATATATTAGAGTATGATGATATTGCTAATGAACAGAGAAAGACCATATATAACTTTAGAAATCAACTTCTTGACCCAAATTATGATATAGACAGTAAAATTAGAGAAAATAGAGCTGAGTATGTGGATTACCTTTTGGTAGAGTCTGATATTTATGACGGAACTCCCGAAGAGGATTTTAACCTTGATAGATTAAAAGAGTTACTCAATACAAAATTAGCAATAGATTTTGATAAAGAGATATTTCAAGGTAAAGATTATCATGATATAAAAACTATACTCTATGATATTTTAGAGGATAGCTATGAAGAGAAGATGAAACCTCTATCTCCAGAGCAGAGAAGTGAAGTGCAAAGAGTTCTCTATCTGCAGGTTCTTGACCCTCAATGGAGAGACCACCTATATGAGATGGATGTTTTAAAAACAGGTATTGGACTTAGAGGGTATAATCAAAAAGACCCATTAACTGAATATAAAAAAGATAGCTATAATCTATTTATACAGTTGATTGATAGAATTAAAAGAGAGGCAGTTGAGACACTTCAACTTGTGCAGTTTAATTTTGAATCTCCTGAAGAGGAACAGCAAAGAATGGAAGCTATTTTAGATGAATTGGAGAGTGATTTAGCCAATGCTAGAACCAATGAAGAGGATATAGTTGAGGCAGATTTTGAAGAGGAGAAGAAGCAGACTTTAAAACCTATAAGAGCAAAAAAGAAACCGAAAAGAAATGACCCATGTCCGTGTGGCAGTGGTAAAAAATATAAATTGTGTTGTGGTCGAAGTGGACCTAAAAAGGGCATTTTGGCATAGAAGATGAACACAATTAATAAAAAATTCATTCATAAAATAATTAAACATTATCTGAAATATGATAGAGATAATCCATTTATTTTTATCTCTATGCTGTTAGCCTTTTTAGGCATTAGTGCAGGGGTGATGGTACTTATGGTTGCAATGGGTATTATGAATGGAACAGAAAAAGAGTTTCAAAAAAGACTGTTTGTTATGAACTACCCATTAACCCTTATTCCCACCAATTACAATAGTACGAATGATGATTTAATATCAAAATTAAAAAAAGAGTTTCCCCATTTACAGTTTAGTCCATACTACACAACACAAGTAATAACAAAAAGCGGTTCAAGTGTCAATGGCTCTATTCTTTATGGGGTTGATTTTTCTAAAGAGGCAGAAATTAATAATGTATTCAAGAAAGCATTAAAAAACTCATTGGAGTTGAATAGTAAATATAAGATGCTAATTGGTAAAACTTTAGCCAATGATATGAGTGTTTATAATGGTCAAAAGCTTACCCTATATTTTTCAGAACAACAAGCAGTTGGTTTTGGAACAATGCCTCTTCAGAAAAGGTTTTCTATTATAGGTCAATTCGATTCTGGACTTAAAGCTTATGATAAGGCAATTATATATACGACCCTAGAGGCATTTGAGAAGATTTTAAAAAGAAAAAAGGGTATCTATGACGGTATTCATGTTTACTCTCTCCATGCTATGAAAAATATTAAAAAAATTAGAGAGTTTTTGAGGAAAAACCACCTCTCTTCTCATGTAATAGTAGAGGGTTGGTGGGAGCAAAATAGAAATTTTTTTGCGGCAATGGAGATGGAGAAGAGGGCATTATTTTTAGTTCTATTACTCATTATTTTAGTTGCTTCTCTTAATATTATCTCATCTCTACTTATGACTGTAATGAGTAGAAGAAGTGAAATTGCTCTTATGAGAACTTTAGGTGCTACAACTTGGGAGATAAAGAGAATATTTTTTAAGTTAGGAGTAATAATTGGGGTTAGTGGAATTATTGCCGGTACAGTTTTGGGATTTTTAGGAATATGGGTTTTGCAAACATTTGATGTTATATCTTTATCTGTTGATGTGTATGGTTTTTCCAAACTACCTGTTGACTTAACAACATTTGATTTTATATCTATAATTGGAGGTACGATTATTATTGTAATCTTATCATCTCTATATCCAGCATATAAGGCATCATCAACTGACCCTTTAACCGTTTTGAGAAATGAGTAAAAGAGAGCCTCTATTATAGAGCCTCTTCATCTTCTTCACCTGTTCTTATACGAATAGTCTTTTCAATATCTGTTACAAAGATTTTACCATCTCCAATTTTACCTGTTTGAGCTGTTTTCATAATAGTGTCAATAACGATTTTTTCATATTTTTCGCTACTGACAACTATTTCAATTTTTACTTTTGGAATAAACTCTACAATATATTCTGCACCTCGATATAGTTCAGAGTGTCCTTGTTGTCGTCCATAACCTTTAACTTCAGAGATTGTCATTCCCTCAATCCCTGCCTCTACTAACGCATCTTTTACATCTTCTAGTTTAAATGGTTTTATTATTGCTTCTATTTTTTTCATGTTATCTCCTTTAGATTTTATATTGTTCTTGTAAATTCAGGATAAGCTTCCATACCACACTCAATAGAGTCAATACCTTCAAGTTGCTCTTCATCATCTGCCCTGAGTTGGAATATTTTATTAATAATAAAAATAACTATCCATGATATAGGAAATACTATAATTCCGACTATAATTATACCTTTTAGTTGGGTAATAATGCTTATATCCGATACAAAAATTCCAACTGCTACCGTTCCCCAAATACCATTTACTAAATGTACAGATAATGCTCCAACAGGGTCATCAAGCTTAAATTTATCAAAAAGTGGAACAGCCCAAACAACTAAAGCACCACCAATAAATCCAATAAGTAGAGGTGTATATATGTTATATAGGTCAGGTCCTGCAGTAATTGCTACAAGTCCACCCAAAGCACCATTTAAAATCATAGTGACATCAAATTTTTTATATCTAAAATATGTTAAAATCCAACCAGCAACAGCTCCTGCTAATCCGGCTGTATTTGTATTCATAATAGTCAGTGCTACACTGTCTGCACTCTCTTTTGAGCTGATTGCCCCAACACTCCCACCGTTAAAACCAAACCAACCAATCCAAAGTAAAAATGCTCCCAATGTGACTAATGGAATATTTGAAGCAGGAATAACCTTAACAGCACCATTTTTACTATATCTTCCTCGTCTAGGACCCATAATTAAAATAGCAGCCAATAATGCCCAACCACCTGTTGAGTGTATTACAGTAGAACCTGCCAAATCGTGAATAGCTGAAATATCAAAAGCGGTTCCAGATAAAAAGTTTTCTCCCCAAGTTATATTTACAATGGTAGGATATATAAAAGTACCAACAGCTATAGTAAATAGTGCCAATGGTAATATTCTTGACCTCTCACTTACTCCTCCACTCATAATATTAACCACTTTTCCAACAAATGCCATTTGGAAAAGGAAAAAGGCGTATTCGCTCATACTTTTTCCATGCTCACCACCCCAAGTACCAAATGCAAGGTTATATCCAATAAGTAAAAAGGATAGTGAGGCTAGTGCATAAATCATTACATTTACAGTTAATACTGCTGTAACATTTTTTGTCCTTACAAGTCCTGCCTCTAACATCGCAAAACCGGGAACCATAAGTATAATAAGAGTCATTGCAAAAATTGTAAAAAAGCTGTCGATAATATACGATGGGTTATCTAACATAATTCTCTCCTTATTCAATAATTTTAGTAAGGCATTTTAACTAAAAAATATTGGATAAGGATATTGATTGTTGTATAAAAAAAGAGCAATATAGTATTAGGAATATATTGGGTAGTTCACTGGTTTGAGCTATTTAACTATAACTTCTACAGGAGTACCTTCCCAAATACCATGTTTAGTACAGTATCCATGTGCTACTAGTTTAAGTTTTCTTCCTTTGGGAATAATTGTAAATGTTGTTGTATTGTGAGCTTTAATATTACCTAAAGCACCCGGAATATATGTTACTTGAGCCAATTTAGTCTCTCCATTAAATAGTGTTATTGACTCTATATAGTGGTCAAAATCATCAGGGTGAGAGTACTCATTACCCATCTTTACAGTTACTTCAAATGGTTCACCAGCTTTAGCTTCACTTGCACAGTGGATAAATGGAGAGTGTCTATCAATTAAGTCTTTTTTTGCTTCTCTATCTATATTAGAAATGTCTTGGTATTTATTAATTTTTGGCATATTATTTCCTTATATATTTTTATAGGTAAAAGTATAACATAAAAATATATAAATGGGATATAAATTATCTGATTAAGTAAAAGAAAATGAGGAAATGTGACAAAAAAGTACAAAAAAATTACAAAAACCAATATTATATGGTATAATTTATTCCTAATTAAGAAAAAAGGATAGAAGATGAAACTATTAAAACCATTCGGTCTTATGTCACTTGTTTTGTTGACCAATAATACTCTTTTAGGGGCTTCTCTACAAGTAAATATTACTAAACAGAGTGAATGGGATAGTGGCTTTTGTGCCAATGTTTCAATACATAATCCAAATAGTACAAGAGAGTTATGGAATATCTCTTTTAATGCAGAAGGATTAATTAATAATCTGTGGAATGCAAACTATTCTCAGAATAAAGATACTCTTCAGACTCAAGCTAGTGGAGTAGATTGGAATAGATATATTGAGGCAAATTCAGATGTCTCTTTTGGATATTGTGCTACAAAAGTAGCGACTGCACCAATACCACCCGAAAGTGGAGACTTAACAGTTACTCAAACAGATAATGCAGATTGGGGTAGTGGTTTTTGTAAAAATGTGCAGGTAAAAAATAACACCTCACATAATATTGATTGGGAAGTAACCTTTAAGGTAGATGGAGTGGTTACTAAAGCTTGGAATACAAACTATTCTCAAAACAGTTCAACATTGGAGATGATAGCTAGTGGAGTTGATTGGAATAATATCGTGAGGGCAAATGGTCAAGTTGAGTTTGGATATTGTGCTAATCGAACAATATCATCAACTCCAACCCCTACACCAACTCCAACCCCTACACCAACGCCAACTCCTATACCAACTCCAACTCCTACACCAACGCCAACCCCTACAGCAACACCAACCCCACTACCTACTACCCCACCTACCTATAATTCTAGTAGATATATGGAGGTGTTACCATTAGCACTTAAATTTTATGAGGCTCAAAGAGCTACAGGTCCATTTCCTACTGTAACTTGGAGAAAAGCTGGAGGGTTGAATGATGGTGAAGATGTAGGAAGAGATTTAACGGGAGGTTGGTTTGATGCGGGTGACCATGTTAAGTTTAATCTTCCAATGAGCTATAGTGCATCTATGTTAAATTGGGGAATGTTAGCATTTAAAGATGCTTATATTCAAGCTGGAATGTTGGAGTATGGAAAAGAGCAAGTAAAATATGCACTAGACTATTTTATTCAATCGTATAATGAGGGAAGTAACCCAGATAGTGCAAGTGATGATAAAGTATATTATCAAGTTGGTGATGCTGGAGCAGACCACAGTTTTTGGGGACCACCTGAACTTATGACAATGGATAGACCAACATTTACATGTGACGCCATAAATAAGTGTAGTGAAGTGGCAGGTGATATGGCTTCTGCTTTAGCTTCAGGCTCAATTCTCTTTAGAGATGACCCAATATATTCGGCAACTCTACTTGATAAAGCTAAAAAACTTTATAGATTTGCAGAGGAGTATCAAGGAAATAATGGATATACAGCAGCAAATGGATATTACACTTCGTATAGTGGATATAATGACGAATTGGCATGGGGTGCTATCTGGTTATATAAAGCTACAGGAGATATTAACTATTTAAATAAGGCTAAGAGCTATGTGGCAAACGCTTCAAATTCTAAACATTGGTCTCAGAGTTGGGATAATGTCTCAAACGGTGTAAATTTACTGTTAGCTCAAATTACAGGCGAAATACAATATAAAAATGATGTTGAAGAGTATCTTGATTATTGGTTAAATGGAGTAAAATATACAGATGGTGGATTAGCATTTTTAGATACATGGGGTTCACTTAGATACTCATCTACCACCTCTTTTATGGCTCTTCTATATGCACAAGGTTTAGAGAACACTCAACGGAAGATAGATTATATAAATTTTGCAAAAGGTCAAATAGATTATATATTGGGGGATAATCCAAGAAACAGCTCCTATGTAGTGGGATATGGGGCAAACTCACCTATTAATCCACACCATAGAGCATCTCATAACTCTCAAACCAATAATATTGACTCCCCTGCAAATAATGATTTTATTTTGGAGGGTGCATTGGTTGGTGGACCAAAGAGTGCTAATGATTTTGACTATGTAGATGATAGAAGAGACTATATAGCAAATGAGGTAGCAACAGACTATAATGCAGGATTTACAGGTGCTTTGGCTGGACTTATAGCTTTAGATAGTAACTCATCAAATAAGTACATTGCCAACAGCTACAAATGAACTATTTACTCAATTTAATATAGGTTTTGGTGGCTCTTATGCCTTCCCTTTTAGTTCAACAACTGCTGGAGAAAAGATTTGGGTAAGCTCTGTTGATTTAGTTTTAGATGATAATATTGAGAGTAATGAGTACTACAGCAATATTAAAAATTTCGATGCTACAGCCTTTGATAGAGTGCAAAAGAGTCTTAAAAATAGTAAGTTTTTAGTATATTGGCTTGTGAAAGGTTGGGAAGAGAGCTGGTTTAATGTTGCTGAAATTCAAAAAGCAAT
>CAZROY010000007.1:0-20601 GCA_964601885.1 uncultured Sulfurovum sp. | reverse complement strand
AGTAAAATTCTTAATTTTCTATTTGAAAAGCTATCTGTAATCCAATTTGAGATAATTTTTTTGAAAATATAGTGACACTCTTGGTTGACAATAAAGAGTTGACATATATGCTCACCCTCTATAAACTCTTTAGCTGTATATTTGAGGTAGCCACTAAAAAATAGAAATGAGTATAACATCTCCTCTTTGAAATTGAAATCTCTATCTTTAAAAGTTATATTGGGATTGATTACTCTTTTTAAACTCTCACCATTGAGTAGATATTTTAAATCCTCTCTAAATGTATCAGAGTTTTCAACTAGTGTTTTAATAATCTCATTGGATGATGTGTTTGCCCAATAGACATCAAACCGTTTTCTATTGCTAAAATTAAGTAAAGACCAAGGGTTAAAAATAGTTGTTCCTCCGATACAATAGCCATCATACCAGTTATCTACCTCTTCAAACCGCTCTATTAGAGTGTAATCTGACAATAGTTTTTTGACTTCATCAGTAGTAAATCCAAATTTGTCGCTAAATTCACTATCTAGCAGAGTATAGACCTCTATATTATTCAAATCACTAAAAATAGACTCTCTGGAGACTCTTAAAATCCCTGTTAGCACTGCTTTATAGACATGGACATCATTATCTTTTAATACTGCACCCATAAATGTTTTAAAAAAGCCTATGATTTCATCGTAGTAGCCTTGTAGAAAACCTGTTTGAATAGGAGTATCATACTCATCTATTAAAATTATACATTTTTGGTTATAAGCAATAGTTAGAAGTTTTGAGAGGAGTTTAAAACTATTTTTGTAGTCTATTTCAGACCCATTACCCAAAATCAGTCTCTCATAATGTCTTCTATCCATTCTATCCAATCTATCCAAAATAGACTCAATCTTTTTTTCATGCCTTGAAATCTCTTTATCTACAAGCTGTTTAATTCGCTCAAAAGTTAATTCAAAATTATTCTCTTTGACATCTTTAAATGTGATATAGATAATCGGATATTTTCCACAATGAGCCATAGCCTCTTGATTTTTTGAGATATTTAGATTATCAAAAAGCTCTCTGTTATCCTCCTCTACATTAAAGAAGTATTTTGTCATAGTGAGATTAAGAGTTTTGCCAAATCTTCTTGGTCTTGGGAGTAAAATAACATTAGCACTATTATCTATAATTTCACTAATAAAATTGGTTTTGTCTATATAGTAAAAATTGTCTTGGATGATTGATTTAAAATCACTTTTTCCTATGGGTAGCTTTTTCATTTTTTACTCGCTTTATATTAGTAATTTTTCATAGCTTGTTGAGCCTCTCTTAGTTGTGTTTTTCTTTTGAGAGTCTCTCTTTTATCGTGTAACTGTTTACCTTTTGATAAAGCAATAGTCACTTTGGCTATATTTCTTTTATTAAAATATATAGTAAGTGGCACAATGGTGTTTCCACTTTTATTAACTTTTATAAAAAGTTTATCTAGCTCTTTTTTATGTAAAAGTAGTTTGCGAGGACTTCTTGTATCTCTTGCGAAATTTCTATTGGTTGTCTCTAAGTGTGCAATGTGAGCATTCATTAAATATAACTCACCTTTAATAAAACGACAAAAAGCATCATTTAGATTTGCCCGTTTTGCTCTTAATGCTTTGACTTCACTTCCTTGTAAAACAATACCAGCTTCAAATTTTTCTAAAATCTCATAATCATGATAAGCTTTTCTGTTTTTTGCAATTATTGTTGACATTATTTATTCTTTTTTAGCTCTATTATATCAAAAAAGTTGATTGATACTATTTAGTTATTAAATCTAAAGTGTATAATATCACCATCTTGGACAATATAATCTTTACCCTCTAAACGGTTTTTGCCCACCTCTTTAGCTCCCTGTTCACCTTTATATGTAATAAAATCTTTATAAGATATAACCTCCGCTCGAATAAACCCTTTTTCAAAATCATTATGAATAACAGAAGCGGCCTTTGGTGCAGTTGTCCCTTTTTTAATTGTCCAAGCTCGAACCTCTTTAACTCCTGCTGTAAAATAACTCATAAGACCTAGTTTATCAAAACCTCTATGTATAATCTGCTCCAATCCACTCTCTTTTACACCTAAATCCTCAAGTATCTCTCTTTTTTCATCTTCATCAAAATCAACCATCTCTTCTTCAACTTTGGCACAGAGTTTTATAACCTCATAATTCCTACTCTTTGCATACTCTTTTAATCTTTTAACAAATTCATTATCTTCTGCTAAACCCTCCTCATCAACATTTGCACCATATATAATCTCTTTTGATGTTAGGAGTCTAAGCTCTTTATTCATAGCTACAAAGACCTCATCATCTATCTTGTCATAAGAGGAGACCGGATTTCCATCTGCTATAAAATATAATAACTCTTTAGCAATAGCAAGTTGTGCTTTTACCCGCTTATCATTTCCTTTAGCTTTTTTAGTTAATAACTCAACCCTTTTTTCTAAGGTATCCAAATCTGCAAATAGTAGTTCCTGCTCTATAATTTCAACATCACGAATTGGGTCAATGGAGCCTTCAACATGTACTACATTATCATCATGAAAGCATCTTACAATGTGTAAAATAACTTCTGTTTCACGAATATTACTTAAAAACTTATTTCCAAGCCCCTCACCTCTACTAGCCCCTTTAACAAGCCCTGCAATATCAACAAAATCTATTGTAGAGTATTGAATTCTCTGAGGATTTACTATCTTTGCCAACTCATCTAATCTACTATCTGGCACAGGTACAACTGCCTTATTTGGTTCAATTGTACAAAAAGGGTAGTTTGCACTCTGAGCATTCTGTGCTTTAGTTAATGCGTTAAATGTTGTTGATTTTCCTACATTTGGCAGACCTATAAGTCCTATACTTAATCCCATATCTATATATCCTTAATAGTGAACCACCCAATTGTAAAGATGATTGGGTTTCTTGGCTGAGCCTGACCACAAAAGCTTTACTTTCGACAGTTTCTGCCATAGACGGGGGCATTATAACAAATAATAGATAAGAAATCAAGCTTAAATAAACCCCAACTACTGTGTTAAAATTTTAGCCAATTTACGATACTCATCACACTGTTGTAGTAGAGTTTTATGACTATTTGCACAAACTATCTCTCCATTTTTGAAGACCAAAATAGTATCAGCACTCTCTATTGTACTTAATCTATGGGCTACAGTAATTGTTATCATACGGCTCTTTAAAGCCTCTAAAGCTTTCTGAATTAAAACTTCACTTTTATTATCAAGTGCTGATGTTGCTTCATCTAAAATTAATACATCTGGCTCTTTATATAATGCCCTTGCCAATGCAATCCTCTGTCTCTGTCCACCGGATAGATTATTACCACTCTCACTTAAAATAGTATCTATTCCACTATCTAACTTCTCTACAAACTCTAAAGCATAAGCCTTTTTTAATGCCTCTATAACCCTATCTCTATTAATCTCCTCTCCATAAGCTACATTTCTAGCGATAGTATCATTAAATATATAAATTCTTTGAGTAACAAATGCTATTCTTTTATGTAGTGAACTTAGTGTAAACTCTCTATAGTTTATATTATTGAATAGTATTCTGCCGAAACTTGGGTCATAAAAACGGACTAATAAATTTACAAAAGAACTTTTTCCTGCTCCACTATCTCCTACAAGTGCAATACTATCTCCCCTATTAATAGATATAGATATGCCTCTTAACACATTTTTATTATTATAATCTAAAGATACATTGTCAAATATTATACTCTCAATTCTCTCTTCTAAACTTCTAAATCCTGATACGATTGTAGGTCTCATATCCAAAAGCTCCTGCATTCTTAAATTTGCTACAACAGCATCTTGTGCTTGATTATAGAGTTTTGAAATTCTCTTAATTGGAGTATATAACATAAAAAGAGCAGCAGAAAATGCAAAAAAAGCTCCAACACTCATTCTCCCTTCAATCACCTCTCTACCACCAATATATACCACTACCCCAATAGCTATTGAACCTAGTATCTCCATAATGGGAGTAGTTAATGCATTAATTTTTACCTGCTTAATTAAATATCTAAAAACTTGATAGTTCTCATTTGAAAACTTTTTCCCCTCAATAGCTTGAGTTGAATTTGATTTTATCACCTCTATATTTGAAAATATCTCACCCAATCCTGCTGTCATAATAGATGTACTCTCTTGTGAGAGTTTAGAATATTTTTTCATCTTTTTAGCAAGTTGACCCAAAGGTAGAATTGCCAAAGGCATAATGACTAAAAAATAAAGAGCCAATTTTGGACTTTGATAGACTACATAGAGGCTTAAAGCTACAATGGTTAAACTCTCTCTAACAAAATTTGGTATCATAGAGGTTACAACATTTTGAATACGGGCAATGTCATTGGTTATCCTAGATAAAATTTCACCAGAGTGCATAGTTTGAAAAAAACGCATATCTTGATATGTTAAGTGGTTAACTAAATTATCTCTTAATTTTCTAACAATATCAAGTCCGATATATGACATATAATAGGTTTGAACATACTGCCCTATCCCTTTTAGTGCAAAAACAGCTATAAGCAAAAATGGTATAATAGCCAACATTGTAGCATCTTTTTCAACAAAAATATTATCAAGTGTTGGTTTAATAATTTGTGCTGTTCCTGCTGTGCCAATAGCAACTGCTACCATTCCAATAATGGCAAATATAAACTCTTTTTTATACCCAATGAGGTATGGAAGATACTGCTGAAATAGATTTTTCATACTTATTTTAATTAACCCCCTATTATTAAAGACTATAATCTTATTAATTTTAATGGATTTAAATGTTTATTATTTTTTGTAACCTCAAACATCAAAGTACTATTAACCTTACCAATAATTGAACCTTTTGAGACTCTTTTACCAACATGAATGCCGGGGGCTAATCTTGAGAGTTTTGCATATATGGTGTGAATATTATTATCATGCGATACAATCACCACCTTTCCAAGCATTCCACCACTGTTTTCAGCAAATACTATCTTTCCACTTAAAACACTTCTAACTTTTGAGCCTTTATGGGGAGCTTTTAAAGTTATGGATTTATTAAAGATTTTAAACTTATATATAGGGTCAATATATCGTCCAAATTTTTTAATAAGTTTTGAACCCTCAATTGGAGATATAGTTTTACCTCCACTATAAGTAGTTCTTCTTCTCCTTCTATAAGATGAGTATCTCTTTCCTCGTTTTCTATCCTCTACTACACCACTACTATCTTGTCTGATAATCTCTAATTTAGCCAATTTTTTCTGTAATGCTCTTCTGCTCTCTCGAATAGCATTAAATCTTTTTTTATATATGGCTCTATCTCGGGCTAACCTCTTAATAATCTGCTCTTTTTGCTCTTTTTTAGCAGAATACTCTTCTCTATCCTTTTTATAAATATCAATCTCTTTTTCTAATTTAATCTGTTTTTCTTTAAAAAACTCCTCTTTTGCATTTAATCTCTTAATATCATTTTGGAGCTTTTCTATCTCTTTATTATTCTCTTTAGCATATATCTTATAAGCCTCTTGCAACATTATAGATTTTGGTGTTGGCTGTTTTAACTCCTCTAAGACTAAACTCATACTGAACTTATCAGCAACCAAAGAGATAAATTTATCCTGCTTATCCTCAATAATATCATTAAGTTTTCTAAGCTCTTCATCTATGGCTACCTTTTTACTATTTAAATTATCATATATAGATTGAGTATCTTGTATCTTTTTTTCTAATTTGCGAAGTTTTCTATCTAATCTTTTACTCTCTGCTTTTGCATCTATTATCTGCTTAGCTATGGTTGAGAGCTTTTTATCCATTCGATTATATTGAGTCTGTTTTAACTCAAGCTCTCTCTTTTTTTGTCTAATTTTTTTATCTATTGAGCTACCAAATAGGAGTGATATAAAGAGAGTAACAATAAGAATTCTCCTCATTACTCCTCCTTTACATTAATAACCACTAAAAATACAGCTATTAAAACAATAACAATAGAGGCAAAAGAGAGAGTTACTAAATCATCAATAGAGAATAGTCCCTCAATATTATCTTCTAAAATTGCAATATGATTTCCTTTTACCCATGAGTTTTGAATAATATAAAAGACTACACTTGCAATAATAGCAGAAAAGATTGCATCAACTACTGCCATAACAATTAAAGCTTTACTTCTTAAGAAAAGTGAAGCTCCAAAAATATCCATCACTTTCATTCTCTCTGAGTGCAAAAAGTTCCAAACCTCCATCTGTTTAATGATTAGAAAAAATCCAATAACAGTCATAAAAAATATAAAGGTTCTAAATGCCAATTTTATAGAAGAGAAGAGTCCATAATTGGAGTTATGAAGTGTATCAAATGTCTCAACTCTTGTTACCTTATCACTCTTTAACAAGTTCTTTTTAACTCCCTCTAACTCCCTATTATTTAGATACTTATTTAGTTTAATAGAGTAAAAATTTGGCATCTTTTGATGGATATTTTCACTATTTGTAGCCTTAAAAGTGGAAGCAACCCTTTTGATAATATCTGATTTTTCTATCTCTGATACCTTATAGACATGCCTATCCCAAGACTTAAAATCGTCTATACTCATCTCATCTTTAGCTACAACAAGCATTGCATAACTATCTTTTAGGCTCTCTTCATAACCTTTGGTTGTACGGTCAAACGCTATAAAAAACTCCAGTCCAAGTAAGATTGCGACCATTGGAAATATCAATGATATGTGCTGTTTAATGAACTTCATAAATATCTCCATGTTCATCTATTGTAAAATGTCTATATGAGATATTAAAAACAGATGGTATCTTATGAGTTACAACCACTACTGTTGTCTCTAACTGTTGACAAGCATTCTCTAATAAATCCCATATCACATTAGAGGAGTAGTCATCTAAATTTCCTGTTGGTTCATCTGCTAATATTAAAAATGGATTTTTAGCTAATGCTCTAGCTACTCCAACTCTCTGCTGTTCTCCACCAGATAGTTCCAATGGATATTTATGCTCTTTTCCACTCAACTTTACATGATGTAGAAGTCTTTTTGCTTGTGTCCTTTGCACTTCACTAGAGTAACCTGCTATCCATAGAGGTAAAACAACATTTTTCTCAACTGTCCACTCATTAATTAATTTATAATCTTGAAATATTATTCCTAAGTGCCTTCTTAACTCTTGTAGTTTAGACTTTTTAATACGGTTCATATCCAACCCACCCATTAGTAAGGTACCAGATTGCGGTTTTATATTTCCATAAAAAGATTTTAAAAGTGTGGACTTTCCACTACCACTAGGACCTGTAATAAATACAAAATCACCTTTTCGTACAAAAAAAGAGGCATTCCTGATTATCTCCTCATCTCTTTCGTAAGATAGGGTTAAATTCTGTGCAGATATTATATTAGACATGTAAATACTCTCCTATTTTAAGATGGGCTTTATAGTTTCTAACCGTTTTTACCGGTTGATGGCTAAAATAGCAACAACCACCACTATCTATAGATATATATTTATGCTCTGGTCTATCAAAATTTCCAAATGATACTTTTATTAAGACAGAGTTACTATCTATCTGATATAGTCGTTCAAAATGGATAAAAAAATCCTCAAAAATAAGAGGCTTTTTATCTATTTTATCTAAGAGAGTATCTCTATATTTTATATTATTAAAACTAAAATCAAAATTTAAATCCACTTTTTCCGACTCATCTAAAGAGGTGACAAATAAATCATAAATATCTCTCTTTTGCCCCCTCCATCTCGCTTCATACTTACTAATAACATCTAAAGAGCTATTTTTTCTAATTTCTAAACTACTACTTGAAACATCTTTACCTAAAAAAATCTCTAAAGAGTACCAAAAATAGTTATGACTATCTGTTCTAAGCTCTAATCTTCCACCCTTTTTTAGAACCCTCATAGACTCTTTAAAAAAAGCAGTAGATATAACCCGTCTATGTGGTTTTTTATCCCACGGTACTGGAAAATGGACAAAAATTTTACTTATGGTATTGGATTGTATCATCTCTAAAAGAAGTCTTGCATCATAATTTATAATCCAAATATTATTAATTTTATTTAACTCTATCTGTCTTAAAACCTGCTCTGCCGATGGGGTATGTATCTCAATACCTATAAAAAGTTCATTTGGATTAGAGGTTGCTTGATGGAGTAGATGTCTGCCAGAACCAAATCCAATCTCTATAGATACACTTCTATATGGAAACTCTATATCTAAAAAATCCTCTATACTCTTTTGATAATCACTTGCCAATTTAGCTCTTCTACGATTGATAGCTATATTTGAGTTTATAATATCTAAATTTAACCCTTTTGATATATTATCTATAGCCTCTTTTACCAAATTTACATCTAAAGGTCTTGTAACCTTGTCATATTTTATCAGCCAACTCTGTTTAGATTTCTTAATATGTAATAAAAATCTCCTCTTCTTTATCTCTACACCTATTAATTCGTCACTATTTTCTAAATCTCTTGCATGAAAAAGCACTTTAGTGTTCCCATACTCTCCTTGCTCTAATATAGAGCTATCAAACGGTTTAACAGTAATATGTGGCATAAACACCCTTATCTTGCGTTTATGGTAAGAATATTACTAGGTAGAGAGTAACTATCATCAAAACCTACAGCAGTAACTTTATATTGGTATCTATTTCCAGATTGAACATACTTATCTAAATACTCAACCATCATACGATTTTTTACAGTACCAATCCATGTCCACTTACCTCCATTTACACTTCTCTCAATTTTATACATCTTGACTCTCTTATCAGGGTGTGGTCTCCATATTAACTTAATAATATTTGTCGCCTTCTGAACTCCTTGAAAAAAAGTGACTTTTGGCAGTGGTGGGAGAGTCTTTACCTCAATAACCTTTCCATGTGCTGATTCATACTCTCCTCTAATTGTTGTAAAGGTATAAGTATAATAGCTATCTTGCAACACTCCTGTATCTACAAAATGTGAAGCAAATGGACTATTAATAGTGGCAATCTTAACAAGCTCTTTGGTGGTACTATGTGCATAGAGATTTGGCTTGGTTCTATATATATTGATACCATCTAAACCTTTTTTAGATACGGGTTGCCACTCAAAGCCAACAGCTGTATTTGAAGCAATAACTTTAACACTATTTAACTTAGGTAGGCTATTATCTAACTTATAATTAAGCATTGTGTTTGGATTACAACCTGTTAGTAATAGTGTTAAAATAGCTATCAATAACATTAGGGTTAATCTTCTCATCAATCTCTCCTTGATTAAATTTCCGATATATAAACTCTTCCATATCAGGAAAAAGTGGTGCTATAAACTCCACCCTCTTGCCGGTTGATGGGTGAATTAGATAGAGCTTATATGCGTGTAATAGAACTCTTTTGATTGTATCTTTTTTGCTCTTAAAGCCATATAAAACATCTCCTAATATGTGCCGTCCCAAACTATTTAGATGTACTCTAATCTGATGTGTTCGTCCTGTATAAAGTTTTACTGCCAACAACTCCACATTTTCATCACATTTGGCAATTTTATAAAATGCAGATTTGGCACTTCGTCCACTATCTACTATATCCATTTTAAAACGGTTTTTACGATTTCTACCTATCGGTTTTTCTATAATACCACTCTCTTTTAAGGGATAATCAATAAGAGTTAAATAGTATCTCCCCATGGTTTTATCTTGTAGCTGTTGAGCTAACTTTTTATGAGCATAATTATTTTTGGCTATAACTAAAGCACCTGTTGTATCTTTATCTATTCGATGTACAATTCCATGTCTCTCCTCCCCTGAAATGGTAGATAGAGATACACCTTTTGTCTTTAACCAATCTACAACTGTAGCCTCTTTAACTGAGGGGGCTGGGTGGACTACTAATCCTGATGGTTTGTTAATAACCATTATATGACTATCTTCATATATTATATCAATATCGAAATCCACACTTGCACTCTTTTTAAACAGTTCTGTTTTAAAAGAGTACTCAACCTCATCATCTATTACAAGCCTATATGAAGTTTTTGTAATAACTTTACCGTTAACTAAAACCAAACCCTGTTTAATAAGCTTTTCAATCTGATTTCTACTCTGATTACTCTCATTTGTTAAGATTTTATCTAATCTTCCTACTTCCTTTGAAGTAAATTTATTTTTCATAAAATATTATTGCAAATTATAAAAATAGTTAGTCGCCTCTACAAACCCATCAATAGAGCCACAATCAAACCGTTTTCCTTTAAACTTAAATGCTATTACCCTATCATGTTTTGCCTGTTCCATAAGAGCATCTGTTATCTGTATCTCTCCATCTTTTCCAGCACTAGTCTCTCTTAAAATATCAAAAATATCAGGAGTTAAAATATATCGCCCAATAATTGCCATATTTGTTGGAGCATCATTAGGATTTGGCTTTTCAATCATATTGTGAACACGATATATATCATCTTTCCCATATACTAAATCACCATCTATAATCCCATACTTAAAAGTCTCCTCTTGTGGAACCTCCTCTATTGCAACAACGGAACATCGGTATCTGTTATATATATCTATCATCTGCTTTAAAACACCATCTTGATTACCATTAGTACATAAATCATCAGCTAAGATAACAGCAAACGGTTCATCACCAATTAGAGTCTCACCTGTTAATATAGCATCTCCTAAACCTCTCATCTCAATCTGTCTAGTATATGAGAATGTACATTTATTAATAAGAGAACGAATTTCATCTAAAAGTATCTCTTTTGAGCCACCCTTTATTTGACTCTCCAACTCATAAGATATATCAAAATGGTCTTCGATTGCTCTCTTACCTCTCCCTGTAACTATTGCCATAGTGTATATTCCAGCTTCAACCGCCTCCTCTACTCCATGTTGAATAAGAGGTTTAGTTAAAATCGGTAACATCTCTTTTGGTGTAGCTTTGGTGGCAGGTAAAAACCTCGTACCATATCCAGCTGCGGGAAATAGACACTTTTTTATCTTCATATTATAACCTCTTTAAAAATTTACTCAAAAGTACAACTCTAACTCCATTGACTCTACCCTCAATAGATTTAGAATCTGCTATATGTATATTTTTTACTCTGGTCCCCTGTTTTGCTGTAAATCCAGCCCCTTTAACAACTAAATCTTTAATAATTGTAACACTATCTCCCTCTTTTAGAATAGTACCATTACTATCTCTTGTAGGCTCTATCTCCTCTACTCTTAATCCACTATTTGCCCAATCCAAAATTTCAGGTTCAAGATACATCATATCAACTAAATCTTGTTCATTTAATCTATTTAGAACTCTAAAAGCTACAACCTTAACTCCATCTACTTCAGACCACATACTGTTATTTAAACAGTACCAATGGTTTGGATTTTCTGTTGGATTATCTATTGATGATGCACACAATTGACAGATAAGAATATACTCATCTCTTGGCTCAACTTTATACGCTTGTAAATTACTACTCTCCCCACACAACTCACATCTTGAGCCACTTCTATGCAACAAATTCTTATCTATACTCATAAATATCCTTTAATCAAAAATCTAATCGTATTTTACTATTTTTGGCTTATGATTGGACACCTATCTGATGATAGCTAAAACCCATCTGTGTTAAACTATCTTTATTATACTGATTTCTTCCATCAAAAATAATAGTATTTTTAACTCTTTTTGCCATCTCTTCAAAATCTGGAGAGCGAAACTCCTTCCACTCTGTAAGTAAAATTAAAGCATCTGCTCCATTCAAAGCTGTATATTTACTATCAACATACTCTATATTTTTATTATCCTTTAGATAAAAACCCTCTGCCTCATCTCTAGCCTTTGGGTCATAAGCTCTTATCTTTGCTCCTCTTTTAGTGAGTTCATTAATTACAACAATAGAACTTGCCTCTCTCATATCATCAGTTTCCGGTTTAAAAGAGAGTCCCCAAATGGCAAAAACCCTCCCCTCTAAATTGTCTCCAAACTCTCTTATTACCTTATTGGATATAACTCTTTTTTGAGCATAATTAACCTCTTCTACTGCATCAAGAATTTTTGGAGTATATCCATGCTCTCTAGCGGTTCGTGCTAAAGCTTGAACATCTTTTGGAAAACATGAACCTCCATATCCACAACCCGGATAGATAAAAGAGTAACCAATTCTACTATCACTTCCAATACCATGACGAACTAAATTTACATCTGCCCCAACCCTCTCACATATATTTGCTATCTCATTCATAAAAGATATTTTTGTTGCTAACATTGCATTTGCTGTATATTTTGTCATCTCAGCAGAGCGAACATCCATTGATATAAATCTGTCATGACTTCTTGTAAAAGGTGAATATAACTCTTTCATTACTTTAATTGCTTTAGGGTTATCTGCTCCAACAACCACTCTATCTGGCTTCATAAAATCGGCTACTGCATCACCCTCTTTTAAAAACTCAGGATTAGATATAACATCAAAAGTTAAACTGCTTTCTCTCATATCCAACTCTTTTTGAATACTCTCTCGTACCTTATCAGCAGTACCGACAGGAACTGTACTTTTATTAACTATAAATGTGTGCTTTTTCATATCTTGACCAATTGATTTGGCTACAGCTAAAACATATTGTAAATCTGCACTACCATCTTCACCCATTGGAGTTCCAACTGCAATAAAACAGATATTACTATTCTCCAATGCCTCTTTTATATCTGTTGTAAATTTAAGTGTTCCTCGTTTATGATTATCTATTACCATCTTTTCTAATCTTGGTTCATAAATTGGTACTATACCCTTTTTTAAAGAGTCAACCTTTTTTTTATCTATATCTACACATATAACATCATTGCCCATCTCTGCAAAACATGTTCCACTCACTAACCCTACATATCCTGTACCTATTACGCTTATTTTCATTATTACTTTAGACTCAGAAACATCGTCTCTTAAGACGGTGAGAAGAGCCTGTTCTCCTTTCCAAAAAATGTTTTGATATTTTAATTTAATTTCTGTATGACTATCTTTAAGCAATACTCAATGATATGGATATATTGACTACTCATAAAGATTAAACTTAGTTGCTTACAAATCTCCAAGCCTCACACTTATAACCTATATACTCCACAAAAATCAACTATCTCTTTAGTACTATCTATCTTAATATCTTCAAACTCTCTATGGGCAACTAAAAAAACAATAATATCTGCCTCTTTGACCGCCTTATTATATTCTACTATATCGAACTCATTAAAAGATTTAATATTTGGTTCAACTGCTAATATTTTTAAACCACAAGATATAAGCTCTCTAGTAACATATAATGATGGAGACTCTCTTAAATCATCTATATTCGGTTTAAAAGCTAATCCCATACATGCAATATTTGCTTCTCTTTTATGCTTTTTTTCAAACATCAAAGCTTTATTTTTTATCTTTTCTATTACCCATTGAGTTTTATAACTATTTACCTCTCTTGCACTCCTTATTATTTTAGCATCATCTCCACCCGCATGGACAATAAACCATGGGTCAATAGCAATACAGTGTCCTCCTACCCCTGTACTTGGTTTTAAGATATTGACTCTTGGGTGTCTATTGGTTAAAGATATTAACTCCCATACATCAATTTGAAATTTATCGCATAAAATCGATAGTTCATTTGCAAAGGCTATATTTACATCTCTAAAGGAGTTTTCTGTTAACTTTGCCATTTCTGCCGTTTTTGCATCAGTTGATAAAACTTCGCCCTTAACAAATGTCTTATAAAATTTAACTGTTCTAGCGGTAGCCTCTTTTGTTAATCCCCCAACAATTCTATCATTCTCTACCAACTCCCTCATAATTTGACCCGGTAAAACCCTCTCTGGACAGTATGCTATATGAATTTTATCACTATTAACCCCTTCTTCATCTAAAACCTCTCTAATTTTCTCTGTTGTCCCTATAGGTGATGTCGATTCTAATATTACAATATTATCCTCTCGTAAATATGGTGCTATCGTTCTAGTAGCAGATAATACAAAATCTATATTAGGCACAAAACCTTTCTTAAAAGGGGTAGGAACTGCAATAATAAAAATATCAGCTTCTCTTGGTTCTATATCCACTATTAAATGACCACTATTTATTGCCGATTTCACAAATGTATCAAGCACAGGTTCAACTATATGCACTTTACCAGATTTAATTATATCTACTATAGATTGAAGAACATCTACACCGTAAATCTGATACCCTCTATTAGCAAGTAGAGATGCTGTTGGCAAACCTATATACCCTAATCCCATTACACATATTTCTTGTTTCATAATTTAAAAAACTTCTTTATATTTATTTTTATTTTATTTTGTGATATTATACGGATTTTTTCTTTAATGAAACTAAATTTTCTTGTTTATAAATAACGGTTTGAAAAATATCTAACATATTATTGGCCAATAGTCGTCTATCAAAAGCTGTTGCCAATTTTGAACAACCATCTTGACATCTACTATATAAATCTTTGTTATAATATAAACTATATAATTTATCTATAAAATCTATCTCATTTTCAGGTTCATAAGCTACTCCTGCACCATATTTATCTATAATCTCTTTAGCTTGACCTTCAACTCCAAGTAGTGTAGGTTTTCTCATAGCTGATGCCTCAAAAATTTTAGATGGAATAACACTTTTAAAGGTATTGGATTTTTTTAAAGGAGCTAATGAAACATCTATAATGGATAAATACTTGGGAACTTCCTCTTTTGCAATAGAATTCAAAAAAGTGATATTTTTTAAATTTAACTCTTTAGCTAAATCTACAATAATCTTCTTCATAGCACCATTTCCTATAAATAGAAAATGTATAGAGCTTATATCTATTTTCGCAATAGTTTTAATAATAAAATCTAAACTATGAGCCATACCATGAGTCCCAATATAACCTATAATAAATTTACCTTCTAAATTTAACTCTTTTATTAAATCTTGATTTTTATCTCTTATATGAAAAAGCTTCATATTTGAGCCATTTGTAATAACAGATATTTTATTCGCTTTTACTCCTCTTTTTATGAGATTTCTCTTAAATGCTTCTGTGACAGCTATTACTCTATCACAATCCTTATATAATCCAAGCTCAATTTTTTCTAACAACCTAAGTATTTTTTTATGTTTAATTGCCCCTACACTCTGTATCGACTCCGGCCATATATCTCTTAACTCAAATATCCAAGGTCTATTTTTCAATTTGCTTAATCCATAAGCACTCCATGTTGTAAAAAATTGTGGAGATGTAGCAATAATTAAATCTGTTTTCTGAAATATACCGACTATAAATGAGCTAACAGCAAATGAAAAGTAATCTAATACCCGTTTTATAAACCCTATATTGGAACTCATATAGCTTAAAACTCTAATAACTTTAATTCCATCTATATTTTCTTTTTGATATAGTCTATTTTTATATCCACTATAAATCTTTCCATCTGGAAAATTGGGAAAACATGTAATAATAGTTACATCAACACCTTTTTTTATCCACTCTTGACAATGCTCATAGGTTCTTGTAGCTGGTGCATTGACTTCTGGTGGAAAGTTATCTGTTATAAATAATATTTTCATCTTTTAATCTCTTATTTTAAATTGTTTTAGCTCTTTTTCAAAACTTTTTAAATATTTATTAATATTCTTTTTTGTTAATAATATTCCAAAATCATTTGGTATATTAATATTCTTTTTTTTAGAAATTTTATTGGCAAGAAGTGTTCCAATATATGGATAGAAATGGTCATCATCTGGATAATTTTGTAAATTTTTAGTAATACTATTTATTGTCATAAAATGATATACCTCTCCAAATATATCAACCATATCATTTAACCATTGTTTAAAATCATCTAATCTTTCTCCTTTTTGTATTATAGATACCAATAGATTGGCACTAATTGGCGAAGTGTAAATAATAAATTTTGTATTAGGATTACTCTCTTTTAACTCTCTTAATATTCTTATATAATCTGGATTTTTTTGATAATTACCCTTTAGAAAACTTTGAATGTGTATTTTTAAATGTCTCTTATAAGCTATAATCCTCTCCTCTTCAGAGACTCTAGGTCTAAATTTAATATTATCTCTGTTGTAATATATTGGAGATTTTTGAGAAAGATTTGCCTCTATGTTTTCAAGAGATTTTTTTAAACTATCCATTGAAAACAACATTTTATATCTATATATGGGGGTTATAGAGTTGGAAATATAATGGGCTGGATTTTTAAACTTAATTCCATTTGGTTTTTGAGTATTATAGAAATCTGCTCCAATGATTATATACTTAAATTCGCCTCCATGTACTCTTTTAGCAAAATCTATATAGCTTTTATACTCAAATGGATATATACTATCTAAAGCATAATTATATATATTCATCTGATAAAAATCGTTTTGATTTATAAATGTTGCTCTACTGCTTCCAATTAAAATTCCATCATACTCTTTTAGCCCATTACAAGACACCATATTACTCTTCTGCTGTCTCTCATTAAATGGAAACTGAAACTGATTAAAACTGTTTTTATGGGAAAAACTCCAATGTGGGTCTATAATATAATTTATTGTTGCAACTATAAATATAATGCTAAATAGAACAAATATATAAACTTTAAACCACTCTTTTATCTTCATAAATATCTCCTAAAAGTTAAAATATAGAAATTCAGATACTTTATTCAGGGATAAAAGACCAATAGAGAATGTTATAGCTGAAAAAATAGCTGTATAATAGTTTAATCTAAAACTATTTAGTTTATCAATTGAATTTTTACATAAGAGGGTTACTATTAATCCACAAGAGAGCCAAAGAATAATATCAAAATTGGCATCTATATTTTGTGTAAATCGTCCAAAAAGTATCCCATAATTTGATAAAAAGTTGAGTCTATTCTCCAACATTGTGGGAAGTACAATATTATTTAAACTAAACATGTTATCTAAAACCTTAATGGCATCACTCCACTCTTTTGCTCTAAAAAATACCCAACTTACATTTAAAAAAATAAAAGTAATAAACCAAGCAAAAGGAGTATATAGTTTGATTTGTAATTTACTCCAAACTCTATATATAATAAGAGCTAAACCGTGTAGAAATCCCCAAAAAATAAATGTCCACCCAGCTCCATGCCAAATACCACCTATCAAAAAAGTGGTCAATAGATTGAGATATATTCTAATTTCATGCACCCTACTTCCACCTAATGGAATATAGACATAGTCTCTTAAAAATCTACTAAGTGTTATGTGCCATCTTCTCCAAAAATCTTGAATGTTGGTTGCTTTATATGGACTATAAAAGTTAATTGGCAACTTAATATTAAATAGTAATGCTAAACCTATAGCCATATCTGTATATCCACTAAAATCAAAATATATTTGAAAAGTATAAGATAAAGCGGTAGCCCAAGCTTCAAAAAGATTTAACTCAATAGCTTTATCAAATCCATTGGTTGCCCAAATAGCAAAAGTATCAGCAATGATTACCTTTTTAAAAAGTCCAATAGAAAAGATATATATACCCATTATTATATTTTTATAATTTATCAACATATTTTTTAAATTAGTAAATTGTGGTATCATCTCTTTATGATGAACAATAGGTCCAGCAATTAATTGAGGAAAAAATAGGACAAAAAGAGCATATTGCAAAAAATTACACTCCTTTACCTCATCTTTATAACTATCTACCAAATAAGATATTTGTTGAAAAGTGAAAAAGGATATAGCAAGAGGAAGCATTAGATGTGGAAAAGTTATATTTTGATTAAAGAGATGGTTGATATTATCTATAAAAAAGTTACTATATTTAAAATAAGCTAAAAGTAATATATTAATAACTACTCCAAATAGTAATGCCTTTTTACTTTTATGCTTTAAAATTATATTCCCTAAAACAAAATTAAAAACAATAGAAAAAAGGATAATAGGCACATATTTAAGACTCCACCAAGCATAAAAAAATAGACTACTAAAGAGCAAAAAACCTTTGGCCAACCTAAACAATTTTCTATGACTTAAATAGAAATATATAAATAGTGTAATAGGTAAGAACAAAAGTATAAACTCATAACTATTAAAAAGCATCTCTATTCTCTTTTTTATACTTTAATATCATATTGATAATCTCATCTCTTAATCTATCTAAATCTTGGTTGCAATCAATACTATTAATCCATCTATTTAATTCATAAACATCTCTACCCTCTCTCTCTAACCTATCTCGTAAATTCTCAAGTGTTGAGATATATCTTACATCAGTAATAGCCTCTCTAAAACCCTCCCACTCAATAGTCCCAACTACTCCATCAGTTGTTGGATATGTAAATGCCTCATCTCTATAATTTTTCAGCCTTGAATTACCTGCATCAAAATCATTCCAAAAAGCCCCTCTATTTGCCTGATATGCCCAATTCATTGCACCATCAAAATTTAACTTCCATAATTTACACCCAAAATTTCGTCTATAAATTTCAGGATTTTCAACACCAGCTTGTGGAGAGGCATAGGCAAATATCTCCCTACCTATTCCGTGCCATCTACTAACCTGAAAATCTGCATCTACTTTAAAAATGGCATTAGCAAAATTAAATAAATCAAGATAATTGCCTAAATAATCATAGGTATATTCATAACCTGCTGTAAATACCTTTGCTCCATATTGATGTATAAGATTAATTTTTGGTCTCTCCTCCTTTAATTTAGCCTCTGAAGCCTCATCAATACCATAAACATATAGAGAGTCATATAGGTATCCATACTTATTTAAAAGAGCCTTATACTCTTTTACCCTATTAAATAATCCTTGACTCATAACATTAAAACCAATAGTGTAAAATCTATCCTTTGGAAATCCTAACTCTTCTCTTATTTTTAGAGTCTTCTCTAAATTATTAATATTTTCATAACTTGTAGAGTACAAAACCCCATGCTCCTTTATATCTTTTAACTCTAAAAATTGCTGTTTTTCACTTTTATTATAAGCATCAATAGGTTTAACTGCTACCTCTCTTAGTTTACCTGTATAATAAAGTCCATAGGATAATTTGGATTTATCTAATTCAAATGGTAACACTTCTATATTGATTGGAATTTTTTTCAAAATTTTTTTTTGAGAACCATACTCGACAATTTTAAGTACACTCTTATACTCTCCATACTCAATATTATTAGGAATGTGAATAATACCCCAAAGCAATTTTGACCTAATTGCATCTAACTTAAACGGTTTAAACTTCTTAGAATCATTAAATGTTATACTCTTGGTATCTGGAAATTTGTCTAGTGGGTCAGATATTCGTATATATTTCGTCACACCATTTGAATTATATGTAACTTTTAGATAATTTGATTTAGTTTTATAATCAACTTTAACTAAACTATCATCTTTTAGTAGTAACTCTTGAGTTAAATATTTGCCACTCTTTAAAGTATTATTTAAACCCGCTTGGTACCATATTTTTGCTATATAAAAATCTAAATTATCTTTGGAAAAGTTGGATTTCTCTCCTATAAAATTATCTATTTCAATATCTAAAATCCCTGATAAACAGAGTGGTTCTATTAATATGGCTATAGATTTATATTCACCTCTTGTCGCTCTAAGATTATAAGATGTTAAAATATCTAATGGTGGAATATTTATTCCATCTAAACGATAATATTTCATAGGTGGCATTTTATATAAATTGATTTTAGAAAAACTGCTATTAATAGATTTTAATTTCCTTAAATATGAGTCCAAATTACTAATAGTGGTTGGTTTTAAAACCTTCACTCTCTTTAATGATTTATTAATATCATAAAAAATTGCATCTATCTTACTGCTGTAGTATTTTTTTGTTGGACAATCTCTATTTTTAAACCCATCTGTTAAACTCTTATATAGAAGTTTTCTACTATTTATATGTTTATGAACTCTATCCATATAGTTAGACCATGAGTTATGATATTTTGTTTTAAAAAGGTTATCTCTCTCTATAGTTCCATATATCTTTAAATTATCTAAATTTATTCTATATTTTTTACTTCCTCTACCTCTTATTAAAATAACTATTTTAGAGACAACTCGTCCAAAATCACTTAGATTTCCATCATACATTTTAGCTACAAAACTTTTGGCATGATTTAAGGTAAAAGAGCTAATATCATCAATTTTTATACTATTCCAAATATTTGATTTTAACTTTTTTTGAATAGGCTCGATACCACTACTATAGGGGGGATAAACTAAATTAAAGCCTATTTGAATATCTTTTGAAGATTTATTATTAATTTTAACATCTAATGAAAATGATAAAGTACCATTTAAATTTGGAGAAGGAGTTAATGGGATTTGAAGATAATAGTACCATGATTTTTTTGATTTAATAGATATATCTATACCTAATGAACTACTGCCATCTGTATATGATTTTTTATCTAATGAATAGCTTACATTTATATCGTTAGGATTTTGAATATCTGTTACCCAATATTTTATAGGATTTTTCTCTATATCTTCAAAACCCTCTTGATAACTATATTTTATTAAGTTTGGATTTCCCCCTTTAGCATAAAAACT
>CAZROY010000006.1:0-2571 GCA_964601885.1 uncultured Sulfurovum sp. | reverse complement strand
CTCATTCCTTCTCTTGCACTATCTCCCAAAAAGAAAAAGTCTAAACTATAAGCTAAAAAGGTACACCCCTCATCAATTCTCTGTTGCAATTTAGCAGGGTCAGACTCTATTACATGAAATCCATAAGGAAAATTTTTCTTTTTACAAGCAGTTTCAACCCTTTTGATTGCATCTTTTACATCTTGTCTTTCAAACTCTCCAGAGACTCCCATAGAGGCGGATAAATCATAAGGACCTACGATTGTCCCATCAATTCCTTCTGTAGTAATTATCTCTTCAATATTTCTAACAGCCTCAATATGCTCTATTTGGGCAATAATTACCACCTCTTCATCTATCCATTTTTTATATTCGTTAAAACTAGTTCCATATCTTTGAGCTCGATAGAGTCCAACTCCTCTTGTTCCTCTTGGTGGATATTTTACATAATTGACTGCTTTTTTTGCATCTTCTCCACTATTTATCATAGGAATAATAACCCCATTAGCCCCCATATCAAGTACCTTTTTTATAATGACCTCTTCATTTTTTGCTACCCTTACTAATGCCTTCATACCATTTGCTTGAATAGTAATAATTAACATCTGTGCATCTGATAAATCTATAGATGTGTGTTCCATATCTATACATAACCACTCAAAATTTGCTGTTGCCATAATCTCTACAATGGCAGAGTGGGCAATAGTTATCCATGAACCTATAGTCAACTGATTATTTTTAAGTTTTTCTTTTAATGACATTTTTTAACCTTAATAAAATTGATTTTATCTCATCTTTAGTTATAGCAAAAATTTGAGGTAAAAAATAGAGAAATATTATAACCCAAACCGTGTATAATAGACCTGATATAAAAAACTCTAAATAGGGTGAATTTATATCTATAATCCAATTTGATAAAATTGCCAATAGCATAAAAATAGTTACTGAGTATATTTGATGCCAAATAAACTGTTTTATCTTTAAATTTAAAAAAATTAGATTAAAGTAGAGCTGAATATTAACCCCTATAATTTGAATAATTACCATTTTTAAAGCCAACCCAATTGCACCTAAATTGAGTATATATATGAGTATAAATGATATAATCATACCTAATGGTTGGGTTAAAAGGGAGATATTTCTTATTAATTTAGTTTGCCCTGTTGCATAAAATAGACTGCCACTAAGTTGTCCATAGGTTTGATGGATTGGATAAAATGCCATTATTATTAAAACATAGTAGGCATTCTTAAAATTTTCATCAGTAAAGATAACCAAAATATTTTTACTCTGCATAGCAAGAAATATAGCAAAATAGGCAGAGATACTATATAGCATTGGAATATATCGTGAAAATAGCTCTCCCATTCTCTTAATATTCCCTTCCCCATAAGATTTTGCAAACTCTCTTGTAATAATTGGCGTCATAGCAACTGTAAATAAAAAACAGATAGTTGCTAAACTATAAGCTAATCCGTAAAAGCCCATCTCTCTACTTCCACCCATCTTTTGAAGTAACCAAATATCAAATATTCCAACCATAATATTAATAAGATTATATATAACTAAGGGGTGACAATATTCAATAAACTCTTTTGTTATTAATTTAAAATTTTGAATTTTAAATTGTAAATTGCTTAATACTCCTTTTTCTCTAAATAGCCATATCAAAATTAATAAGAAAGTAATTAAGGATATATAGTGAAAATAGAAATATCTCTCTAAATTGAAGTTGGTATAATATACAAAATAGAAGAGAAACAAAAGAGAGAGTAGCTTATGAACCACCTTTATAGACTCAACAGATAGAGTTAATGCAAAAGCATCTGAAATCTTAATAAATATTTGAGTCAACCATGTAAAAAATCCAAAAAAAAGTCCAAAATAGATGTAATATGCTGGAATATTTGGTATAAAAAGCTCTAAATATCCCAATCTATCTAATATAGATATAAACAGTAAAACCAACACTAGAATAGAAAATGAGTATAAAAAATAGAAACCTATTAACTCTTTTCTGCTATTATTAGAAGATAGTTTTGTAAAAAATGCAATAGAGCTTCCCATGTCTAAAAAACCAATAATCTTTGCAAAAAAATCCTGTAAATATATAAACTGACCATAAGCAATAGGAGATAGAGCCTTTGGTACAATGGCTACTAAAATAGCACCTACTACTCCATTTATAACACTAGAGAGCAGTTTTATACTATATCTCTTTTTTAGACCCTGTGCCATTTAAGTTTTAATTAACTCTTCAAATGTTATATTCTCATCTGGAATATCATTTAAGATATTGAATTTTGCCCATATTACAAAACTGATTATTGCAAAAAGTTGTAAAGCATTTTTATTATTATTAACCCACCCTTTTGATTTAATTTTATTTACTATATCTATGGATAGATACTCTTCAATAGTGGAGAGATATGTAAATAAAAACTTTTCTATATCATGATTAATCTTGTTGTCATATAGCCATCTGTTAATAGGCATAGTAGGACCACTCTTTTTTGCCTCTGTAATATAAGTTGGCAAATGTTTTTTAAGTATTTTTCTAAGTAATCCCTTCTCACCATATTTTGATTTTAA
>CAZROY010000005.1:0-21437 GCA_964601885.1 uncultured Sulfurovum sp. | reverse complement strand
TATAAATCAAAATTTTTTGGGTAATATCACAAATGTAAGACGAACTTTTGCAATAGCAGGTATAATATCACTAATAGTAGGAATGAATATTCTTTCAACATAAAAAGGAGAAACCCAATGTGTTTAGAGTGTGGCTGTAGCATAAGAGGAAATGATACTAATGGTCATGACCATAGTGGTGAATATCAAAAGGCTCATGAACATCTACATCAAAACCCTCAACTAAATAATACAAAAACTATTTCGGTTATTAAAAAAATACTTGATAAAAATAACCTAGAGGCAGAGCATAATAGAGTTCATTTTAATTCCAAAAAAATATTAGGAATTAATCTTATGAGTAGTCCCGGAAGTGGAAAAACAACTCTTTTAGAGTATTTAGCCGATGTTGCTGATTTTAGATTTTGTGTAGTAGAAGGTGATTTAGAGACCAATAGAGATGCCGATAGATTAAAAGCAAAAAATATTCCGGCTGTGCAAATTCAAACAGGAAGTGCTTGTCATTTAGATGCGTTTATGGTTCATAAAGGGCTACATAATCTGCCATTAGATAATATAGATGTCTGTTTTGTTGAAAATATTGGAAATTTGGTATGTCCTGCAAGTTATGATGTAGGAACTCATTTAAATATTGTATTGGTATCTATTCCAGAGGGACAAGATAAGATAGCTAAATATCCTATAATGTTTCGCCATGCTGACCTTATTTTAATTACAAAGACTGACTTATTGCCATATTTTAAATATGATATTGAGTTAGAGAAAGAGGAAGCAAGAAGAATTAAACCGAATGTAGATATTTTAGAGATAAATATTAATGATATAGACTCTATAAAAGCTGTGGCCGATTGGATTGAATTTAAAAGGAAAATGCGTTAATGTGTTTATCAATTCCAAGTAAAGTTATAAAAATTTCTGAAGATAAAACTCTTTGTACTGTAGATACTATGGGAGTCCAAAGAGATGCAAGTCTGCTAATGATGGGTGATGATGAGGTACAAATAGGTGATTTTGTACTGCTTCATATCGGTTTTGTAATGGAGAAGATAGATGAAACGGAGGCTTTAGCCTCTATTGAAACTTATAAAGAAATACTTGAGGCAATGGATTACAATATTTGATTTCCAATCGGTTATAGTAACGATAGCTTTGAGTGCAAATCTGCCTATCTCGTTGTGGCTGACCACACAGCAGGGTTAATAACAGGACATGGAATATTGTTAACAAAATATTAAAAAGAACCTGATATAATCACAGAACTAAAAAATAGTAGAAAATTGGATTAGAGAATGAATAATACAAAAAAAAATGTATATAACCCAAAAGAGATAGAGGAGAGCTATTATAAAATTTGGGAAAAGAGAGGTTATTTTGAGATAGAGGGTAATAGAGATATTCAAAAAGATGGAAAAGTTTTTACAATTATGATGCCACCACCCAATGTCACAGGACATCTTCATATAGGTCATGCACTCACTTTTACACTTCAAGATATTATTGTAAGATATAAAAGAATGGACGGATATAAGACTCTTTGGCAACCCGGTGTTGACCATGCAGGAATTGCCACTCAAAATGTGGTAGAAAAACAACTTTTGACAGAGGGAACAACTAAAGAAGAGATAGGAAGAGAAGAGTTTTTAAAACGAGCATGGCAACAGAAAAAAAAGTCTCAAAATGCTATTACAAATCAGCTAAGAAAACTTGGAGTATCACCTGCATGGAGTAGAGAGCGATTTACAATGGATAGAGGATTAGCCAATGCTGTGAAAAAAGCTTTTAAGCAGATGTATAATAATGGATATATCGTACGAGATAACTATATGATAAATTGGTGTACTCATGATGGTGCTTTAAGCGATATTGAAGTAGAGTATGAAGAGCATATAGGAGAGCTTTATTATATTAAATATCCTCTAAGTGATGGTAGTGGTAATGTGGTAGTAGCAACCACCAGACCAGAGACCTATTTTGGAGATACTGCTGTAATGGTCCACCCTCAAGATACTAGATTTAATCACCTTATTGGAAAAAAGGTTAGATTACCACTTATTAATAGAGAGATTGAGATAATAGCCGATAGTCATGTAGATATGGAGTTTGGGACAGGATTTGTTAAAGTCACTCCTGCCCATGACCTGAATGATTATGAGGTTGGAAAGAGACACAATTTAGAGTTTATTACTATTTTTGATGAAAAAGGTATATTAAATGAACATTGTGGCACATTTAAAGGATTAGAAAGATTAGAGGCTAGAGCTATTATTATACAACAACTTCAAGATAATGGTTTTGTAGAGAAGATAGAGGAGCATATTCATCAAGTTGGACACTGCTACAGATGTAAAAATGTGGTCGAACCATATATCTCTAAACAGTGGTTTGTTAAAAAAGAGTTTGCACTATCATCTATTGAAAAGGTAAATAGAAAAGAGGCTAAATTTTTTCCAGCCCATTGGATAAATAGTTATAATGCTTGGATGAGTGAACTTAGGGATTGGTGTATATCAAGACAGTTATGGTGGGGACATCAAATACCGGTATTCTATTGTAAGAGTTGTAATTATGAGTGGGTAGAAGATGATAATATGCCTACTGTTTGCAAAAGATGTGGCAGTTCTAATATATATCAAGACCCAGATGTACTTGATACTTGGTTTAGTTCAGGACTTTGGCCATTTAGTACTTTGGGTTGGGGAAATGGTGAAGCATTTAAGGGTAAATTGTGGAATAGAGATGATATAAAAGAGTTTTATCCAAATACTCTATTGATTACAGGTTTCGATATTTTATTCTTTTGGGTAGCTAGAATGCTTATGATGGGTGATAATATTACGGGAAAGTTACCATTTAAAGATATATATCTACACGCTTTGGTAAAAGATGAATATGGCGAAAAGATGAGTAAATCTAAAGGAAATGTGATTGACCCATTAATCACTATAGATAAATACTCAGCAGATGCACTTAGATTTACATTGGCAGTTTTGGCTGTTCAAGGGCGAGATATAAAACTTAGTAAGGAGAAGTTGGAACAGAGTAGAAACTTTACAAATAAACTATTTAATGCAACTAACTTCTTACAACTTAACCAAGAACACTTCGATAATTTAAATCCAGCTGATATTAAAACACCACTTGGTAGATATATGTTAGCTAAATTTAATATTGCAGTCAAAGAGACAAGAGATTATATTGATGCTTATAGATTTAATGATGGAGCTACAACACTCTATCGCTTTTTATGGGGTGAATTTTGTGATTGGGGTATTGAGCTTAGTAAAGCAGATAAAGAGAGTATCGGTGAGCTTGGAGCTATATTTAAAGAGTCTATGAAGCTACTTCACCCTTTTATGCCATTTATTACTGAAAATCTATATATGAGACTATCTAAAGAGAGCCTAGAAGAGGGTAACTCTATTATGATAATGGAGTATCCAACACCAAATAGTATAGATATGAAAATTGTAGAGCAGTTTAATCTAATTATAGAGGCAATTGTATCAATTAGAAGATGTAAAACCCTTATAGATAAGGCAAATCAAAAAATAGATAAGGCATCAATTAAATTTTCAGTTGATATAGATTTTAAGATGATGAAACCATTTATAGAGAAATTAGCCAAAGTAGAAGAGTTATCTCTTGTAGAGAGTAAAATAGCAAATTCTGTAACAGATGTAAGCGATAATTTAGAGAGTTTTATCTCTACAGATGATATTGACATATCGGCAATTATTAGAAAACTGACCAAACAGAAAGAGAAATTAGAAAAAGAGATAATAAAATTAAATGGAATGTTAAATAATAAACAATTTATAGCCAATGCCCCACAAAAAATTATTGATAGAAATAGAGAAGCACTATGTGATGCAAAAGAGAAGATGATTAAAATTGAGAGTGAACTAAAAGAATTATTATAATAATTGTAAATTATCTTGCTATAAATTTTTACCAAATTTTGCCTTATCTCCCTATGGCTAACACTTAGTATCTTGTGACGAAATTTGGTAAAATCTGCTTCTATTTAACTAATTAATCTACTCTTTTCATAAATGCCCAATATTTTAAACTTATTTACATAATTTTTGAGTATATCTATAGAGTCTTGAACTGCTTTATTTTTGATTGAACCATCTACATCTATGTGAAAACGACTCTCACTAACTTTACCTAAAGGAATGTAGCTCTCTATTTTTAAGATATTTACACTGTTTTTTGCAAATCCTCCAAGAGCTTTATGTAGTGCAGATGGTCTATTTTCTACCTTAAAAATAATAGAGGTTATATACTCTTTATCTTCAGATATATCTATCTTTTTTTTATTTGAAAGTACAATAAAACGGGTAAAATTATCTTTTTGGTCTTGTATATTTGCTTTTAGAATTTTTAAACCATATATTTCTGAAGCTAAAGATGAGGCTATTGCTCCTACTGTTTTATCTTTTAATCTACTAACCTCTTTTGCTGAACCTGCTGTATCAAATTTAGCTATTGGTTTGATATTTAACTCTTTTAGATTTTCTCTACATTGGGCTAATCCTTGTGGGTGTGAGTAGGCATATTTAATATCACTAATTGTACTCTCTTCTATTCCCATAAGATAATGTTCAATCTTTTGATAATGCTCTCCTACAATTTGAAGCCTCATTTGTGGAATTAAACCATAAAATTCATCAACTCTACCTGCTGTTTTATTCTCTATAGGAATTAATGCAAAATCTGCTTTTCCATCTTCTACCATCTCCATTGCATCTTCAAAAGTTTCTGTTCCAATACACTCTATATCCTTTCCAAAATATCCATAACAAGCCAAGTGAGAATATGCTCCTGCTATCCCTTGATAAGTAATTCTTAATTTTTTTAACATTTTTTAACCTCCTTTTTCATTAAAATTAACAATATTATACATCTTTTATAATAAAAACAAACTAAATATATTTTATAATATTAAATAAATCACTATATCTTTTTTAGCATATTTGTGATAAAATTCCCTCCAAATCAAGGAGAATAAATATGTCGAAAAAAACCCTAATAATTGGTGCTGGTGGTGTTGGAAATGTTGTTGCATTTAAGTGTGCAATGAATAAGGAAACTTTTGGTGAAATTACACTCGCTAGTAGAACCCTTAGTAAGTGTAAAATGATTGCTGATAATATACAGAAAAAAACATCTGTAAAGATAGAAATTGAACAGATAGATGCTGATAATATTGATGAACTTGTAGAGCTATTTAATAGAATTAAACCAAATATAGTTATCAATGTTGCTTTACCATATCAAGATTTAACCATTATGGACGCTTGTGTGGCGTGTGGAGTTCATTATCTTGATACTGCCAATTATGAACACCCAGACACAGCAAAATTTGAGTATAAAAAGCAGTGGGCAAGGGATACAATGTTCAAAAGTGCTAATATTATGGCTCTTTTAGGAAGTGGATTTGACCCCGGTGTTACTAATATATTTTGTGCCTATGCTCAAAAACACTATTTTGATGAGATACACACAATAGATATATTAGATTGTAACGATGGTGACCATGGATACCCATTTGCTACAAATTTTAATCCAGAGATAAACTTAAGAGAGGTTAGTGCAAAAGGCAGATATTGGGAAAATGGTAAATGGATAGAGACAAAACCTATGGAGATAATGCAAGTTTGGGATTATCCAGAGATAGGAAAAAGAGATAGTTATCTTCTATATCATGAAGAGATGGAGAGTCTTATTAAACATATTAAGGGGTTAAGGCGAATTAGATTTTTTATGACATTTAGCAAGAGTTATTTAACACACATGAAATGTTTAGAAAATGTGGGCATGTTAAGCATAAATGAGATAGACCATAATGGTTGCAAGATTGTTCCTATTCAATTTTTAAAAACTCTACTACCAGAACCTGCATCTTTAGGTGAGAGAACAAAAGGAAAAACCAATATTGGAATATATGCAAAAGGAATAAAAGATGAGGTAGAGAAAACTGTATATATATATCAAGTGAGTGACCATGAAAAATGCTATCAAGAGGTTATGAGTCAGGCGGTAAGTTATACAACAGGAGTTCCTGCTATGATTGGGGCAAAGATGATATTAGATGGTGTATGGCAAGGAGAAGGTGTATTTAATATGGAAGAGTTCGACCCAGACCCTTTTATGGAAGAGTTAAATCTACAAGGATTATCTTGGAAAATTATAGAGGAGTAATAATATTTTTATGATATAATCGTCCTATGAAAAACATTATATATATTTTTTTAATATTTTTATTTATATCATGTGGCAATAATCAACACAAACCAATAGAAGAGCGACAAAAGAGTATAGTAAAATCTATACCAAAAGTGGTTAAAAAAACTCCATCTAAAGATTTTAATTTTCTTTTAAAAAGTATAGATAATAGAGTTATAAATATAAAAACAAATAGTAACTACTACTACTTTTCACATGTAAAAAAGCCAATTGTTCTTTTAAATCTCTTCTCAACATGGTGTCCACCATGTATTGGTCAGTTGCCTCATTTAAATAATATTCAAAAAAAGTATAAAGAGAAATTATCTATTTTAGGGATTTTACTATATGATAATAGATTAGAGGATAATGATTTAAAAAAGTTTATAGAGTTACATAAGATAAATTTTTTTATATCCAAGAATATGGAAAATAATAAAAAATTTGCAAATTTTATAGCTCCAAAATTACAATTAGAGCAGGAGTTTTCTATTCCATTAATGGTGCTTTTTGTAAGAGGGCGATACTATACACATTATGAAGGGTCAACTCCTGAAGAGATGATAGAGAGTGATATAAAACAGGCACTTAATCAAATAAAAGGTAGATAAATGTTTAATATTTTTAAAAAAGTTTTAAAAAAAACAACAGAGGTTATAAAAGAGGTAGCTCCTAAAAGGAGACAAAAAATTTCAAAAGGTGAGTTTGAGGATATTCTTTTAGAGGCTGATGTAAATTATGAGTTAGTAGAAAGATTTTTAGATAAATTGCCAAAAAATTTAGACAAGAAGAGTGCTTATAATCTACTAATGTCTGTTTTCCAATATAAATTTGATTGGAACGATAGAGTAAAAGATAAACCATTTGTAGAGATGATTATAGGAGTTAATGGGGCAGGAAAGACAACTACTATTGCAAAATTGGCAAAACTTTATCAAAAAGAGAATAAAAAAGTTCTATTAGGTGCTGGAGATACATTTAGAGCGGCAGCAATTGAACAACTTACAAAATGGGCTACAAGATTAGATGTTCCTATTGTATCAACACAACAAGGACATGACCCATCTGCTGTTGTCTATGATACAATCAACTCTGCTAAAGCAAAAGGTATTGATAATGTCATTATAGATACAGCAGGACGACTGCATACACAAACAAATTTGACCCAAGAGTTAAAAAAGATGGTAAGAACAGCTGATAAAGCTATGCAGGGTACACCTCATAGAAAATTGCTTATTTTAGATGGTACACAGGGAAGTTCTAGTATAAATCAAGCTAAAGTTTTTAATGAAATGATAGGAATTGATGGTATAATAATAACAAAACTTGATGGAACAGCAAAAGGTGGCTCTCTTTTATCTATTGCAGATGAACTTAAGATGCCAATATATTATATAGGAGTAGGGGAACAACCAGATGACCTTATTCAATTTAAAGCAAATGAGTATGTTAATACTATTTTAGATGAGATATTTATTTAAATTACTAACACCGATATTTATACTATTATTAGTCTCTCTCTCTTTGTTACTCTTAAAAGAGAGAAATATATTTGATACAAGGGGTCTTGTTCATATTGACCCAATGCCTAAAACTTGGGAACTGATAAGAGACAAAAAATATGCAGATGCTGATAGTTATCTTTCGTATTTTATGCAGTTTGATTATGTTAAAAATAATCCTAAAGCGGTAGAGCTATCTAATGCCTTAAAAGAGAAAAGAGATAGTTATGAGTATAAAAAAGAGAAGTTTATTCAAGGAGTTATAGAGGGCAAAAGCGATGAAGATATTGGAAAAATGTCTGCCATAGCTTCTGATTTTTTAGTTATTGGAGATATTAGAGACCTTATTATAGAGGGAAATAATTATGTAAATGATAAAAAAGTGGATAAGGTTGTAGTTGCACTATCAACTTTGGGATTAGTAGCTACAATCTCTACAGTATATACATTTGGCACAACCTCTACAGCCAAAAGTAGCTTATCTATTTTAAAATATGGCACAAAGGTAAATAAAATACCAAATTGGCTAAATAAAGCTATAATTAAAGAGGCAAAAGTATCAAAAGAGACAAAATCATTAAATAATATACAAAAGATACTAGAGCCTATATATACTCTATATCAAAGATTGGGTTTAAAACAGACTCTTAATCTACTAAAAGAGACAAAAAATTTAGATGAGCTAAGAGGAGTGGTAAAACTCTCTAAACGATTTGGGAAAAATAGTAGTCCACTTATACAACTTATTGGAACAAAATCCATAAAAGAGATAAATAGTTTATCAAAATCAAACATACAGCCTAAAACAATACTTTATGCATCTAGTTATGGAGATAAAGGTTTAGTAGCCCTTAAAAGATTGGGTGAGGCTAAATTCTTATTAAGAACATCAAAAACGGTTTATAAGGGTAACTTTGACTCTATATTTGAAAAATTGTTAAAATATATCCCAACATCTATCCTATTTGCTATTACCTTTTTAGGACTATTTTACTATATATATAAATTTTCTGCTCTTTTAACAACCAAATATCTAAAATCCCAATCCTCTTTAGGGATTGGGTAGTTCACAAAGAGTAAGATTTATAGCAGAATAGTTTAGATAGCTTCTCTCATATACCTCTCCACCTCATCAAATGAAAATTTTTGATGAGTAAAGTGTCTAAAAGCAATTACCCCTTGATAGAGTAACATATCACTACCATCTTTTATATAGACTCCCATACTTTTAGCCAATTTTAAAAAGGGAGTCTCTTTTCCATATATTATATCAATACAAGCTTGAGCATCTTTTATAACACTATTTAATATCTCTTTGGGAGATGGCAAGATGTTATCTTCAAGTCCTGCTGATGTCATATTTACAATTAAGTCATATCTTTTAGTAATTTTAAATGTTTCAAAAGTATAAGTTTCAAACTCTCTATACTGCTCTAACCTCTTAGCACTTCTATTTAATATAGTAACAATATATCCTGCATCTTTTAATATAGCTGATGTTGCCTGTGCTGTTCCTCCTGCTCCTAGTAATAGAACTCTTTTAGCATTTTTAAACTCCTCTATTGCTTTTAAAAAACCTAACGCGTCTGTATTGTAACCGTAAAGCTTTCCATCTCTTTTTACAATAGTATTAACAGCTCCCACCCTTTTAGCAAAATCATCAAGCCAATCACAAGCTTTAAAAGCCTCCTTTTTATGTGGAACTGTTATATTTGCTCCATTAATATTAAGTTCAAAAAATTTTTCTCTTAATTTTGAACCATCTTCTAATTTATATCTAGTGTAACAACCATTATAACCCAAACCTCTAAAAGCTGAATTGTGCATAAGAGGTGATTTTGAGTGACTAATAGGATTTCCAAAAATTGTAAAAAGTTCTTTCATTACTCCCGTCCATACCGTTACTTACCTTTATTTTTTAAATATCTCTCTATACCATCTGCAATACCTTCTGCTAGAAGCGTTTGATAGTAATCATTTAATAGGTTTTTTCCCTCTTTCGGGTGAGTTATATAACCTAATTCAACTAAGATAGATGGCATTTGGGCTCCAACTAATACCCAAAAGTTAGCCCGTTTTACTCCACCGTCACCAATATGTTTATAGTGTTGTCTGAGAGAATTAAGTATATCTCTTCTGACATCTAAACCCAATTTATGAGACTCAATAATCTTTTCTCTATTCAGTAGAGATAAATAAGCATTTTTTGTATAATAATCTTTATGTTCAAGCATTACGCTATTCTCTTTTTCTGCTGCATCTTTAGCCCTTTTTGATTGAGCAGGAGATAGATAATAGACCTCTATTCCTTTAAAGAATTTAGCTTTTCGTTTATTTGGTGCTGCATTTGCGTGAACCGATATAAATATATCAGCTCTCTTTTTATTTGCAAACTCTGTTCTTTTTGGTAATTTAATAAACGAGTCTCCATATCTTGTCATATAAACCTTATAACCCATATTCTCTAACTTTACTCTTATCTTTTTTGCTACACTCAGTACAATCTTTTTCTCAACTCTTCCACTGCAACATGTAGCCCCATTATCTTTTCCACCATGCCCTGCATCTATAACCACTATATATCTCTTTTTCCTCTCTATATTAGATATGGTTTTTCCTGAAATAGACGCATCTCTACCATACACTAAAGGAATAACTAAAAGATTGTCTCTATAGGCATGTCGATTTAGTGGTTTTTGTGGTGATTGAATAACTACTCTAACTCTTTTTTGATTATTTTGTGCTATTTTAAATGAGTCAATATTTTTGTAACTATGGTGGGATATTCCCTTACCGATTGGTAGCGTAGCTCCATATATATCATATACATATTTCGTACTACCATTATTAAGAGGAATGGCAAAATATTTTACCCCCTCTATTTCTGATGAGAAGTATAGTCTCAACTCACCCTTTTGTATTTTACTTTTCACAAAATAATTATCTGCAGATAGTAGTCCATTGAAAAAAAAGACTACTAGAAATAGTAATATAGTTTTTTTTAGATTAAGAATTGTCTTCTCCATTCATTAACTTCTCCATAAGCTCTTTGACGGTTATAATCTCATTGAGTCTATAACCATTGGCACCTGTGAAGAAGAGTCCACTTTCTTTTATTCCATCATACGCATCTGTTAATCTATCCGCAATACAATAACCAACTATTTTAGCCTCAACTCCACGATTACACGGTGCAACGCAATTTGAGATACAAGCTACTTTGGGAGCTGTCCCATTTTCAATATCTATATGAAGTTGAGTTTTTACACCTCTAGCCGGATACCCAACAGGAGATTTAAACAACTCAATATCCTCCTTTTTGGCATTAATAATAACCTGCTTCATAACATCACTTGCATCACACTCTATTGTACCAATAAATCGTGTACCCATCTGTACAGCGGAAGCTCCAAGATTAAGCATTCTTTCTATATCATTATGAGTCCAAATTCCACCAGCAGCAATTACAGGAATGTTACCCCAATTTTTAGCCTCCTCTACAACAGAAGGTAAGATATTTTCTAATTGGTTCTCCTCCTTAAAACACTCCTCATATTTAAATCCTTGATGTCCACCACTCAAAGGTCCTTCAACAACTACGGCATCTGGTAACCTATTATGAGTTTTTTTCCACCTTTTACATAAAATATGTAACGCTTTTGCTGTTGAGATAATTGGGACTAATGCGACATGAGGATAATTTTTTGTGGCATCTGGCATACTTAAGGGTAGTCCTGCACCGGTAATTATTATATTTGCTCCAACTTTACAAGCGTCTTCTACAACACGATTATATTCATTTTGAGCATAGAGTATATTACAAGCCAATGGTTTATCTCCACAAATCTCTCTTGCGTTATCAAATATTTTCTGTAGAGCTTTATATGAGTAAAAATTAATAGCATCAAGAGGTCTATGTCCTTCTCCTACCACCTTATTGGCGTAAGCTCTATTTTTATAGACACCTGTGCCAACTGCTGATATAACACCTAACCCACCCTCTAAACTAACCGTTCCTGCCAATTTGTCCCATGATATACCAACACCCATACCACCTTGTATAATGGGCTTTTGAATGGTATATTTTCCAATTTTAAAAGATTTAAATGACACTACTTTACCTTTACTTTTGCAAATTTTCGTTTCCCTACTTGCAAGATATACTCACCACTACTTAAATTCATCTTCTCATCTGAAATTTTCTCTTGGTCAATTCGTACAGCACCCTGTCTTATATCTCTTCTAGCTTGTGAGGTTGATGGTTCAAGTTTTGTATTAACTAAAACTTTGCAAATCCAAATACCACTTTCAACTTCAAACTCTGCCATGTCAGTAGGTAGCTTGTTTGATTTAAATATATTATCAAACTCACTCTTTGCCATAGTAGCAGACTCTTTATTATAAAATCTAGTAGTTATCTCCAAAGCCAAATTTTCTTTAACTATTTTTGGGTGAAGTGAGCCATTTGATACATCTTCTCTTATTTTCTTTATTTCATCTAAAGATTTATCACTAAGTACCTCATAATATCTCCACATTAGCTCATCAGATATAGACAAAATCTTTGCATATATATCTTTTGGAGTTTCCGTAATACCTATATAGTTGTTCAAAGATTTACTCATTTTCTGAACACCATCAAGCCCTTCTAAAATTGGCATCATTAAAATAGCCTGTTCTTTACCAATATTATAAGCTCTCTGCAAGTGTCGTCCCATAAGTAGATTAAATTTTTGGTCTGTTCCACCAATCTCTATATCTGATTTTAACTCAACACTATCGTAACCTTGAAGTAATGGATATAAAAATTCTGAAATTGATATACTTTGACCAGATTTATATCTTTTTTCAAAATCATCTCTCTCTAACATTCTTGCTACATTAAATAGGGTTGATAGTGCCACTAATCCACTAGCACCCAACCTATCTAACCAAGTTGAGTTAAATACAACTTCTGTTTTTGAGCTATCTAAAATTTTAAATACCTGCTCTTGATATGTTTTAGCATTTGCTATAATGGTATCTCTATCGAGAATTTTTCGAGTCTCACTTTTTCCAGTAGGGTCGCCAATTGTAGCCGTAAAGTCACCAATTAGAAGTTGAACCACACCACCATGTTTTTGAAAAGTTTTCAACTTTTGAAGCAATACAGTGTGTCCTAAATGTAAATCTGCTCCTGTTGGGTCAAATCCAGCTTTTACAGTAAAAGTAGTACCATGTTCATAAAACTCTTTAATAAGAGCTTCAACTCTTGGCATATCTATAATCTCCACGACACCTCTTTTTACCTCATTTAATGCTATCTCTATACTATTATTTTTTGACATAATTACCTCTATTTATTATTATATGCATCATTTAGACTAATCATATCAACTAGTTTAAACTTTTTACTCAATTTTTCTTTTAGCTTCTTACTATTTTGCGTTTTAGTCTCTATCTCAATTTTACAAAACTCTGCACTCTCACTGTGTGTAATTCCAAGTTCAATACTTAAAACATTTAAATCCATAAGAGCTAATTTATGTAAAAGTTCCGCTAATATCCCTTTACGATTTTGCAGACTAATAATTAATCGGTATCGATACGATTTACTACTGACCCACGCTATAAACACCATAGGTTCATGATTTTTCATCTTTTTATACGCTTCTTTACAGAGTTTATGATGAATGTTTACACCATTATCTTTATAAAAAGCTACAATATTATCACCTATTTTGGGGTGGCAACAGTAGTCAAACTCTATCTTTTCAATTGGTTTATTGGAGATAAATTTAAAATGCTCTTTAATAAACTCTTTTGGATATATAAAATCATCACTCAACTTATCTTTATAGATTGTTATAAAGCGTCTAATGACATCACTATATATCTGTTTATTACTAGTGAGTTTAAAAGCATTATCTTTAGAGTCACAAATATTAAATAGGGTCTCTACCCTATCTATTGGCATATCAAAGACTAATGAGAAGATATTAACTGCACTTAAACTATTACACTCTTTTATCTTCTGTTTACAAGCATTTTTTATACCTGCTTTTGCTCGGCTAGTTTTTACTGTATCTATCCATGAACATCGAACAGTTGCCTCTTTATCTGTAATAATTTTAACAATATCACCATTTTTTAATGGAGTTAGAAGTAAAGCTTTTTGTTTATTAACAATCGCTGAAACAGCTTTATCTCCAATATCAGAGTGGATAGCATAAGCAAAATCTAAAGCTACTGCATCTCTTGGTAAAGTATAATTATCTCCAGCAGGAGAGAATACAGAAATATCATCTGAGAATAAATCACCTTTAGCTAAAGCAAAAAACTCTTCAATATTGTCATCTTGATACTGTAACGACTCCAACCAATCTAAATTAATATGGTTTTTATCTACTCTACCATCTTTATAGTGCCAATGGGCAGCAATTCCAAACTCTGCGGTCTGATGCATTTGATAAGTTCTAATTTGTGTTTCTACTATTCCATCATCATCAAAAAGAGTGGTGTGAATTGTGCTATATCCATTCTCTTTTGGTAGAGTTATATAGTCTTTAAATCGTGAAATTATTGGTTTATAGTTAATATGAAGTAGTCCTAAAACTTTATAACAATCAATATCATTTTTAACTAAAATTCTAATAGCAATAAGGTCTAATATCTCATCAATTCCTATACCTTTTCTCTGCATCTTCTGATACATGGAGTAGTAATGCTTAACTCTTCCAAATATCTCAAAATCTTTCTCTTTAAAACCGTTTAAGACCATTAAATTTTTAATTTTTTGCATAAATGTGTTAAGTTTTAATTGCAAACTTTGAGCATGACCCTTGATATAACTATCAATCTCTCTATAAGCCTTGGGATAGATGTAGTAGAAACTTAAATCTTCCAATATATTTTTTATTTGACCAATACCTAAACGGTGAGCAATAGGAGCATATACAACCATAGTCTCCTCTGATATTCTAATCTGTTTATTTTCAGATAGAGCATCTAATGTCATCATATTGTGTAGTCTATCACACAATTTTATAACCAAAACTCTTACATCTTCAATAGAAGTTAATAACATTTTTCTAAAAGTTAAAGCTGAAGAGATAAGCCTTTGATTTGAATGTGAGGGGATTAACTTCTCATCACGAATAACATCAATTTTAGTTAAACCTTCAACTAAAAGTGCAACATCTCTACCAAATATATCTTGTAACTCATCTATTGTAAAATCTGTATCTTCCACTACATCATGTAAAAGAGCTGATACAACCATAATTTCATCATTGGAAATCATAGCTGTTAAAACAGCCACAATAATAGGGTGGATAACATAAGGTATTCCCGTTTTACGAGTTTGTCCCTTATGAGCATTTTTTGATATTTCAAGTGCTTTTTGAATAATCCATGAATTAGAGTCAATATAAGTGAAGAGAAGTTCCTCAGCCTCCTCTATAGTAGAAATTTTATCTGCTTTGCCGAGTAAAGCCTCCACAATATTTACCCCTCATCTGAAACAATAATTTTACCCTCTGCAATTTCAACTAAAGCAATATCGGTAAATTTATCAACTTTTGGGTCCATATTAACAAGTGGGGTTGCACCTTTTGCTATCTCTTCCGCTCTTTTACCTACAGCTATTGCCAATAGGTATCTATCAAATGATAATCTTTCCAATGCCTGTGCTGTTAATTTTTCTATTTTCATTAAATTGTCTCCTTTCTATTCCACAATAGAGCATAAATCTCTATTCCCATTTACTATTGCTAAAAGATTGCCTTTTTCAAACATATTACATATTATAATGGGCATATTATTATCTCTTGCCAAAGCGATAGATGTATCGTCCATAACCTTAATATGTTCTGTTAAAGCTTGTTCATAAGTTATTTTGTCTAGTTTTACAGCATCATCAAATTTATTTGGGTCTTTATCATAGACCCCATCAACTTTAGTGGCTTTAATAAGAACTTCTGCTTCTATCTCTGAAGCTCTAAGAGTAGCAGCGGTATCTGTTGTAAAATAAGGGTTACCTGTTCCACCTGCAAAAACGACTACTCTGCCCTTTTCAAGATGTCTTTTTGCTCTACGAATAATAAAAGGTTCTCCAACCTCCTGCATATTAATAGCACTAAGTAATCGTGTTTGAAGTCCTGCGTGTTCTAAAGCCTCCTGAACAGCAATTCCATTAATAGCAGTAGCCAACATTCCCATATAATCACCACTCGTTCTTTTGATAACTCCATCAGCGGCAGCAGAAACACCTCTAATAATATTACCACCGCCAATAACAATAGCTACTTCATTACCATTTTGAACAAGAGACTTTATTTCTGAAGATATAAAATGTAAAATTTTAGTATCAATTCCATAACCGCTTTTTCCAGCTAATGCTTCACCTGAAAATTTTACAAGTACTCTTTTCTTTATCATTAATTATAACCCTCGTTTTAAGATAGAATTTTATCTTAAAGTACTTAAAATTGGTTGATGATATTTGTGTGTAAAAATTAATTTTAATTTACCTATTAAAGAGTATTTTTGTTGTACTTCCGTGAACCTCTATTTTATCACTCATTAAGACAGCAAGTTTTAAACCCCTTCCATTTTCAGCCAAATAGTCTAACTCTTTTGCCTCTTTTTTTGATGGAAGCTCCTTTATGCCATCTCCCTCATCTGTTATCTCAAATATAATATTTTTGGGATTGATTTCAATATCAATGGTGACAACTTTTTCTGGAGATAATCTATTTCCATGAAGAACAGAATTGGTTGTTATCTCTTGTAATACAAGTAAGATATTATGAAGTTGAGTTGTATTTACTCTATCTTTTAGAGACAATTCTAACCAATTATAAACTGTACTAATCTTTTCTATACTACTAGGGATAACTATTCTATTTTTCATCTATTTCCTTATTGTGGAGGTATTGCTATTTATCTATTTGTGACGGTGAAGAGGAATAATCAGTTTTGCTGAAAATCCTCTCTTCTCTTTTAATATTCTACCATAATTTGTACATTATATCCAAGAGGTTTATCAAGATTAAAATTAAACGACTTAGTCACTTAATTATTACTTTAAACTATTTTATTACAGTTATCAACAATAGAAAATATTTTATGAAGTTGAGTAATTTTCAATAGTTGCATAGGTTGAGGATTTAGTCCACAAAGTCTCAATTGACCTCTCATACCTTTTAGTTTTTTAAAGATAGCAATAATAACACTAAGTCCAGAGCTATCTATAAAATTAACTCTTGAAAAATCAATAATAATATTACTATTTTTTCTATTAATTTCTAGTTCAATTGATTTTTTAATCTCTTTTACATTGCTCACATCAAATTTTTCAACATAAATTGTTATTTTTTTTGCATTTCCTATTGCCATTACAGAGGTGTTCATATAGTTCCTTTATATTATTTATTTTATATATAATATAATAATGAGAAAATATTAAAAATATCCTTTATTTATAAAATAAAATATATTTTTATATGTAATTATATTTTTTAATTTAATTTTAAACATTTTTCTAATGGTTATGTTTTTAATAATGAAAAAAATATGGTAAAATATATAAAAAAAGGTGATTATGGATAGTATCAATAATATTTTAATAGTTGATGATGAACCTATAAATCTTACTATTTTAGAACTATCACTAAATGAACTAGAAGATATTAATATTGTCTCTGCATTAGATGGATTTAAGGCATTAGAGTATGTAAAAGAGAAACCCATTGATTTAATTATACTTGATTTATCAATGCCAGAAATGGGAGGATTAGAGGTATTGAAAATATTAAAAGATGATAAGCCTCTAAAATATATCCCTGTAATTGTTGTTACTGCTAAAACAGAAGATAGATATAGAGCTTTAGAGATGGGTGCAGAGGATTTTTTATCTAAACCAATCGATGTTATAGAGTTAAGATTTAAGGTAAACAATCTATTAAAACTTAAAAAGTTTAATGATTTACAAAAATTTTTCAATAAAAGATTAGAAGAGGAGATTACAAAAAAAGAGAAACAGTTAAAAGAGTTTGCAAAAATAGAGCAAGAACTACAATTAGCGAGAGAGATACAACAGAGATTAATTCCTAAAAGCTATCCACAAAATAGTCAACTTGATGTTTATGGTAGTTGTGTCTCTGCATCAGAAGTTGGGGGTGACTATTTAGATGTATTTCAAACTGACTCAAAAGAATATACAGTCTTTATAATAGCAGATGTTTCAGGTCATGGATTTGCATCTGCTTTAATATCAATGCAGTTTCGCTCACTTGCTAGAATTGAACTTATGAAAGGTAGTGATGATTTTGGTGCAGAGGTTGAGAGAATTAATACTGTGTTTTCCAATGATAATCAAGACAGTAGTATATTTATAACTGCCCTTTTTTTAAGATTTCATCATAAAACATCAACATTGGAGTCTGTAAATGCTGGTCACTTTGACCCATTAGGAGAACCATCTCTCAAACATACTGAACAGACTAAAGGGATACCAATTGGAATACAGGCAGATAGCTCTTATGGAGTAGTTTGGGCGCCTTTTAATAGTGGAGATGCAATATTTTTATATACAGATGGTATTATTGAGTGTGAAAATATAGATGGAGTTATGTATGGTAATCGAATTGTTGGACTATATGACTGTCTGCAACCATTTAAAGCTAAAGACCAGATAGAAGTTATATTAGAGGCTTTTCATGAGTTTATACATGAGCAGACAGATGATGTTACAATTTTGGCAATTAAAGCTATTTGATAACTTTTAGTAGAAATTTCCAAGTTTTACCTCCTGTCAACTACTCCACCCTAAAGGGTGAAGCTTGAAGATATTATAATTTTCATATAGTAATCATATACACATTATGATAAAATGTCAATAGGGATTAATTTTCAGTAAAACTGATTATTTCTCCTCACCGCCATAAATGGCGATGTCTCCGAAATAAATGAATAGAAATAAAAGAGGATGTATGATGAAATCAATACAAAACATATTAGCTGTTATAGATGATTTTAAATTAAGTCGAGACATTTTAAAAAGGTCAATTGAGTTAGCCCAAAAATTTAATGCCAATATTATCATATTATACACAGTACAAATTCCATTTTTCGATTTGCCCTATTATAAAAAAGAGGTACCTATTGATAAAAATAGAGTAAAAAATAGAATAGATACTATTTTTAATAGCTTAAATAGCACCAATATAAAGCATCACACTCTTGTCTATTTTGGAGATAGTAGCGATAGAGCTATTATTGAAGCGAAACGGGATAATATAGATTTAATTATTATAGGAGAACAGATTAAATTTGAGAAGCTATTAAGAGAGTCTCAGAAATCACTTCTTATTATAAAAAGAGAGTATAAAGAGTATAAGAATATCTTAATTCCTACAGATTTAACTTTAAAATCTAAAAATAGTATAGAGTTTTCAAAAAGAACTTTTAATAGTGCGGACTTTAGTCTAGTTTATGGGTATGAGAGTGTAGCTGTAGCCATGAGTATGTATGATATAGGCTATATTGATATGATTGAGTATCAAGAGGAGAATAGAGAGATAGCATTAAATATTTTTAAAGATTTTCAAAAAGATGTAGGAGTTATAGGTGAATTAACCGATAGTATGTTATCATTAAATTATGGGATTTTAGACTATATCAAGAGAAAAAATCCAGATTTGGTGGTTGTTGCCTCTCATAGTTCTGAAGATAGTTTTTTTGTAGGTTCAACCTCTAGTTATTTAGCAAAGGAGACACCTTCTGATATATTCATATTTAATTGAAATTAAGGATTAAATAATTAAAAGAGAATTTCAAAAATTTTTTAACCATTTTGGTGATTTGGATTTGGAACAATCTATAGAGCTATTTGCTATTTTTGGTGGAGTTGAAGATAGTATTGAGTTGGATATATTCAATGATATAGAATTTTTAATTGGTTCCGATTTTATTGATAAATATATTAAATTAGAAACTCTTATATCGCCATCTTATCTACTTCAAAAGCCATACCGTAATATATTAATAGCTGTAGCTAGGGGTGATGCTAGATTATCAAATATTTTTAGAAAGGCTAAAGTTGGAGAGTTATTAGGGGTTAAAATTTTAAATGAATTAGCAGAACTTGGAGTTGTAAGATTTGAAGCTTCAAGAGAAGCACCATTAAAAAAATACTCAAATCAGAAGTTAGCCAAGTCTCTTCGTTCTTATAAAATTGAATCTAAGGTTCGTTTTCATAAGCCATTTTATCGTTTTTGGTTTGGATTTGTAGAACCTTATAGTACACATTTATCTATGAACAAATCAAAAGAGTTTTTGAAATATTTTAAACAGCACTTGTCAAGATTAAATAGTTTAGTTTTTGAACAGTTATCCAATGACCTTCTCAATCAATACTATCATAATCAATTACAATCAATGGGTAGCTATTGGGATAAAAGTAATGAGTTTGATGTTTTGGCTACAACTAAAGATGGAGAGGTTATATTGGGTGAGTGCAAATATAAAAATAGGAGAGTTTGCAAAAGTGAACTCTCAAAACTAAAACAGAAGGCAAAAATATCTGGTATAGAGGTTAATAGATTTGCCTTATTTTCTAAAAACGGATTTTCCAATGAACTTGTAAATAGTAATAGTAAAGATTTACTACTATTTGAGTTAAATGATTTCAGAAAACTATTAGCACCCATTCCGTAAACCCATAAGGAATGTTGTGATATAATCCATTCGACAAAAATTAAGTCAAATTTACCATAAAAAAATTAAATTTTAATTATGGTAGATTATCAAAAAAATAAAAGGAAGTTATATATGGATGCTAAAAAGATAAGTAAATTTTGTCAACCATTTAGAATTATATTAGGAACAGCACTTATAGGATATGGAGTCTATAGCAAAAATAGTTGGTTTTATTTAGGAGCAATCCCTTTAGTTGCTGGTATTATCAATTTCTGTCCACTTTGTGGAATTACAAAACAGTGTAATTTAATTGGTAAAAAATAGCTAATAGTGTTATTAACAGTAGCTATTACTCTCTCATTTCCCAAAACTAAATCCTCCACTATAGCTACTACCACTTCCCCAACTTCCACTATGAGAAGATGAACGGACACTAGGTCTTTTTTTTTCGATTGATTTGACCTCTTGAAGTCCCACCCCTTGATATGTCATATATCCACTAAGTAGTGTTAATATAGAAAATAGAATAAATATAGCTTTAACCATTAATTACTGCCCTCTTTTCATAAAAAAATATATTAAAGCAATTAGGACTAGAAGAGATAGATTGAATGCAAACCCTAAAATAATAAAAAGTGCAATTAGAAACATAGAAAACATACTTACTTTTCTAAAAATATGACTATATACTAAAAATAGCAGTATTAAAATAAAAAGGGGCAAAATATAATTTAGTCTAATTACTCCACTCTCTATCTTTACATTAATAGATTTATTTGTAATTGGGTCTATCTTTTTTATCTTGAGGAAATATACCCCTTTATCTAATTTAATATAAATGTCAGCACCTACTGCACTACTACTCCAACTTTTATTTAATGTTTTTTTAGCAAAAAATACTTTGCTGTTGTCTATATAAAGTATCTTTTTAGCTCCTTTGTAGAGAGATAGGCTATAGGATTTAATATCCCCTTTTAACTCTATTTTTGTTAAAAAGGCATCACTATTAATAGTTATTGAGCG
>CAZROY010000004.1:0-4616 GCA_964601885.1 uncultured Sulfurovum sp. | reverse complement strand
TTTTGAACATTTGATACCTATCCATTTTTCTCCAAAATCTATTTTGTTTGATAGTCTTGAATGTTTAACTGCTTTATGATTGTTTTTAGCTGAAATTCCAATTTCCCATTTTTGGATTGACCTTATGATTACTACATCTCTAACATCTCCAACCTGACCTTTGTCATCTGTTAAAATCTCTAACTCTAGAATATCATTTTCGTCAAGTCCATTAGATAATCTAGGTTCAATATCTATTAAAAAATTTACTGCAAAACTTGCATATAAAAGTAATTGACTTTGAATATCACTTTCAAAAAAAGTAAAATGTTTTTTTGCGGTTTGTAAAGCATCATTATCAATTACATTGACTATTGTAATTTTTTGTAATTTTTCTTCAAACTCTTTTAAAATAGCATATTCAAATGCTTTGCCATTTTTAGTTTGTATTGCCACTATTTATCCTAATATCTTTTTTATTATTGTATCGTATTTTTCTCAACTTATCCTAACGCCAAGCTGAGCGGCACTCTATTTTGAATGAATAGGGTATTTATACCCTAGCGAATGAGAAAAAAGCATAAGGGGTCTATCATTAAAATTAGGTTTATATAGGTTTTTGTGACTTATTTATGCTTTTATATAGTTTTTTCTTGTTGGAACGAATATTAAAAACAGTAAATTTAATTAATAAAAAAGAGCTAAGAGTATATATAATTGCACTTCCAATTTGGGCTAAATATGGATTAATAATAGTTATAAGATACTTAAGTGTTAATAGGTTTAATCCATAACTTATAGCTAATACTAGAAAAAACTTAAACATAACGATTTTACTCTTTAAAGCAGATTTAAAAGTATATTTTCTATTTAAATAGTAGGAGATAATAGAACCTATACTATATCCAATTGCATTACTCATAGTTGGAGTAACTCCAAAAAACATTAAAATATAGATAATTGAAAACCCTGCTACACTATTTATAACCCCAACAAGATTATATCTTATAAATTCAAAAAACATACACAATCCTTAAAACACCTGTCCTATACCTAAATGAATTGCAAAATTATACTTATCTTGAAATCCCATATCAAATCGAAGTGGACCAATGATAGATAGATAACGAAGTCCAAAACCATAACTTCTATACCAATGAGAGTTAAATTTATTTATATCTTCTGATATAGTAGATGCGTCGAGAAATCCCACAATAGCAAACTTATCTGTTAAGTAGTCTCTTATCTCCAATGAGGTATCTATTAGCCCTACTCCACCTATTGGGTCACCATCATAGTGGGGTCCTAAATCTCTATATTCATAACCTCTATTGCTCATAGCTCCACCCGCAAAAAAGTGTTTAAATATTGGTGTATCTTGACTTAGCCACCCAAATCTAACTTTAAATGCAAAAATCATCGGTTCATACTCTTTAATATATCTAGCTTCTGATAATATTTTAAGATAATCCATCTCTGATGCCAATGCTTTCATAGCTTTTTCAAGATATAAAGAGGTGTAATACCCATTTTTTGCGTCCATTGAAGAGTCCCTTTTATCTATTACTAATTTATAAAATAGGGAGTTAATAAGATAACTTCCACTAAGTAAAGCTCCATTATCTGACTCTATTTTATTATTCTCTACCTGAAAACCAAAAAAGTGATTAAGATGTATAAACTCTTTTCCAAAAGTGACTCTCTCAATCATTAATCCTTCATTATATCCATCATATCTCCAATTTTGATAACTTAACTCATTTCTAAAACTAAACTTACTAATAATTGGTGCAACAACCTTTGGGTCATAAAAATCTGTATGGACTTTATACCCCTTTTGGGTCAATTTTCCACCCAATCTAAACTCTCTTAAGTTTCCAAAAAAGTCGTGGTCAATATACTCAATACCACCTCTTGCACCCTCATAGGTATCATAACCCAATCTTGAGGTAATCTCTTTGGTGTCTCCTTCTGATAAATCTAAATTAATAGGTATTGTACTATTTCCACTATTAAAATTTGGCTTCATAACTATTTTATCAAATACACCAAGTTTATATATATTGTCATAACTCTCTTCTAATTTTAACACATTATAGAGTTCATCTTTTTCATATTTTATCTGCTCTTTTATCAGTTCATTATCTATTTTGGAGCTATTATTAATGTCTAGCTCTCCAAAATATCGCTCTTTGCCTTTATCAATATCTATTGTAATATCCACCCTATATAAATCCAAGTCAACTACCGCTTTAGCCTTCATTTTAAATGTAGGATAGCCATTTTCTTGGAGATAACGAACTATATCTTTCTTAGTTTGGGTAAACTCTTTTGTCTTAAATCTTTTTCCCCTTTTAAACAGAGCAAATCTTTCAAAACCTTGAGTGATATTGATGGATTTTATCTTTATAGCTCTATTTTTTCTTATATATAAGATAATTTTATCATCTTTGGTTTTGACATTTACTTTTACTTTATAATAACCTAAACTCTTTGCATAAGAGACAACTCTATCTACAAATTCATCTATCTCTTTACTATCAAAAGTAGGGTCACTTTTCCAAACTTTATAGATAGGAGGATACTCAATATGACATATCTTTAGAAGTGTATCCCTATCAAATTCACCTGCTATTAGGTCAATATCACCTTTAAACTCAATTTGAGTAAAAGTTTTTGCATTCATAAGTAGTGTAAATAGTATTAAAAATATTATATATCTTTTCATAAAATGAATTCTATCTCAAACCCATCAAAAAAAACCTGAAGCTTTATATTAAAAATTAACAATCTCTCTATTCATAGAAAATAGGTTATAAATAGTTGCAATGGCACTATTTTTCATTTAAAAATCTATATTTATAGTTAAAAAAATAGAAACTTATTATATTATTAAATAAAGTATTATGAAGGAAGTTTTTAATGCAAACGCTATTTTTTGTGGGGTTAATATTGGTCATAGGTTCTTTTATGAAATCTATAAGTCAAAAAGCTAAAATATTAAATGTAGTTGGTTATCTCATTTTAGGACTTATTATAGGACCAGAAGTCTTGAATATTATACCTCAACACTTTATAGACGATAGTCATGTTATTACAGATTTATCTCTCTCTCTTATCTCTGTACTTGTTGGTGCCAACTTAAAATACAATGTAATAAAAGAGGTTTGGAGACAAATAGCAATTATCTCTATATTTGAGGCAATTTTTACATTTCTATTTATTAGCTCATCTTTTTATGTTCTCTTTGACTTTTTAGATTTTGGATTTTCTAATGAATATAGATTAATTATTGCTGTATTGTTTGGTGGTTTATCAAGTGCAACAGCTCCAGCTACAATATTAGCTATAATTCATGAACTTAAAGTAAAAGGTAAATTTAGTTCTTTTCTTTTAGGGGTAGTAGCTATGGATAATGCTATCTCATTAATATTTTTTAGTTTTATTGTAATATTTACAAGCACAATAATTCTATCTGGAAGTTGCTCTTATGGCTCATTTTTTATAATGATACCTATTATAATTTTAACTATTTTAGTTGGTATAGCTGGAGCAGTTATGTCAGAAATTATTGATAGAATATTTAAAGATAATAGTAGTATTAAAACAACTTCAACCTTGGGTATGATATTTTTGGTGTATAGCCTAAGCGAACATTGGGGATTAGAGCCTCTTTTGGCCTCTTTAGTTATGGGAGTTGTTATGTCAAATCTATCTAATGAGTTTTATTTGGTCAAAAAAGAGTTTGATTATCATCTAAAAGATATTATATTTCTACTATTTTTCACTATATCTTCGATGCATCTAAATATCTCTTTTTTACTAGCTATGCCATTGGTTATTATTCTATATATCTCATTTAGAATTTTAGGAAAAGTTGTTGGTGTATGGAGTGGTGCTAAAATATCAGGTGCTAGTAGAGATGTTCAAAATTATTTAGGTCTTGCCCTATTCCCACAGGCTGGAATTGCTATTGGACTTGCATTGTCTCTTCAAGATGAGACAGGATTTGAGACCATTGCACCAATTATTTTAAATGTTATTATTGCCACCACTATGGTACATGAGTTTATAGGTCCACTGTTAACTAAATATGTATTAAAAAAATCTGGTGAATATAGTTGTGAAAACTATTAAAAAGAGAAACAAATGCCAATATATTTTAATATTATTGTGATATAATATTGTCACTACTCCACCATAAATGGTGGAGCTTCTTAAAAACCCCAATCAACATTGGATATTAAAAGGCTTTATATGCTATATAAGCATACATAATTTCAAAATTGTGAAATTTTACAACTATTTAGTTGTTAAAGAAACCACTATCTTCTAAGATAGCAATATTGTCTTTTATTGCTTTAACTGCTATATCAAATTTCTTTTGTGTTTTTTCATCAAAATCCAATTCAATTATTTTTTTAATTCCACTAGCACCTAAAACACATGGGACACCTATTGCGACGCCACTATATCCATACTCTCCATTTAAAACGGCACAACTAGCTATTACCTTATCTTCATCACTTAAAATTGACTCAACCATAGCCGATATTGCTCTACCCGGTGCATAGAATGCTGATGTTTTGAGATGTTTTACTATTTCAGCTCCACCATTTTTAGTTTTCTCTACAATA
>CAZROY010000003.1:0-13503 GCA_964601885.1 uncultured Sulfurovum sp. | reverse complement strand
ATAGGCTGACCGTTACTTGTTAAAAATTTGACAAGGATATTTGCAGAGCCATTAACATCTGCATTTATTAAATATCCTTGTGAGGTTCTAAATAAACCTCTTTTAACTCATTTACCTTTATAGGTATCGTGTTGTTTTACAGGTTTATTGTTAAAATAAGAACATTTAGAAATATAATACCTAACTGTTCACACTTACTTTGTAATTTTCTTTCTAGTTACCATTATAGTTTTCATATAGTAGTTATATACAAATTATGATAGAATGTCAAGAGGGATTAATTTTTAGTAAAACTGATTATTTCTCCTAACCGCCATAAATGGCGATGTCTCCGAAATAAAGGAATAGAGATGAAAAAAATATATCTATTTGGTATATCTAGGTGGAAAGAGTCTAGGCTGAAACCTTTTTTTCCAAATGAAAAGTTAATATTTCTATCTAAGTGGGATAGTAATAAAATGGAAAATGCCAAAAAAATTATAGTGTGGGGCAGAAAGGAGTATGATGGCTTAGATGAGTATGCAAAGAGCAAAAATATTCCACTATATAGAATTGAAGATGGATTTATCCGTTCTGTCTCTTTAGGGGTAGATTTCTCTCAACCATACTCCATCATAATAGATAGAATAGGCATCTATTTTGATAGTACAACTAGTAGTGAATTGGAGGAGATTTTAAACAGTTATGATTTTAATCAAGATTTATTAAATAGAGCAAGGAGAGTTAAGCAATATTTGGTAGATAATAGATTATCCAAATATAATATATATAAAGATATAGATATTAAACTGGATAAAAAGAAAAATCAAAAAACCATTTTAGTTATAGGTCAAGTCGAAGGAGACGCCTCTTTGGTCTATGGAGCCAATAATATGACAAATATTGAACTTCTTAAAGAGGTTTATAGTCGTAATCCCAATGAATATATTATCTATAAGCCACACCCTGATGTACTAAGTGGAAATAGATTAGGCTATATAGAAGATAGTATAGCTTTAAAGTACTGTAGTAGTATAGAAAAAGAGGTAAGTATTGATAGTATATTAGATATAGTAGATGAGGTTCACACAATGACATCTCTGGTTGGATTTGAAGCATTATTAAGAGACAAAAAGGTAATCTGTTATGGTTTACCATTTTATGCAGGATGGGGCTTGACTACCGATATTCAAACTAGTGTAAGACGAAAAAGGGTTTTAAACTTAGACGAGCTTATTGCCGGTGCTTACATATTGTATCCTCACTATATTGACCCCATATCATTAAAAAAGTGTCAAATAGAGAGAGTTTTAGAGATTTTAACTATTGAAAAAGAGAATTACCATAAATCATTACTCTATAGAGTAAAAATAAAAGCTAAAAACTTTATTTATAAGAAATATTATGCTCTATTACGACATATCTAAAAAGGAGTAGTCTTGAAATATATATCTATATCCCAAGCACTTATAGAAAATAATAAAAATTTTTTAGAAATAGAAAATACAACAAAACTAAAAAGTTTACAATATATTTTTAAAAAAGTTACTTTTGTAGGTTGGGGTAGAAAAAAATCGGGTCTTTGGGCAACTTTTATGGGAAGATTAACTAAAAATAGATTTTTACTTTTAGAAGATGGTTTTATTCGCTCGTTTAAATTGGGTATTGAAGGTAGTCCTAGTTTTTCAATAATTAAAGATGATATAGGAGTATATTATGATGCTACCTCTCCATCAAAACTAGAAAAGTTATTAAATAGTTATGATTTTAAAAATGACAAAGAGTTAATGGCAATAGCCAAAAAGGCAAAAAGAAAAATAATAGAGTATAAAATATCTAAATATAATAACTTTAAAAACATAGATTTATCCTATCTTAATAATTCAAAAAAGAAAATATTAATAGTTGCTCAAACAGCAGGTGATAGCTCATTGGAGTATGGATTGGGAAATAAATTTACAACTCAAGAGATAATAGAGACCGCTGTTAAAGATAATTCACATCATGAGATATATATTAAAATACACCCAGATGTATTAATTGGTAAAAAAAGGTCTGATATTAAACTAAATGATATTCCAAAAACATGTCATATATTACAAGATAATATTAATCCTATAGAGCTACTTAAATATTTTGATAAAGTATATACAAAAACTTCAGGTATGGGAATGGAAGCTCTATTATTAGATAAAGAGGTTTACTGTTTTGGTATGCCGTTTTATGCAGGGTGGGGTGTTACTAAAGATAAATTAGTATCTAAAAGACGAAATAGAAAACTTACTGTAGATGAAATATTTGCTGGAGCTTACATTCTATATAGTAATTACTATAATCCTTATTTGAATAAAGAAGCCGACATTATAGATATAATTGAGTATATTCACAAATACAGAAATAAAAAGAATTTTTAAACCCAACTGCTAAATACAATTGGGATTTTTACTATTTAAAGATTGGATAGTTTATGCTGAGAATTTTACAGTAAGATAGTTTATAGCTATTAAGATATTAGATAGCCCTTTTGCTCTATAATCTAATGATTTAAAATAGTCCATATCAAAATTTATCTCTTTAAGATAATTATTTAGTGCTTCTTCTATAGTTTCATCTTTCCGTTTGAAATCTAATAAATCTTTAGTGGCTTTAGATGTGATTGAACGAACTATTGTATCTAACTGTTTTTTAATTACTATCTCATTTGGTTGAGTTAACTCTTTAATAAGTATCTCATTTTGATTATTACTCTCTTTACTCTCTAATCTTCTAACAAAATTGGCAATATTTAACTTATCAATAATTGCAAAAAATGCCTCCATAACATCATGGAATGAGTGACTTGAACTAAACTCTATCTTAAATACCTCTGCTATAAATTTGATATGTCCTATCATATTTAAAAAGAAATTTAACTCAATATCTAATCCATCAAATTTTATTAAGTTATTAGAGATTATTTTCTCTAAAATAGTCTGCATTGTTGGTTTAAATGCTAAAATAGTATTAAAATTTAACTCCTCATTATTTAATTCAACCATAGAATTTAGAGCATATCCTATCGAATTTTCTATATATAAAAATGCTTGATATTGATATTTGGTTGAAATAATAAAATCACTATTAAATAAAAGTTCTCTAGCATCTGTAGCATCAAATAATCTATTTAATATTAAATAAGCTTTTATCTTTTTTAAGAATTTCTCTTTTCCCATAGTATCATAATCCGCTATAAATGTGGAGCCTGTAGCATTTATAATCTTATTTGAGATAATGGTAGCAATTATCTCTTTTCTTAAAGGGTGAAGAGATAATTTATCTTCAAATTTTACTACTAGATGTTTTGGAAAATATTTAAAGAGATAATAATCAAACTCTTTATCTAAAATCATGTCTGACTCTAAAAGTAATTGTTGAAGAAAAATCTTTGAATATAGAAGAGTTGTGGCTAAAATTGGTCTAATTATTTTATTATTATATCTCTCTAATTTTTTAAGTAAAAAATCCCTCTTATTAAAAATTTCTATCTCTTTTTCTAAAATAGTTACCACCTTTTCAAATAACTCAAAATTCCCTTCTGAACGCTCTTCATCTAGTGATATAGCTAAAGCTTGAAGATAGTTTGTCTTTAAAACACTCTTTACCACAAACTCTGTAGAGTCTTTTAAGAGAGTATTTCCTTTTGGTAATAGTTTTCTATTCTCTAAAATATTAAATAGTATCTTAAAGTTTACCTCATGGTCACTTGTATCAACACCCGCTGAGTTATCTATGGAGTCTAAGTTTATCTTCCCTCCATTTAGAGCATATTCAATTCTAGCCTTTTGAGTAATTGCCAAATTTGCCCCTTCACATATAGAGTAGGCTCTTATATCATTTGCATCAACTCGAACATACTCATTCTCTTTATCTCCAATCTCAAGATTACTCTCTTCACTACTTTTTATATATGTTCCAATTCCACCATGATACAGCATATCAACCTTTAATCTTAAAACCTCTCTTGCCAACTCATCGGCATCAATAGTATCTTGGGAATAGTTTAAAAGCTCTTTTATCTCTGGAGTTAGAGTAATAGACTTACTGCTTCTCGAAAAAACACCCCCACCTTTTGAGAACTTTTTATACTCACTCCAATGTCCATTTTTTGAATTAAATAACCGTTTTCTCTCCTCATAAGATATTAACGGGTCTGGATTTGGGTCAATAAAAATATCTCTTTCAGATATAGCTCCTAATACTTTAAAATATGGACTATCTATCATTCCATTTCCAAATACATCACCATTTAATGAACCAACACCCACAACAGTAATTGGCTCTTTAAAAAAGTCTATCCCTTTTTCAATAAAAAATCTATAAGTTGAACGCAAAGCACCCTTTGCTGTAATTCCCAATTTCTTATGGTGATACCCATTTTTTCCACCACTTGCAAATGCATCTTTTAACCAAAATCCTCTTTTTACGGCAATAGAGTTTGCAATATCACTCATAGATGCCGTCCCTTTATCGGCTGCTACTACAAAATATGGGTCTCTTTTATCATAAGCTACAATCTTTTTATCTCTAAAAGAGTTATCTTCATTATCAACCAAATCCAAAAGAGCATCTATATAACTACTATAATGTTTTGTAAACTTCTCCATAGTTATATTCTCAGAGTTATTAATAACAAATCCACCTTTCGAACCATTTGGAACAATTACAGCATTTTTTGCCTCTTGGGCTCTCATAAGCGATTTTACCTCTTCTCTATAATCACTATATCTCTGTGACCATCTAAGCCCACCCCTACATACATAACCTGTTCTAAGATGAACACCCAATATATCTTTGGAGTAAACAAAAGCCTCTATATTTGGTTGAACACCATGAAGTAGATGTTTTATATTTTTTGTCTCAATTTTAAAAGATATTGTCTCCTTTTCAAGATAGAAGTTAGTGCGAACAATATTATCTAAAATAAGAAGCAACATTTTTGCAATCTTATCATCATTAATATTCTCTATAGCTCTTAATGAACCCAATAACTCATCTCTAGCAATAGAGATTTTTTTAGCTCTACTTTTTTTAATTGATGGTTCAAATTTAGCTTTAAAATAGGCTAGTGCATTTTTGCTAAAACATAAATATCTAGTCATTAATCTAACAATACGGACAAAGTTATACTCTGGCGCCAATTGACTCTCATATTTTGCTAAAGCTTTAAATAGTTCAATCTCTCTTATTGAAAAGTTGACTCTATATGTAAGCTCTAGCAACTTACAACTATTTGGTATCTGTCCATCAATCACCCTTGATATAACACTTTTTATATGGTTTGAGTTTTCATTTATACGGCTCTTATCCATATTAATAAGATTAAACTTAGCAACATAGATACTATCTATATCAAAAGCTACCTGTTTTTCCACCTCAAAACCCATAGAGTCAAGTACAGGATATAGTTTAGATAGTATTAGTTTCTCTTTGGAGTAGAATTTAATAATGGAGTTATCTATTATATCCACAAAAATTTTTCTTTTTAATAGATTATCTTTTATTCTATTATCTATAATTAAATCATAATCAGCCAATATTTTTAACTCTTTTTTATTTTCTATAGTATTCATCTTATATTTTATCCTAATTATTTAATTTGTTAATATGAAATAGAATTTTAGCTTAATTTAGGATAATGAGACCTAAAGTTTGGTTATAATTGCAGTTAAAAAAGGATTTAATAATGGCAAAAGTACTATTACCGTTGGCAAAAGGTTTTGAAGAGGTTGAGGCTGTATCTTTAATTGATGTAATGCGTAGAGGTGGCATAGAGGTAACTCTAGCCTATCTTGATGGTGAATTTGATACAGATTTAGTATTGGGTGCAAATGGAATAACCATTAAAGCCGATGTTTCTATTAAAAATGTAGTGGCAGATGATTTTGATATGATGGTTCTTCCGGGTGGTTGGGACGGAACTTATGCTTTAGCCGATAATAAAAAGGTTCAGTCTCTACTTAAAGAGTTTAAAGAGAGAGAGAAATTAGTTGGAGCAATATGTGCAGCTCCTTATGCTCTAAGTAGAGCTGGTGTTTTAGGAAAAGATTATACATGTTATCCTAGTGTTGAGAATGAGATAAAACAAGATGGATACAGAGCAGATAAGATGGTAGTAGTAGATGGAAATGTTATAACTTCAAGAGGACCGGGTACCGCTTTATGTTTTGGATTAGAAATAGTCAAACAGCTTGTAGGAGAAGATAGCTATATGGCTGTTAAAGATGGAATGCTTTTAGATTTTTGTAACTAAATAGTCCACTTTCCATTATTAACATTAAGATACTCCATACGCCTAACGGCATTGGAGTGTTGTTAATATATAGATGCAATAACCATATAACTGAGTGGTGTCCAATAACTCATAGTAATATTGGACTCTCTTAAAATATCCCCTGTCCATTTATTACATGTATTAAAAATATTATATTGATAGATAGAGTTATAAAAATTATCAATACCCCAATATCCATGAGACACAAAAATTACTCTATCTCCAAAACTCTCTAAAATTTTTCTCTCAATCTCCATATATTGAATATCTGTTATCTTTATCTTTTTTATATGGCTAAAATCATATATATTATTATAATATATAACATGCATTAATGAAGGGGTATTAATAAAAAGAGCTTTTAAAGCAGTTGATAGTTTTAAATTATCCCACGATGGAGTATTTAAATATGTCTCTCTATCTCCCCAACCAAACTCTAAATAACCGCCATTTTTATCCTTTAACAAATTAGGAAAAAACTTTTTCCAATTAATTTGACTTCTATTTATATCAATAATAATATCACTATGCATAGCATCATAATATATATATAGTGTTCTACTCTTTAAACTATTTGGCGTTTTATCTCTTTTAGGAAAAAATATTAAAATATATGCTATTGATATATAGCCTATTATAAATAACAAAAATGTATAAATCAAATATTTTACAATTTTCATATCTCTCTCCATTGTTTTTACTATAATAATATAAATTTATAAAATTATTGATATATATTGATGTGTTGTTAATATTTATGAGTTATAATAACACAAATAAAAATAAGGAAATATATTATGAGTATAAGAGTTGTATGTCCACACTGTGCAAAAGTAAATAAAATACCTATTAAAGAGAGTTATGTAAAAGCCAATTGCGGTAGTTGTAAAGAGTCGATGTTGGTCTATAAACCTATAGAGGTTGATAAGAGTAACCTTTTACATGTTCTAGTCAATAGTGATATTCCTGTAGTTGTTGATTTTTGGGCACCTTGGTGTGGTCCATGTATGCAGATGGCTCCACAATATGAAGAGGCAACACTTATGTTACCACTTAAGGCTATCTTTCTTAAAGTAAATACAGATGAACATCAAGATTTAGGTGCTGTTTATGGCATTCGTAGTATCCCTACTATAATGGTATTTAAAGGGACGAAAGAGGTTGATAGAGCATCTGGTGTAATGAGTTCTCAAAGATTAGTTAACTGGATAAGACAATTTGTGTAGTTTAGCATCATAAATTATGATATAATATTAAATGATATTATAACTATTTTAACTAGGAGTATTAGATGTCTAAAGCAAAAATATTACTACTTGAAGATGATGCTAATTTAAATGAGACAATAACAGATTTTTTAGAAGATGAAGACTATTTTGTAGATAGTACTTATGATGGATATGAGGCACAAGATAAACTGTATGAGAGTAAATATGATTTACTTCTTTTAGATGTCAATACTCCCGGTATTGATGGTTTTACTGTCTTAAAAGAGGCTAGAGATAATGGAGTAGTAGCCCCATCTATCTTTATTACATCTCTAAATGGAGTTGATGACTTAGAAAAAGGTTTTCAAAGCGGTTGTGATGATTATATACGAAAACCTTTCGTATTAAAAGAGTTACTTATTCGTATAGAAACACTTCTAAGAAGAGGATTTTTTCATGAAGCAACAGACCTTATATCTATTGGTGAAAATATACACTATAATACAAAATCTAATGAATTAATCGTCAATGATAAGGCTGAAACCTTAGGAAATAAAGAGTCTGCACTATTTAAACTTTTTATGAAGCATCAAGATGAAGTTATATCACACGATAGAATTTATAAAGAGTTATGGGATTTTGATGAAGACCCAAGTGATACGGCTCTCAGAACCTACATTAAAAATATACGGAAAATAATAGGCAAGGAAAGAATTGTTAGCATCAAAAAACAGGGATATAAGTTTACTTCGCAACAATGAAAAACAGTCGCTTAGAAGATTTCTATCTCTATATATCTTTTTAGTATTTGCAATTATCTCTCTTTTGAGTATTTTCTACTATCAAAGTCAAGAGAAGTTGATGTTCTCTAATCAAAGAACAGTGCTATCTGGATACGCTACAGAACAGGTCAAAAGATTAAAAATTCTTCATCACTATTTTCCCGCAAGAGATAAGTATCCAAGAGATGATAGATTTAATAGTGCTATTTATGATATAGAAAGAGTTTTAATATTTTCTACTTTAAAAAACAGAAATGTAAATCTTGATAAATCTATATATAGAGCAGGAGATAAAATACATTTTGTAAAATATCTTGATGATTACTATTTAGGAGCTATGTATCTAATTATAGAGATTGATGAGGATAGAAGTTGGCATAAAGAGACATTACTACATATTCTGGCATTTGGTAGTATTATTTTAATTGTATTGGCTATATTTGGACTCTTTTTTGTAAAACTATTCCTTAAACCGATGAAAAACTCTATTGAACTACTTGATAACTTTATTAAAGATACAACACATGAACTAAATACTCCTATCTCTGCAATTTTAGCAAATATTGAGATGATGGATAAATCTATTATGGCTAAAAAAAATATAAAAAAACTATCAAGGATAAATATTGCAGCCAAAACTGTATCACACCTATATCAAGATTTAACCTACTTAGTACTTGGTCATCAAAGAGAGTCACATGATGCAAAGATTAATTTAAAAAAGCTTATTTTAAATAGAGTAGAGTATTTTGATATTTTAGCAAAATCAAAAAAAATCTCATTTGAATTGGATTTACAAGAGGCAACTTTATTTATAGACCCAGTTAAAATTACTAGAGTTATTGATAATCTTATATCCAATGCAATTAAATATAATAAGAGAAATGGTAGTATAAAGATACTCTTACGAAAAAACTACTTTTTAATATCAGATACAGGAGTAGGAATAAAATCTGATAAAATTAAAGATGTTTTTGATAGATATAGTAGATTTAACCACAGTGTTGGCGGATTTGGAATTGGACTAAATATCGTTAAAAGTATTGTAGATGAGTACAACTTAAAGATAGAGGTCACATCTACAATTGAAAAAGGAACAACATTTAAAGTAATATTAAAAACTTAATATATTTAAAAAAAAATTGGAAATCTAAGCTTTCACCATTTTTCGACGCATATAGGCTATTTTACTCTGGAGAGGTAAATTTTTGGGACAGTGGTCTTCACAAGCTAAAAGCGACATGCACCCAAATATACCATTATCATCACCTATAATCTCATAAAAATCTGCATCTGTTCGTTTATCGTGTGGGTCAATTTGAAATCTTGCCACTCTATTAAGCCCTACAGCACCTACAAAATCCTCTCTCATAATAGCAGTTGAACAACTGGCAACACATAACCCACACTCAATACATCTATCAAGCTCAAAAATCTTTTGTGCAACCTCTGGCTCTACCCTCTTCTCTAGTTTAGTTATATCGGTCTTCTCTTTTGCCTCAATCCAACTATTAACTCTAATAGACATCTCATTCATCCATGAACCTGTATCAACTGATAAATCCTTGATAAGTTTAAATGTAGGAAGAGGCAATAACTCTATTTTACCATCTTTAAATTCACTTGTAAGAGTTTTACATGCCAATCTTGGTTTTCCATTGATAATCATTCCACAAGCACCACAAATTCCGGCACGACATACAAAATCTGAACTTAAATCATGGTCAATAGTCGCTTTTATTTTAGTTAGGGCTATATATAGAGTCATACCGGGTGTCTCTTGCAATTTATACTCTGCAAATTCTGGTTTGGACTCACTATTTGATGGATTATATTTTAATGCTGTTATAGTTATCTCTCTACTCATATCCTACCTCTAATCTCTCATTCTTCGCTTTATACTCATCTTGAAGCTCATAAGGCATTAATTTATCTTGAAGTTCATATCTATCGCCTTTAAAGTTGGCTTTAATTTTCTCTATCTCATCAGCTCTTTTTTTACTTAGAGGATTTTCAATAATTTGCCCTTTTCGCCCATATCCTCGAAAGGCTGGAGGTATCTCCATTTTCATAATATCAATCTCTTCATATTTTATAGTTGGCTCTAAATCATCGGGATTTGCCCAATATGTAATAGTTCTTTTTAACCAATTCTTATCATCTCTTTTTAAATAATCTTCTCTATAGTGAGCTCCCCTACTCTCTTTTCGCTCTCTTGCACCTTTAGCTACACATAGAGCCACCTTTAGCATCATTGGAACTTTATACGCCTCTTCTAGTTCAGGATTTAACAATTTACACTTATTTGTCACTGTAATATGTTTTGTTTTTTCCAATAGTTCACTAAGCTCTTTTACAGCATCATCTAAATCTTTGCCATTTCTAAAGATACCTACCTTCTCCTGCATAATATTTCGCATCTTATCTTTAATATCATATATTTTCTCATCTCCATCAAGACTCAAAAGATAATCTATATAATCCTCTTGTTTCTGTAGCTCTTTCTCTACTACTGTGGTACTGATTGTAATATCTCTTCTCTTACAAAAATCTGCAAAATAGTTACCGATAATCATACCGGCTACAACTGTTTCACTTACAGAGTTTCCACCAAGTCTATTAAATCCATGCAAATCCCAACATGCGGCTTCTCCAGCAGCAAATAATCCTTTTAAATTAACACTTTCACCCTTTGGAGTAACTCTAATTCCACCCATTGAGTAGTGTTGCATAGGAAGAACCGGCATCCACCCCTTCTTCCCCTCGTCTGCTGGGTCAATTCCATTAAAAGTTTTACTAATCTCTTGCACATCTCTTAGGTTTTTCTCTATATGTTCACGACCTAAAATAGAAATATCCAACCATAAATGGTCTCCATAAGGAGATTTAACACCTTTTCCCTTCTTAATATGTTCTAACATTCGACGACTAACAACATCACGACTTGCTAAATCTTTCTTTTCGGGTTCATAATCAGGCATAAATCTATATCCATCTTTATCTCTTAAGACTCCACCATCTCCTCTACACCCTTCTGTTAAAAGTATTCCAGATGGAACAATAGGGGTTGGGTGAAACTGCACAGCCTCCATATTTGCCAAATACGCTCCAGCCTCTAATGCCATAGCATGACCGGTACCTTTACAAATAGTAGCATTGGTTGACTGTTTATAAATTCTACCATATCCACCAGTTGCCATAAGTGTACCCTTTGCTACATAGGCTATAAGTTTTCCCGTCTTTAGGTCCCTGACTATCGCTCCAAAACAGTGTCCATTCTCAACAATAAGGGATATTGCCTCTTTCTTATCCTCTATCACAACACCCCTTCTCATTGCCTCGTTGGCTACAGCATAAAGCATGGTGTGTCCTGTAGCATCGGCTGTATAACAAGTTCTCCACTTTTTTGTGCCACCAAAATCTCTAGCATTAATTAGACCATGAGCCTCATCTTTCTCTGTAATAGTCTCTTTTTTAGTGTTTATTACAACCTCTCTATCACCTCGATGAACTCTTGTCCAAGGAACACCCCAAGATGCCAACTCCCTTATAGCTTTGGGTGCAGTATTTACAAACATTCTGGCAACCTCTTGGTCACAACCCCAATCGCTTCCCTTAACAGTATCTGCGAAATGCACATCTTCATTATCATCTCTACCCATTACACTATTGGCTAAACTAGCTTGCATACCACCTTGGGCTGCCGCTGAGTGTGACCTCTTAACGGGAATTAAACTTAACACAATAGTATCCAACCCCTTTGAGGTTGTAGCAATTGCAGACCTAAGTCCGGCAAGTCCTCCACCAATAATCAATGCCTCTGTATATTTAATTTTCATAATTTCCCTTTATAGTAGGCGTATATCTCTCTCCGTAATGTTTTTGATGGTCATATCCAATTTTTATATATGTTATAAGTGAACAGAGTCCAAGAACAAGATAAATAGTTGTAATAATTTTTACAATTTTTCTACTTTTTACTCTATTTGATTTTGGATTTTTTCCATCAAACCAGCCCCATTTCACAATAAGTCTATAGATACCAGCTCCAGCATGAAGCACAACAGAGACCAAAAGCATAAAGTAGAGTGGATAAAATAGGTCACTATAGACTCTATCACTTGATGCAAATGGTCCTATATTCTGAGGTTGAGTTAATACAATATATAAATGAATTGAACCCAGAAAAAACATTATAAAGCCTGTTGTAATCTGAATAATCCATAAATTTGTATCACTATGTTGCATAAGTTGTGCATGGGTTTTTAATCTAAGATACTCTCTATATGAGTTTGGAAATTTTCTCATTGCTAAAAGAGCATGAAAGATAAAAATAGCAAATATAAGAAAGGCTAAAATTGATATAAATAGTGGCGAACCACCTTCAATTATAAATTCACCCTCAAACATCTTTGTAACTGAATACATAACATCTTTTCCTAATAAAATAGATGCTTCAAAGACAAGATGAAAGAGTATAAAAAGGGCTAAAATTAGCCCCGTCGCACTTTGTAAAAAATCCAACTTTGCCGGAATTCTACTCTTCTTTTTTTGAGTCGTTTTGCCCAAAAGGCTTTCTACTATATTTTCTTGTAACATTGATAATTTCTGTTCTATACTGTTAAAGGAATTGAAACTAATGATTTTAAATATGCTTTAATATCATTAACCACAGTATCTAAATCTCTCTCCCCATCGATAACTTTTAATATCTTATGTTTATTATAATACTCTTCAATTTCAGCTATAGTATCTTTATAAACCTGCATACTATGATTAAATACCTCTTCACTCTCATTGTGATTTTGAAAATATCTCTCTCGTGCAGTCTTTTCACTTACTCTAACTTCAATAACAGATAGCAACTCTACCCTTTTAAAGTTATTGATAACATCTCCAAAAATTTTAACATGCTCCATCTCTCGTGGAAATCCGTCAATAAGAACAATATCAGTAGGAGCATCAAGAATAGTTTTACACACCTCATCTATAGTTAAAGATGTTGGAATTAAATCACCTTTTGAGACATAATCATTGATAATTTTACCTATCTTACCACCTTTCTTTATCTCATCTTTTAAAATTTCACCTAAGGAGTAACTTGTAATTTGACTCAAACACTCATTAGCCACTATCTTTCCATCTGTTGTCTTCCCAGAACCCGGTGCTCCAATAAGAAGTATTAACTTTTTTGACATTTTTTAATCCTAAACTTGAAATATCT
>CAZROY010000002.1:0-7030 GCA_964601885.1 uncultured Sulfurovum sp. | reverse complement strand
CTGTTAAATAAAGATGATATTCAAAATATCACATACAACCCTATTAATGCCCAAAGTTATGGAGTTGATAATCCTGCAACCTTTAAAGTTCAGGCATTTTCACTTAAAGAAGGAATAGTTGCAAATATTAGACACTTGAGTAACGAGGCAATTTTTACATCACCAATGGTCGGTCTATTTAATCTTTTTAATCTTATGGCATCTATTGGTGCTACTGTTATGTTGACGGGAAAATCAATAGATGAGGTGTGTAGAGTTGTTCCCAATTTTGCAGGAGTGGCAGGACGAATGGAGGTGGTCAGCACCAATCCATTGGTGATTGTCGATTTTGCACATACAGATGATGGTATGATAAAAGTATTAGATAGTATGAAGGATAGAGATATAGTTGTAGTATTTGGAGCTGGTGGAGATAGAGATAGAACAAAAAGGGCTAGAATGGGTACAGTTGCATCAACATTTGCTAAAAGAATTTTTGTAACAAGTGATAACCCAAGAAGTGAAGACCCAGCGGAGATTATAAAAGATATACTCAAAGGTATAAAAGACCAATCCAATACTAGAGCGATGGTTGATAGAGCGTTTGCTATTCAAGAGGCACTAAAAGGGTTAAAAGATAATGAAGTTTTAATGATTTTAGGTAAAGGTGATGAGGATTATATGGAGATTAAGGGCAAAAAAATTCATTTTGATGATAGAGAGGTTGTAAGATTGCTCTTAGAAAAAATTAAGAAATAATTTTTTCCATATTTAAAGTTGCAAACTATTTTTTTATGTTAAAATATAGATAAAAAAGGTTTGCTGTGAAACATTTTAAATATTCATTTCTTATCACAACAATAGCACTTATTGCTATGGGTATTTGGGGTTACTTACAGGGGGGAGTGAGTAACTCTATTAGATTAATATCAATTACAGTTATATTAATATTGATGGAAATCTCTTTTTCATTTGATAATGCTGTAGTAAATGCTTCTATATTAAAAAAATGGAACTACTATTGGAAAACACTATTTCTAACTATGGGTATATTAATTGCAGTATTTGGAATGCGACTACTATTTCCACTTATTATTGTATCTAAAACCTCTGATATAGCTCTTTTTGATGTTTGGAAAGTTGCACTGTATGCACCCGATGAGTATGCTAGAATTTTAATAGAACATCATGGTGAAATCTCAGCTTTTGGTGGGATATTTCTTCTATTGGTATTTTTAAATTTTTTAATTGATGATGAAAAGACACTTCATTGGTTTCATTTTATAGAGAAAAATCTTAGTAGCTTAGGAAAAATTAATACCATTCCTACAATGATTAGCCTACTTTGTCTAGTTGGAGTAATCTATTTTGTGGACGATGCTAAAAAATATGCTACACTTTGGGCTGGAATTTGGGGTATTATTGTGTTTTTGCTAGTTCATATTATTGGTGAGTTTCTTGAACATAAACATGGAGCTGATGGAAAAATAATATCTACCATTGCTAAAGGTGGCATAGGAGGATTTTTATATTTGGAAGTTTTAGATGCCTCTTTCAGTTTCGATGGTGTTATTGGTGCATTTGCAATTACTACAGATATTATAACCATTATGGTAGGTTTAGGAGTTGGAGCTTTTTTTGTCCGCTCTATTACTATATATTTAGTTGACAAAGGAACATTAGATAGTTATGTATATTTAGAACATGGAGCACATTACGCTATTGGTATATTAGCCTTTCTTATGTTGATAGGCATTAACTATCATAATATTCCAGAGGTTGTCACAGGTTTAGTTGGCGTTACATTTATTATACTCTCTTACTTCTCTTCAAAAAAATATAGAAAATTGTCTTGAATTTTTATCTTAATTTCGGAAATAATAAATCTCCACCATTTATGGTGGAACACCTAAACTTAGAAGTTATTTGTTGATTGGGTCAACAGATGGGGTGGAGTTTGTGGATATTTAGCACCAATTTTGTAAATTTTCATCGTTATAGTTTCTAGGAAGCTCCGTCATTTATGATGAGGTAGTTGACTAACTCTCATAGCAGGGAAAAGTAGTACATCTCTAATTGTATGTTTATCTGTTAATAACATAACCAATCTATCAATTCCTATCCCTTCACCAGCTGTTGGTGTCATACCGTAACTTAATGCTTTTATAAAATCTTTATCCATCTGCATAGCTTCATCATCACCTATAGTCTCTTTTACATCAACTTGTGCCTTAAATCTCTCATATTGGTCAATTGGGTCATTTAACTCACTAAATCCATTTGCAATCTCTTTTCCTGCACAAAATAGTTCAAATCTCTCCGTAACTTCCGGATTATCATCACTTTTTCTAGCAAGAGGAGATATATCAATAGGATAATCTGTAACAAATGTTGGATTAATAAGTTTATCTTCTACAAACTCATCAAAAAGTTCAGCTTGAAGATACCCTAAAGTTAAATTATTATCAACTGTTATCTGTCTATTTTTTAAATATGCTAGAGCTTTATCTCTATCTGTTACTACATCAATGGGTACCTTTCCAATCTCAACTATTGCATCTATCCATGATATTTTTTTAAATGGTGTAGAAAAATCTATCTCTATCTCACCATAAATTAATTTTCTATCCAAATTTAAAGTAGTAAATAGATAATCAAATAACTCCTCTGTTATCTCCATTAACTCTCTATATGTGTGATATGCCCAATAGAACTCAATAGAGGTAAATTCAGGATTGTGTGTGGCATCAATTCCTTCATTTCTAAAATTTCGATTAATTTCAAAGATAGCTTCCATTCCACCAACAATTAATCTTTTAAGATATAACTCTGGTGCAATTCTCAAATATCTATCAACTCCTAAAGCATTGTGGTGTGTTATAAACGGTTTTGCATTGGCACCACCGGGTATTGGGTGCATCATAGGGGTTTCAACCTCTAAAAAACCTCTATCTTCAAAAAATCTTCTAATAGAAGAGACTATTTTAGAACGCATAATAAATGTTTTTTTAACATCAGGATTTACTATCATATCTAGGTATCTCTGTCTATATCTTAGCTCTTGGTCTTGAAGTCCATGAAACTTTTCAGGTAGTGGTGAAATAGCTTTTGACACAATATTTACCTCTTTGCAATGAAGTGTAAGCTCACCTGTTCTAGTAACAAATGGATAACCAATAGCCTCTATAATATCACCGACCTCAAATAGTTTTTTTACAACCCTATTATAATAGCCTGTGGGTAACTCATCTCTATTAAAATAGAGTTGGACTAAACCATCACTATCCTCTATTTTAGCAAAGGTTGCTTTTCCCATCACTCTTATAAATTTAAGTCGTCCTGTTAATTTATATATCTTTGTATCATCTTTTTTTTCATCTTTCATATTATGAAGATAACTGCACTCATTCAAAAATTTTTTAGATGGTATTCCCTTTGTTATATTGTTAGGGTATGGATTAATACCCTCCTCCCTTAATCTCTCTGTTTTTTTAATTCTCTCTTGAATATATTGATTTTCAAATATCAATGTAACTTCCTCTAAATAATTTAATTTTTTAATTGACAATTTTTACAAATTCCCATTATTTTCATAATATGATTTGTCATTTTAAAATTATGTTTTTGTGCAATTAACTCTTGTTGTCTCTCTATAATACTATCAACAAACTCTTCGATAGCCCCACATTTAAGACATACTAAATGGTCATGATGTTCACCTAATCCAAACTCATATTTTTTTCCCTGTGTTCCAAAAGATATAGAAGTAACAATAGATGCATCTTCTAAGAGGGCAAGAGTTCGATATACTGTAGCAATTCCTAATTTAACATTAGGATAACTTTTTTTAATAAGATTATAAATATCTTCAGGTGTAAAGTGTCCTTGATTATTATAAATAATCTCTAAAATTAACTCTCTTTGTCTAGTATATTTTAAAGCTCGTGTTTTTAGTAACTTTTTAAATCTATTTAGGAGATCTTCATAGGTTAAAATTTTATTTATCATTACATCACTTGGTTTGAAATGCTATCTGAACTACCCTACCATAAATGATAGAGTTTCCTAGAAACTCCAATTAATATTGGATATTAAAAGGTCTTAACGGTAATCCCTATCGCAATTAAATATTTAAAAAAGCTGACTTACTTTTTGTCAAAAGAATTATATCATAATATTCCTTATATCCCCGTCCTTAACGGCAAGGGTTTAAAATCTATTGCACTTAAATTTATATCTCTACTTTTTGTCACATTTGACTCTTTAGTTCTATTTTTATCTTCATTTAATAAATCTTCTCCAACCTCAATAAATAGTGGAAGAAGTTTACTATTTGCATAATGTTCAGATAGTTTTTCGGATAAAAAATCAGATTTTTGAATACCTATTAAGATTAATGAGAATATTGCTATATATCTTAATGCTGTCATCATATAACCTAATAATGCACTGAAAATAGATACATAATCTGACATAATTTTATTCATAATCGAAGAGATAAGACTAAATAGTATCCAAACGACTAAAAGTGTTACTATAAATCCTGTCAATTTTAAAGTTGGGTCACTCTCAATAGGATAGAGATTATTATTTATTATGTTACCAACCTCTAAACTAACTCTTGAAGCTAATGCAATACCTCCAACAAGTCCAACGAAATTTAAAAGTTCTCTTGTAAAACCGGTAACTATCCCCTTTATACTCAAAAATAGTATAAGTCCAATTATAACAAAGTCAATCGTAGTCAATTCCATATTTTATAGTACCTTAGTTTTTGGGGCAATTATACCTTAACTTATATAGATATTTGTTTATGTTATCTAACGAAAATTAATTTTTGTTTTTAATTCATCAGGTTTGTTAGCAAATTGAATAGCTATATTTTTAGTTATCAATCCATTTTTAACAAGTCTTTCTAAAACTTGGGTTTGAGTCTGCATTCCACTATTGCCTTGACCCAATTGCATTTGAGAATAGAGTTGATGTACTTTGTCTTCTCTAATTAAATTTGATATAGCGTGGTTTGTTATCATAATTTCAGGTGCGGCAACTCTTCCTCCACCATGTTTTGGTAGTAAAACTTGTGATATAACAGCAACAAGAGATGTAGAAATCATAGCCCTAATTTGTCCCTGTTCATCACCTGAGAATACATCAATAATACGATTAATCGTACCCGGTGCAGAGTTAGTATGAAGTGTCCCAAAAACCAAGTGACCTGTCTCTGCTGCTGTTAAAGCGGCTTCTATAGTCTCTTTATCTCTCATTTCTCCAATTAGTATAATATCTGGGTCTTGTCGCATAGCATACTTTAAAGCTTTTGCAAAACTATTAGTATCTGTTCCTACCTCTCTATGTGAAAAAACAGATTTTTTATTTTCATGGATAAATTCAACAGGGTCCTCAACAGTGATAATATGTTTATATTCTGTTAAATTTATTTCATTTAACATGGCCGCTAAAGTTGTTGATTTACCAGAACCTGTAGGACCTGTTACCAAAACTAAACCTTTCTCTCGTTTTACTAAATCTTTATATATCTTTGGGGCATCTAAATCGTCAAGTGATGGTATTTTAGTTGGAATAATTCTAAAAGCTGCCGCAATATCACCAAGAGTTTTATAATAGTTAGCTCTAAATCTTCCAACATTTGGTATTAAAAGAGCAAAATCAAGTTCCAATTCCTCTTCAAATATTTTTTTCTGCTTTTCTGTAAGTAGAGCATAGGTCATCTCCTCTATATCTTCACCTGTTAAAATAGGTAGATTAACAGCTTTTAGAGTTCCATCTATACGAATTTGTGGTTCACTTCTACTTACTAAATGGAGGTCAGATGCTCCATAAGCCACAACACTTTGTAGTAGTTTTTTTATATCAATAGCCATAAGAGATTATCCTTCAAATTAATGTTTAATTTCTTATTGTACTATTAATTTTTTAAACTATTCTATTATTTTAGGAACTATAAAGAAATCATCTTTACTATTTGGTGCATGAGATAATATCTCTTTCGCAATATTTGGATTTGAAGTTGGAATATCATCTCTCATTGGTGTACCTCCAGCCAATGTTGAAAATGAAGTATCAAGATTTGATGTATCTAACTCATTTAAATTCTCAACAAAAGCTAAAATCTCTGTTAATTGTTCTGTTAATTCCTTTTTTTTATTCTCACCTATTTTTAACATAGATAGTTTTTCAAGATTTTCCAATACCATATTATCTATAATCACGCTACTCCTTTTATTACTCATTATTTTAATTTTTCAAATTATATATTAAAAGAGATTAAGATAAAAATAAAGAGTTCACATCTTAATTGTTACTTATATTAGTGGTTGTTTAAAATTATTAATGTAAATCTTCTAAACATTTAAATTCTAATTCAAACAGATATACTCTTGACCAATATCAATTTACACATAAAAGAGTTATGATATTGTTATAACTAAGTTATAATGCTTTTATAACAAACTAACATTTAGGAGGAAGAAGAATGGCTTTGAATAGAAGAGATTTTCTAAAAAGTGCAGCAGCAGCATCAGCTGCAAGTGCAGTAGGAATTGCTGTTCCATCTAATCTTGAAGCAGCATCAAATGATGCTCAAAAAGACTGGCGATGGGACAAAGCAGCGTGTAGATTTTGCGGTACAGGTTGTGGAATTATGCTCGCTACAAAAGGTGGTAAAATTGTTGCAGTAAAAGGTGACCCAGCAGCACCAGTTAATAGAGGATTAAACTGTATTAAGGGTTATTTTAATGCAAAAATTATGTATGGAGCAGATAGACTAAAAACTCCTCTTCTTAGAATGAATGATAAGGGTGAGTTTGATAAAAAAGGTAAATTCAAACCTGTATCTTGGCAAAGAGCTTTTGATGAGATGGAAAAACATGCTAAAAAGGCATTAAAAGCTAGTGGTCCAGAGGGTGTAGCTGTATTTGCTTCAGGTCAATATACTGTAATGGAAGGTTATGCTGCTCAAAAAATGATGAAAGGTGGTTTCCGTTCAAATGCCATTGACCCTAATGCTAGACACTGTATGGCTTCAGCT
>CAZROY010000001.1:0-5548 GCA_964601885.1 uncultured Sulfurovum sp. | reverse complement strand
TCCCCCGCTCCAAATGCTACAGTAAGCCCTTCATGATACTCTGTAATAATATTACCATCTTTAATAACTTGTACTATACCATCTCTTCTCGTTATACTATCTGCCATATATAGCTTATATCTGCTAAATGCACCCTTTAGGTCTATTTCTACCTTTAACTCTCCAGCACTCCAAATTGGTAAGATAACCAACTCATCAACCCCTTCAAAACATTTAACAAATCCAGCTAGATTATCGATAGTTCTACTATATTTATGTGGTTGCCATATAACTTGTAATCTATTAAATCCTCTTAAATCTCTATATGTTTTAAGTGAACTCATAGTAGCTTTTATCTCTGTTGGGTGGTGTCCATAATCATCTATTACTACACTATTTTCATAGTTTTGAATAATATCAAACCGTTTTTTAATTCCTTTATAATTTAAAAGATTTCTTCTAATATCTTCAATATCTTCACCTAGCTCTAAAGCACCCAAAATTGCTAAACTAGCATCAATAGCAATATGGTATCCAAAACCAAAAACTTCAAATTGACCAAAATCTTTTAAAGAAAATTTAGTGTGTGGCTCTCCATTTACTAAAGTAAGCTCAACCGCATCTATATCTTTTGATGGATATAGTCTAATAGCCTCAATATCTAATGTTGATAAAAACTCATCTTCTCCATTTATTACTCTAATTTGAGATAGATTTAAAAAATTTCTATAAGCATTATAAAATCTCTCTTCATCATAATTATAATACTCCATATGTTCAGGCTCAACATTGGTTACTATAGCTAAATATGGGTTGGAGTTTAAAAAGCTCTCATCACTCTCATCTGCCTCAAAAACCACTCTATCATTATTGGCATATCTTACATTTGAACCAAACTCCTTACTTATTGCACCAATTAGAGCATTGGAATTTGGAATAATAGAGGATAACATTGCTGAAGTTGTACTCTTACCGTGTGCTCCACCTACAGCATAAACCTCTTTATTGCCTAAAATACTTTTTAATGCCTCTTTTCTTGAAAGAAGCTCAATTCCCAACTCTTTTGCACTTTTATATTCAGGATTATTGGGACGGACTACTGCCGAGTATATAACTCTATCTGCTCCAATCACCGCATCTTTATGATGAGGTATAGTTATTTTAGCTCCAAAATTTAGAGCTAAATCATCTGTAATTTCACTCTGTTTAATATCTGAACCACTTATTTCATGTTTGTCATTTGCTAAAAATTTTGCTAATGCTGAAAGCCCTATTCCACCAATTCCTATAAAATGTATCTTCATCTTTTAATTTTTTTCCTATACTTTATAAAATTTCATCATTTACTACATCGGGTCTATCTGTCTCCTCTTTTGGACACTTTGCCATACTCACTACTATATCCTTTTTCTCAACATTAACAACTTTAACCCCTGATGTATTTCGTCCTGCTTTTCTAATAGTGTGCATATCAACCCTTATCATCTTTCCAATACTAGTTAAACACATAAGGTCTTTATCATCTTCTACAAATACAACTCCAACAACATCACCAGTTTTAGCTGTCAGTCTCATACCAATTACACCTTTTCCACCACGGCTCTGCTCTCTATACTCTAAAGCCACTGTCCGTTTTCCAATGCCCTTTTCACTAAGCATTAATAACTCATCATTCTTATCTTCTATAGTTGTAGCACCACATACAAAATCACCATCTAATTTAAATCGAATACCTGTGACTCCCCTAGCCGCTCTTCCTATCTCCCTTACATCACTTATTTTAAATCTAATACACTGTCCCTTTTTAGTTATAATAAATAGCCATTTTGTATTTGGTTTTACTATTTTTGCAGTAACCAATGAATCGTGGTCGTCGAGATTTATAGCTCTAATACCGTTTGCTCTAATATTTGAATACTCTTTTAAATTTGTTCTCTTTACAATACCATTATTTGTAAAAAATACTAAACTCTTATCTTTATGAAAATCGGTAGTTGGAATAATAGACATAATTTTCTCATTGGGTCTTAAATTAATTAGATTTACAACAGCTTTACCTTTTGCAATTCGACTACCCTCTGGAATTCGATACACCTTTAACCAATAGAGTTGACCCATATCTGTCACAAACATTAGAGTATCGTGTGTACTACTAATAAAAAACTGCTCTATAAAATCATCATCATGAGTTGTAAGGGCAATTTTACCCTTGCCACCCCTTTTCTGTTTCTCATACTGTTTAACTGCCACCCTTTTAATATATCCTCTATGGGTAATTGTTACTACCATTGGTTCATTTGGGATTAAATCTTCAATATCAATATCATCATAATCATCTATAATCTCTGTTCGCCTTTTACTTTTAAAACTATCTCCAATCTCCTTTAACTCTTTAGCAATAATACCATTTAAAATATTTTCACTCTTTAAAATAGAACGGAGATACTCAATCTCTCTATAAAGCTCAGCCAACTCACTATCTATTTTTTCCTGCTCTAAACCGGTTAATCGTCTAAGCTTCATCTCTAAAATTGCAACAGCTTGAGTAATAGATAGTTCAAAGCCACTCATCAACTCCTCTTTTGCCCTTTCACTATCTTTACTCTCTTTAATAATTTTAATAACCCTACCTATATTGTTAACAGCTTTTTTTAGCCCCTCTAATATGTGAACTCTTGCAGTAGCCTTATCCAATTGGAATATGGTTCGTCTAATAATTATAGTTTTTCTATGTTTTAAAAATAATTCTAGTAGTTGACGAAGTTTAAATACCTTTGGTTCTTTATTTGCAATAGCCAACATAATAATGCCAAATGTTACCTCTAGCTGTGTGCTTTTGTAGAGATTATTTAGGATAATATCACTCATAGCATCTTTTTTAAGCTCAATTACTATACGCATACCGTCACGGTCAGACTCATCTCTAATTTCAGATATGCCATCAATATGTTTCTCTTTTACTAAAGATGCTATACTCTCAATAACCCTTGATTTATTAACCTGATATGGAAGTTCATCTACAACAATAACCTCTCGATTTCTCTTCTCTTCTATATGCACTTTAGCCCTAATTTTTATTCGACCTCGTCCTGTACTATAGGCATCTAATATCCCCTTTTTACCAAATATAATACCACCGGTTGGGAAGTCTGGTCCTTGTATAATATTAAAAATCTCGCTATCTTTACAATTTGGGTTTTCTATTAGATATAGAAGTGCCTTTACCAACTCATCTAATCTATGTGGAGGGATATTTGTTGCCATTCCAACCGCTATACCACTTGAACCATTTAAAAGTAGGTTTGGGACTCTTGATGGGAGTACATCAGGTTCACTTATAGAGTCATCATAATTTGGTACAAAATCAACTGTATCTTTCTCTATATCTTTTAGTAACTCTTCTGAAATTTTTGTCATTCTAGCTTCAGTATTGTGGTTTATTAATCCATTAGCCACAAAAGAGTGACAGCTACTATCTACCTTAATTGAATAGACTATATCCTCTCTATCTGTTTTTTGACAACTTTTTACAGAGGCATAATAATAGTTGCTATTTAAAAACTCTAAATTATCAAGATAGAGTCTCACCTCATCTTGATTTGAAACTTGAGTAATCTTTCCAACAACTCCAAACTCCAAAAGTAAAATTTGAATATCTTGTAATAATCTCTCATTTGCTATTGGGCATGAAATATAAAGAGTATCTTTTTTCACTCTTAAAAAACTATCATTTCTATTAAATAGATGTTGTAAAAATATCTCTTGAGCCTCTTTTGAAAATTGAAATATAAACTTAGGAACTCTTTTATCTTCTAATTCTAAATTACTATTTAATTTTTCAGAGAGTAAGCGACCTGCAATAATAGCTCTATTTCTCTCCTCTTGAGTTATCTTTTTACCACTTAAATTAATTCCACTTTTATCAATGACTATCTTATCATCTAAAGAGATTTTATCTAATCTTTTCCAGCTATAAGTAGGTTTTTCACTATTATCACTAGTTACTGTTAAGATAGGGTGGTTAGCAGTTCCATTAATACTATATCCCTCTTTAGTCTTTAACTCATATATAGTCTGTTTTCCTGAATTAAAAAATTTAGAAGCTCTATTTCTATTATTACCTATAGACAAAACCTCTATATTTAAACTATTATCACTATTTAATTTACTATTTTTGACCAAATCTTCTATATAAACAAGACCCCTATCTGTTTTAATAATAGTATCGCCAGTTACACAATATCTCATTGCGGCCGCATTATCACCATCAATAGAGCCAAAGTTACCTTGACCATCTATTAGAGGTTCTCTTAAAGAAAAATCCTGAGCCATACGAACTAAAGCATCATAAACTGCTGTATCTCCATGAGGGTGATATTTCCCCACTACATCTCCTACAATTCTAGCCGACTTTTTATAAGGAGTTCTATGAGATAAATTGAGGTCATTCATCGCATAAAGAATTCTTCTATGAACAGGTTTAAGCCCATCTCTAGCATCTGGTAATGCACGACCCACAATAACACTCATAGAGTAATCAAGGTAAGAACCCTTCATACTATCTTCTATTAATACCTCTTGTATATCTTGATTTTCTTCAATCAAATCACTCATAAAATCCCTTTAGTTATATAAATATTTAAATTCTAAAATTGGCAGATATTATATCTAATATGCTCTTAAAGGTTATTTTTTATTAAATCCATATATTATCTATTAATCGTACCCCTCCCACCTTAGAGGCTACCAATATTATAGTATTTGTAATCTCAACTCTATCTATCTCTTTAAATTCTCTATTTACAATGGCTATATACTCTATCTCAATACCCTTCATTACCTCTCGCATCTCTTTTACTATAGAGTCTCTATCTAATATGTTTTGCATAACCAATTTTGAAGCTCTTTTTAAAGACCTAGATATAGCTAATGCCTCTACTCTCTCTTTAGATTTAAGATATAGATTTCTACTACTAAGAGCTAACCCATCACTATCACGAACAATCTCACAAGGGACAATTTCTACATTTAAAAAGTAATCTTTAACCATCTGCTCTATCAAAATTAACTGTTGAGCATCTTTTTTTCCAAAATATGCCCTAAGTTTTTGTGGTTTATTATATAACATTAGATTAAATAGTTTCATTACAATCTGCAACACCCCATTAAAGTGACCTGCCCTTTGACTCCCTTCTAAAATAAAACCTCTAATAGCTGGAGCTTCCACTCTTAACTCATCTTTTCCATACATCATATTTACTGTTGGCATAAATAGAGTATCAACCTTTGCCAATTTACATATCTGCTTATCTGCCTCCTCTCTTCTTGGATATTTATCCAAATCTTCTCCTTCTAAAAACTGTGTAGGATTTACAAATATTGAGACAACAACTCTATTACACTCCTCTCTTGCTCTTTTAATAAGACTTAAATGCCCCTCATGCAAAGCACCCATAGTGGGAACAAAACCGACCGTTCCTTTGAAATTTGCCATATTCTCTTTTAACTCTTTTATTGAATTTACTATTACCATACATTAACCACTTTAATTTTTTTTAACATTATATTA